>JBFMAY010000020.1:0-70496 GCA_040755455.1 Thermodesulfobacteriota bacterium | reverse complement strand
CAGCGCCTGACAAGCTTGAGGGATACGCCGCAAATCGAGGCTATCTGCTCAAGGCTTAACGCCTGGTTTTTCATTGCTTTTTCTGTCGGTATCAGTTGATTCTTCATCACTTTATTCAGTCAAATTCGTGGCGCTTCCGATTGGTCAATGCCTTATAACGCATTTTTCGCGCCAACCTCGAATTCATCGCCGGCATAAAAAATATATTCAATATTTTCGAATAGTTATACAGATTTTTCCACATAGAGCATAAGGATCTTTCACGCGCCGGCACCATGCCCGTTTGTATATGTTCAGTGACATATTATGGCTCTTTTTTTACTAGCATGTTGTAATAGCTCGATTTTTCTAATGTGTAAATTTGGTGACAAAAGTGATTGGATATGTTTAATTTAGGTGAACTTCACCACAGGAGGTTTATGATGGACTCCCTCAAACAGGAACCAGATGCCAAACTGGTTGAATTGCTCGAAAAACAGAAAAGAGAACTCGTCGTTCGGGTTTTAAAGACCCATGAAGAAACGCAATCGGAGAAGGTTTTTTCGAACATGATCCTGGCGAATCTCTCTGATCTGTTCTTTGTCATGACCAATAATTTTGTACTCGTGAAGGCAAATGAAGAATTTTGCCGACTGCTTGGCTTTTCGCTGAAGGATTTCGGCAGCCTGCGTCTGGAGACATTCGTGGCTGATGAGGCCGCTGGCCGGATTAAGGAGCTTATCGCAGCAGGCGAATTCAAAAATTTTGAGACGGAATTTACCGCCAAGGGAGGAGGAAAGATACGTGTCAGCCTGAACGGCTCAACCTTCATAACGGAATCCGGCCGCATATTGCACATGATGATCGCAAAGGATATGAGTGATATCCATAAAATGATGTCCGGCATCCGCGAGGCTCATGAGCAGTTAATCCACTCAGGTCGGCTGGCCAGCCTGGGAGAAATGGCAGCGGGAATCGGGCATGAACTGACCCAGCCATTAAACGCCATTCTCCTTTTTGCCCGCAACACCTTGAAATGCCTGAGCGAGCCGAGGCTGAATAAACCTTTACTTGAAGAGAATCTTCATGTCATCATCGACCGCGCCAAAAAGGCCTCGTCCATTATAAAAAGTCTCAAAAGCTTTGCCCGCAAAGAAGTTCCTGACACCTATCCGGTTGACATCAACCAGATTTTAAGAAATATCCTTACATTCCTCGATACCCAGCTCAAACTTTCTGACATCGAGGTCGAATTGGATTTGGCCAGCAATATCCCGCCGACCGTTGGTCATGACGTACGACTGGAACAGATTTTCTTGAATCTCATTCAGAACGCCATCCAGTCCATGGGTGATGCGGAATCACCCCGTTTAACGATAAAAACCTTTTCTGCACGAAATATTGACCCTGAGAACTTGTTGGAAAAGGAGTATATCGTAACCGCAATCCGGGATAACGGCGCAGGGATTCATCCGGATGATCTGAGCAAGATTTTCGATCCCTTTTTTACTACCCGGGAAGTGGGTTTGGGAATGGGCCTCGGCTTATCCATCGTTGACCGGATAGTCCGCAACTTTTCAGGTTTTATCAAGGTGGAAAGTTCTCCCGGACTTGGCGCCTGTTTTTATGTTCACCTTCCTGCCCACGTGAAAGAGGAATGAGCTGATGCCAAACTATGCCCCCTGCCACAACAAAATAATGGTGGTTGACGATGACCCTTATCTGCTGACCGCCATTCACCAGACCTTGACTATGCACGGATACCAGGTGGACAGCTTTGATAAACCGGCCATGGCCTTGGAATCTCTTTCTTCGTGCAATTATCTGGCTGTTATTGCTGATGTGAAAATGCCGGTGATAGACGGGTTGCAGTTTTTGCAGCAGGTCAAGGCAATGAACGAGGATTTACCGATTATTATGATCACCGGTCACGGCGATGTGGACATGGCGGTGGTCGCCATGAAAAAGGGAGCATATGACTTCCTGGAAAAACCGGTGGATGAGGATGTACTCCTGGCCTCCCTCACCAGGGCCGTTGAAAAAATGCAGCTCATCCTGAACAACAGAATTCTCAGCCGGCAACTGGAACTTGCCAGAGAGAAACGCAGCAGTTTCCATGGGTTGATCGGTACCCATTCCCTGATGCAGCGTCTTTATGACACTATCGGGATTGTGGCGGGGGAAGACGATCCTGTTCTCATTTCCGGGGAGACCGGCACGGGAAAAGAGCTGGTGGCGCGGGCCATACATAACCTGTCGAAACGAAAAGACGCGCCTTTTGTCGTCGTTAACATGGGAGCAATCCCTATAGACATGCTGGAAGCTGAATTATTCGGTTACGAAAAGGGGGCCTTCACCGGTGCCGGACAGACCAAGCTCGGCAAATTTGAATTTGCCGGGGATGGCACGATTTTCCTTGACGAAATCTGCAGTCTGCCGGTCAATCTTCAGGCCAAGCTGCTGCGGGTTTTGGAAGATCATTCCATCACCAGACTGGGGGCCAATGACTCCATTCCGCTGGGGGCAAGAATTATCACCGCAACAAACAGCGACCTTGCCCAGAAAATTGAAGCAGGTCTTTTTCGCCAAGATCTGTATTTCCGCCTGTATGTATTGCCGATCACGGTGCCCCCTTTAAAAGACCGCAAGTCGGATATCCCCTTGCTGTTTAAACATTTCTGTGACCAATATGGCCGCGAGCATGGGCTGAAGACGGATTTCTTGGATTCAGCGACCATAAAGGCTATAACCCAGCAGGATTGGCCGGGGAATGTACGGGAACTGAAAAATTATGCCAGAAGATTATGCGTATACCGCGGGACACCCCAAGAGTCTGAAGCAAACAACGAGCAATCGGAACCGGCAAGCGTGCTGCCTCCTGCTCTCACTTTAAAGCAAGCGGTGGATGCGGCGGAAAAAAACCATATTGTTGCTGCATTGCGCATGCATAACGGCCAAATCACTGCTGCATATAAAACGCTGGAGATCTCAAGAAAATGCCTTTATGACAAGATTAACAAATACGGAATTGATTTGAATTCCTTGCGAGAGGAAAAAAGTCTTCAGATATGAAATGCATGGTCAATGCTGATGCCAGCATGAACATATTTTCGCACGATTTTATTGGTCAAGCCGCCAATTATCTGACGGCTCCGACTCGGTGTATTTTGCGTGACCCCATTCTGGTCTCCATCATAACCATTTAATATTAAATAATAACAACACAATCCCCCCCGCTTACTTTAGCAAGCAAAAAAAATTCCGTCCCTGATAGATTATTTTTTGTTATAATTTGATCTGCTGCAACGAAAAACAGCATGACATTGTCCCTATCTGTTCAGTCTGTAAAAAATCGTGATGATTAATACTTGAAAATTATCTGATACAGCATTATTAATACGAGGTTATGAAAAAAAATTAGTGAAACAATTACATTTTATAATAAAATCAAACTGTTGAGCAAACAGCTGGCCTATATGGCGTTGTCTACCGTTGAAAATGAGATGGCCAGAGTATTCTTTTAAACAAACCAACTTAGGAGCCGTTACGAAATAACTTGTCTCTTTATAACTATTTCGTTACGGCTCCTTATGTCGTTCTAGACATTCATATGGCCATGTTATTGACAACTGCTTAATACCAAAACCAGCAAAAAAGAAAGGAAGCACAAATGGCAAGAAAATTCCTAGGCCTCTTATTAATTATCCTCGTCACGCTGTTGTGTTGCGCCGGATGTGGAGGAGATCTGCAAACCAATGATAACAGCCCGGACAAAAAATCAGAGGCCGGGACCGGTAAGGCGATCGCGGCAGTGAATAAAATAATTGAACCCGCACAACTCATCAGCAGGGCAGAGGCTGAGTCATTTATCGGTGAAATACTGAAAGAAGGCCAATGTGATGAGAAACCGGCGGTTGGCATGAAAAAATGCTTTTACGGGGCCGCCAAGGCGGATTCCGGCAAATTTTTCCAGATCAGCGTCCAACAGACACTTTTTATGCCCAAAACTGTTGTGGATTCAGGGCAGAATGCGAAGGCCATATTTGAAAATACCAAAAAAATTCTTTCCGAAGGCCGGATTGATCTTAACGGACTTGGCGATGAGGCCTTCATCGGGACGATCGCACTGCATATTCTAAAAGGCGACTACTATATCACGATACGATTAGAGACCCCGAACGGCAAGGAGAACAAAAAAGAACTTGAAGCAGCCGGCAGAAAGGCCCTTGAGAACCTGCAGGCTCTGCTGATATGACAGACGATGCTTCTTATTGACCGCGTTTTATTTAAGTGAACTGGGATGGTTTGAGACCTGACAGGCGCGGAGTCGCCATATTCCTGTCTGCTGGTAAACCCATGGCAAATGATCCCGCCTGCCCATCCGGCCGTCTCCAGAGCATTAACGGCAATCAATTCTTTACCAGGACAGCGCAGGCTGTCTCACAGGGGGTATTACCATGTCAAAACGCAAGATACTGAGCAAGAACTATCAGGAATTTTCCAGCCTGTTTCCTGAGGCCATGGCGGCGCTGGAAACCCTCGGGTCAACCATCCGCCGATCCGGTCCGATTGATGAAAAAACAGTTCATCTGATCCAGCTTGCCGGAGCTGCGGCCGCCCAATCAGAGGGCTCGGTTCATTCCCATACCCGCAGAGCCCTTGAGGCCGGGGTCACCCGGGAAGAGATCCATCATGCCCTGCTGCTCCTTGTTTCGACAATCGGCTTCCCCAAAGTCGCGGCCGCTTTCTCCTGGAGCAAGGATGTGCTGGACAAACAGGACAGGAAATAGGCACGGTACAGATTCAGATTTACTGCTCAGCTCTTGCTTCCACTTGCGGCCATAGCCGGTCATGCCGCATTATTGTCCCGCCATCGTCTCCTGCCGCTGGCGGAGTCATTGCTTTGCCATGTTGCAGGCATACTTTTTTCAGAACAAGCAACCGGGTAGGCTCCTCCCCTGTTCAGGGCAGCGGCCCGGACCAAACAGTTGCAACAGCCAACAAACGACACTGATTGAAAACTCTTGCTTTCTCGTTTGAAAATCAAAAAAAATCATCTACAACAATTGGTGTAGCAGATCATTTCAGGGGAGAATATCGTCACAGAACAGTTTACGCGGATAGTCTTTGCGGCAATACGGCTCTGCCGCAATCCTTACAGGCCCTGCCGCTGCCGCGGCTGGCGCCTGTTAAACCAAATGACAAATGAGGTGTATCGATGAGCATGATTCAGGAATTCAAGACATTCGCCATGCGAGGCAATGTCGTCGACATGGCAGTTGGTATCATCATGGGTGGCGCCTTCGGGAAAATCGTTTCCTCTTTTGTGGCCGATGTCATCATGCCGCCCATCGGACTTCTCATCGGCGGCGTCAATTTTACAAGCCTTGCAATAACAATCAAAGAGGCTTCCGGCGACGTCGCGGCCGTCACCTTAAATTATGGAAAATTTATTCAGTCAGTCACCGATTTTCTTATCATTGCCTTTGCCATATTCATGGTTGTCAAGGCAATGAATACCTTAACGAAAAAGGAAGAGCAAGCCCCGGCATCACCTCCGCCGCCGTCAAAGGAGGAAGCTCTGCTGGCGGAAATCAGAGACCTGCTTAAACAAAAATAGCTCATCCAGCCCGGTCGAACAAGCCGCTGCCGGCATCTCACTGCCCCGGCCATGATTGCCGACAGCGGCTTATCCCGGGCCCAAACAGCTTTGCTCCGGCAAAGCCAGCAGAGGAGAAATATGGTTGAGGACACACACTCACCCGAGGTGAAACGACAACTTAAAGAACTCATTCAACAACGGGCCTACAAGAAAAACAGCATCTTCAAAACGCCCTCAGGGGTGGTGAGCACTTTTTTTGATTTTCTGGAAATTTCCCTTAAACACAGGGGAATACAGCTGGCCGGCGAGGTTGTATTCAATGAGATCAGGGATCTAGACATTCATGCTGTCGGCGGCCCGTCGCACGGAATCGTATCCATCCTGTGCCGGGCTGCCTTTCTCAAGGAAATCGGCGTGTTCTATGTCCGGGACAGTATCAAGAAGGAGGGGAACATCCATGCCCCCAAATGGATAGAATCACGCATCAAGGGCGGCGACAGGGTGGCCATCGTGGGGGATGTGGCATCCTCCGGCAGCCAGATTATCCGCGCTGTGCAACAGGTCATGCAGCTCGGCGGCGAGATCAAGAAAATCATCATCATCATCGACAGTCAGGAGGGCGGCGGCATCGAAAAAATTAATCAGTTCCTCCGGACCAACATGCTGGACGTCCCGGTCAAGGTCATCTTCACCAGGGATGAACTGGCCTCAGCATCGATTTCCACGTAAATAAGCCCTCGCAACTGTCTGTTGAGGGGCATGGCCTTTTATCGGCAAACCCCTGGCCAGCATTGGCAATCCATCCGTCACCCCACGTTTACGATCCGCCATCCAAATCCTCATCAATTCCTAACCCCATTCTAATAGTTTGTTTTTATATTAGAATTATCGACAAATCTCACAGGATGGGGTCACATATGAAATATCAATATATCAGTAAAAAGGCTTGTCCACCGCAGGAGAAAACGTGGCTTTGCGCCGACTGCCGGGAAACCAACATCGAGCAGATACTGACCGGCACTTGGCGATTGGTCGGTGTCAGCACGGACAGCGCTCTCCGATGCGCAGGATGCCATACAGCGGAACATAATGTCAGCCGGCCGGCGGGATTTGCCGTCATCCGTTCATTTTTACTGGCACTGAACTGACAACCATTCCCGCAAGTCAGCAGCGCCGCCCCCTTGCCTTTACTTCAGTGACTTGCGCCAAACTTCTTCCAGTCAGCCATTAACCGCTGCAGGCATTGCCGCACATGCCTGCTGTTTTTTCATGGACACAAAAAATCATTGAAATCACCGGCAGACAGGGTACAGTTCTCTTTGTTTCCCCGGATCATACCGTGCGGCATTGCCGCGCAACCGGCCACCCTGTCCTGATACTTTTCCTTTACCGATAAGATGTTCGATTTTTTTCAGCTCCACGAAACGACGCTCCTGTGGCTGACCGGGTTGTCGCTTGTCTCCTTTGTCGGCTCGCTGGTCATCGTGCCATTGCTGGTGGTCCGTATTCCATCCGACTACTTTGCCCACGCCAAACGCCACCATACCCCCTGGGCGACGCACCATCCGTTTGTCCGCTGGGCATTGCTCTTTGCCAAGAACCTTGCCGGCTATGTCTTCATCATTGCCGGCATTGTCATGCTGGTTCTGCCCGGCCAGGGGCTGCTCACCATTTTCATCGGCGTCATGCTGCTTGACTTTCCGGGCAAATACCGGTTTGAAAGGTGGCTGGCGACCCGCCGGCCTGTGGCAAAATCCGTTAACTGGCTGCGAAAACGGGCAAAGCGCCCCCCGCTCAACCTTGAATATTGAGGACACTGATGCAGACACTGACTATTCGCTGGCAAAGGCTGGTCATCCATGATGGACAAACCTGCCCGCGCTGCCAGGACACCGGTGATGCCACGCAACGGGCATTTGCCAGATTGCGGAAGGCTCTTGCCGAACTGGACATCGAGGTGCAGTTGCAGACCGACTCCCTCCCCCTGCCGCTGTTCACCAGGGACCCTCTGCAGTCAAACCGGATCTGGATAGGTGAAAGGCCGTTGGAAGAATGGCTCGGCGCCGCAATCGGGCAAAGCCCCTGTTGCGATGCCTGTGGCGACGCCCAGTGTCGGACCATCGCCCTGGCTGACACCTACGAGGCAATACCGGAAAAGCTGATTATCCGGGCCGCGCTTCTCGCCGCCGCAGAACTTTTCAAAGAAGAGGAACCATGAAATCGGCATGAACGTTTAGATGATATCGCTTGATTTATCCGGCAGGAGATGATGAGATATTCATATCAGTAATTGTCATCGCCAAATAATGAATGGGGTGCACAGCATCTCCTTATCACGGAGGGGAAACTCATGAAGGTGCTCGTTGTTTACTACTCGCTGTATGGCCATGTGTACAAAATGGCCGAGGCAGCCGCCGAAGGGGCCCGTTCGGTGGCAGACGTTACGGCCGAGCTGCGCCGCGTGCCGGAAACCCTTCCCCGGGAGGTACTGGAGAAGATGGGCGCGCTGCAGGCCCAGCAACAGCAGAGCCACATCCCGGTCTGCACCGTTGACGAGTTGGGTGCAGCCGATGCCGTCATTTTCGGCACGCCCACCAGGTTCGGCAACATGTGTGGGCAGATGCGGCAGTTCCTCGACTCGACAGGCAAGCTGTGGATGACCGGAGCCCTGGTCGGCAAAGCGGGAAGCGTCATCGCCAGCTCCAACACCCAGCACGGCGGTCAGGAGTCGACAATCTTAAGTTTTCACATCTCTCTCCTGCATCAGGGCATGGTGGTGGTGGGGCTGCCGTATACCTTTAAGGGCCAGATGACCGGTGATGAGATCAGCGGCTGCTCTCCCTATGGGGCCTCAACCGTTGCCGGGCCGGAAGGAAGCCGTTCGCCCAGCGCCAACGAACTCGCCGGAGCCCGTTTCCAGGGTGCCCATGTTGCACAAATCGCCAAGAAACTCTGTGCATAACCGCCATCCCGTCTTCTCTTCATCACGGCGGGCACGGATAAATTGATCAACAAAAGGTAAAAATATGCGCGGATATGGGGAGTGGTGCTGGTGGCCGGGCAATTGGTTCGGCGGCGGCATGTTCATGGTTCTTTTCTCGGTTCTCCTGATCTTTCTTCTTGTTTCCCTGATCAGAAGCACAGGCAAAAAATCTTCCGGCCATGAGGAAGCGCTGGATATTCTGAAAAGAAGATATGCCGCCGGTGAGATCAGCAAGGAGCAATTCGACAGTATGAAAAGGGATATTCTGGGCTGATCTCCCCGAAGTCCCCGGGGCAGCAACCCCCATTGCCATCCGCCTTGCAGTGCTTCACACGACAAACTTTTTCCAGGGTGCCGTCACATGAAACTGATCACCTCCCATCTGTTCAATGAGCTACTTGTAAAGGCGGCTTCAAACGCCAGAAAACGGACCAATCACAACATCCATGAATCAGCGGCCGATCCGGTGCAGCGGCTGCTGATCGCCGCAAGACTCGGATCATATTTCCGCCCCCATCGGCACACCACAAAAGGCGAATTCTCCATGGTTATCCGCGGACTTTTCGATGTGCTGTTCTTTGACAATGAGAGCCGCATCACCGAACGGGTCACCATTGGACCGGGCGCCGATGTGGTTGCTTTTGACATGCCGCCGAACATCTGGCATGCCTGGATGCCCCGGGCTGACGAATCGGTATTTTTCGAGACCAAGCAGGGCCCGTATGATGCGGAGACGGCGGTCGAATTCGCCCCATGGTCACCGGCCGAGGGCGCGCCGGAGGTCAAGGCATTTTTTGCCCGCCTGCAAAAGGCCATGGTCGGAGATTACGTAGCCGGATAACCCGCCCCGGCCTGAATGGGCGTCCGCCGCCTGTTTACAGAAAAGGCCGGACTAAAAAATAGCAGCCCAGACCGCCAATCACCACCCCCGCCCCTTTGCGGAACCACAGGCTGCCCTGCCCGAAAAATGCGCTTGACGTCAACCGCTTCACCGCGGCGGTGGAGCTCCCTGCCACGGCAATGGGCAGACAGTGGCCAACGGCAAAGAGCAGGATGAGCAGCACCCCGGTCATCACCTGCTTCTGCACGGTGATAATGGCCAGAATGGGGGCAATGAAGCCGAAGGTGCAGGAACCGGAGAGAACTCCGTAGGCCAGCCCCAGGACAAAGGCGCCCCAACAACCTCTGAGCTGCAGTCTGCCCAGGGCGCCGCCCGGCAGACAGCAGCTGGCAAGGCCCAGCATGTCCATGGCCACCCACAGCAGGATCAATCCCACCAAAATGGTCCAGTAGGGACCGACATCGCCCAGCATCCGGCCCAGCAGGGCGCAGATAATCCCCACCAGGGTAATGGTGATAAAAAGCCCGGTGCTGAACAGCACCGCATACCAGACCGCCTGCCGGCCCCTGACAAGTCGGGCCTGGCCGCCCACATAGGCCACAATCAATGGAATGGAGGCCAGGTGGCAGGGACTGAACAGCACGCTGATCATCCCCCAGGCAAAACAGCCCAGGGCGGCAATGGCGGTCGTGCCGGCCATCCATTCGTTGACGAGCAGAAAAACGGAATCCATTATGATCACTTTTCCTGCTGCTCTGCCACACCCAGTTCCTTCAGTTTGGCGACAATCCCCTCTTCAGCCAGAAACCCCTCGTGCCGGTAAATCTCCTTACCGCTTTTATCATAGAAAATCTGGGTCGGGATTGAACTGATACCGAATTTTTGCGACTGGCTTCGGTCCTCCCACACATCGATGAAGACAATGGCAGCCCGGCCCGCATATTCCTTCTGCAGCTTGTCAAGGATCGGGGCCATCATTTTACAGGGGATGCATTTGCCGGCCCCGAGATCAACCATGGTCACCATGTTTTTTACAGGAATTTCCTGCTGCTGAGCCGCCAGGGACGGACCACTCAACAGCAGCAGCACTGCAAAAACGATACATCCCAGCATCCTGCTTCGCATACTTTTTTCTCCATTATTTTGCCAGCGAATCCCCGGTCGGAGGATTCACTTCATCTCTTTGTTGATCAGTGGTGGCCTTGTAAAATTCACGGGCATCATCACCCCGGAGGGCATCGGCCAGCCCAAGCAGGCCACCCACCAGGTATCGTGCCTGATAGCCCTGCAGCGCCAGATAATGGCGGGCAATAGAGGCCCGGTCATCATGAGGGCAGACGGTGACAATAATTTTGCTCTTATCAAGTTCAGCCAGGCGGTCCGGCAGCTCGTTTATCGGGATCCGGCTAGCAAAACTGATGCCCCACAAGGCTGTCTCCTCAGGGAAACGAATATCGACAATCTGCACCCGGCCCTCCCGGTAGAGTTTTTTCAGCTCCTCGGTCTTGATCTTCATTTCCTCCCGTTCCCGGTAATCAAAGGAGCGCAGATACGCTGAAAAATTTGCGACGCAATCCCGCTGCTGCCCATCGGCGGCAAGGACCGGGCCTGCGGCCAGCATGGCGATGAGCAGCGCCATGAGATAGTGTTTGATCGACATGTTATCGCCCCGGTTCAAAGTTGCAGCGCTTTGATAAAATCACGGATCTCATCCCGCACCCGGCGGTAATGGCCGAGGGCCTCCTCTTCGCTCGCCGCAGCCGCGGCAAGCTTCGGCGGGTCATCGAAACCGTGATGCACCACCCTGGTCGGTCCCGGGAAAAACGGGCAGTTCTCATCGGCATGGCCGCACACCGTGATCACCAGATCAAACGACTGCCGCGGCAGCTCCGCCATTAGTTTGGATTTCTGGCCGCTGATGTCCACCCCGGCCTCGGCCATCACCCTGACGGCCAATGGGTTGAGGCCGTGGGTTTCAATGCCCGCCGAACAGGCAATGATTTCATCCCCGCGCAGTTGCCTGGCCCAGCCTTCCGCCATCTGGCTGCGGCAGGAGTTGCCGGTGCAGAGAAAGAGAACCTGAAATTTTTCCGGCATGCACGCACCTTATGTCAACCAGGACAGCACATCCTTTTTTGCCGGCACCTTGCCGGTACATTTTATCTTGCCGTCTATCACCACGGCGGGGGTGGCGAAAACCCCCAATTTGGCGATCTCGCTGAAATCGGATACCTTTTCGACATTTGCCGCGATACCAGCCTGGCCAAGGGCCTCATTGACCACTCTTTCCGTTTCATGACATCTTGGGCAACCGGGGCCGCAGATTTTGATTTCCATGATATTCTCCCTGTTTATGATTTTTTATTTATTCCCAAAGGTATGTTAAAAAAATGAACCGTAAATCATCCCGCATATCGTGGCCATGACAATGACCAGGCTGACAAAGACCACTGTTTTTTGGGTGCCCATGATGCTGCGGATCACCAGCATATTGGGCAGGCTGAGGGCCGGACCGGCCAGCAGCAGGGCCAGGGCCGGCCCCTTGCCCATGCCATTTCCTATCAATCCCTGCAGGATCGGCACCTCGGTTAGGGTAGCGAAATACATGAAGGCCCCGGCAAAGGAGGCGACGAAGTTGGCCGCCAACGAATTGCCGCCCACGGCCCGGCTGATCCATACGGAGGGGATCAGTCCCTCCTCTCCCGGACGGCCGAGCAGAATGCCGGAAATGAGCACACCGAACAGCAAAAGCGGCAGAATCTGTTTGGCGAAACCCCAGCTTTCCGCAAACCACGCCCCTGTTTCATCCTCCCTGGGGCTGATGACAGCACTCAGGCCGACAACCCCGGCCACAAAGGCCAGAGTTGGGTGACCTGAAAAGAAAAAGGCAAAAATAAGCACAGGGGCTGCGGCCAGGATCACCTGCCATTTCGGCAGGCCATACCAGAACATGAGAATCAGGCCGAGAGCGGCGGCAAAAGCGGCGGTGATCAGCCATTTGTTGCCGTAAATCGTCTGCCAGAGACCAGCGGGCTCGACGGGCTTTCCCCAGTTGGCAAAGACCAGAATGGCGACCATGGCGGCCAGATAAAGGGTATTCTGCCAGAGCGGGCGGGTCACCTCCGGTTCCGGCATCGCGGCCTGGGCCTCGACCTTTGCCATCTCCTCCTTCCGGAAAAAGAAATGCATGAGCAGGCCGATGATAACGCTGAAGGCGATGGCCCCCACTGTCCTGGCAATACCCAGCTCCGGTCCGAGAATACGGGCCGTGAGAATGATGGCCAGGATATTGATGGCCGGCCCGGAGTAGAGAAAGGCGGTGGCCGGCCCCAGGCCCGCGCCCATTTTATAGATACCGGCAAAGAGCGGCAGAATGGTGCAGGAGCAGACGGCAAGGATGGTGCCTGATATGGAGGCCACGCCATAGGCCAGCACCTTGTTGGCCCCGGCCCCGAGATATTTCAGCACCGAGGCCTGGCTGACAAAGACGGCGATGGCGCCGGCGATGAAAAAGGCAGGGATCAGACAGAGCAGGACATGTTCCTGGGCGTACCACTTGGCCAGGTGCAACGACTCCATCACCGCATGATCAAAACGGCTGTTTCCCAAAGGCAAGTAATAGCAGCCGAGAAAAACCGCCAAAATCCCGCCCAGGGGCTTCCATTCTCTCTTCCAGTCCATTTCGTAGCTCCAATCAAGGCTGATCGCCAGCCTGCGGCACAGGTTAACGGATATCTCCCCCGGTGTAGCCGATGCAGAAGCAGACCATCTTGCATTCTTCTGTCATGGCAGCCATTAAATAATCATGTTAAAGAGATACCCGGTAAACATGATGCCGACGCCGACAACACCGATAAAGACAGCGATCAGGGTCGGTTTCAGCACCTTGCGCAGGATCAGCATCTCGGGCAGCGACAGGGCGATGACAGCCATCATGAAGGCCAGCACCGTGCCCAGGGCCGCGCCCTTGCTGAGCAGGGCCAGCACCACCGGCACAATGCCCGCGGCATTGGAGTACATGGGGATGCCGACGATTACCGCCGCGGGCACCGACCACCAGGCCTGCTTGCCCATGATGGCGGCCATGAAATTCTCCGGCACATAACCGTGGATAAGGGCGCCGACACCAATGCCCGCCACGACGTAGATCCACACCTTGCCGACAATGTCTTTCACCGCCACACCGCCCATCCGCATGCGGTCATGCCAGGTAAGTTTCTCCTCCAGGATGATCTGCTCGGCCATACGAATCTCCCGCACCCAGTCTTCAATATGGTGTTCGAGACCCAGCCGGCCGATAACCCAGCCGGCAACGATGGCCACCGCAAGGCCCGTGGCCATGTACAGCATGGCGATCTTCCAGCCCAGCAGGCCGTACAGCAGCACCACGGCGATTTCGTTGACCATGGGGGCGGCAATGAGAAAGGAAAAGGTGACGCCCAGCGGCACGCCGGCCTGGACAAAGCCGATGAAAAGCGGCACCGCCGAGCATGAACAGAACGGGGTGACAACACCCAGCAGGGCGGACAGGACATTGCCTGCCGACTCCCGCCTGCCGGCCAGCACCCTGCGGGTCCGTTCCGGGGTAAAAAAGGAGCGGATCATCCCCACCACAAAGACAATGAGGGTAAGCAGCAGCATAACCTTGGGCGTGTCATAGACAAAAAACTGGATGGAGGCCCCCAGCCGGCTGCCCAGATCAAGACCGAGCAGATGATAGGCGAAAAAGTTGGAGAACGGCAGCAGCTGGGTATACAGGACATACCAGACAGCAAGGCCAACAAGACCCGCGCCTAACTGCTGAACGGTGATTTTCTGCGGTCTGGCCGGGGCGGAGGAGGCCAATGCGCACCCTCCGCCCTCGCAGGCGCAGGGAATTGTTTTATCTGGCGTTTTCATGGGTTTTCTTTTTCCTTGTTTACTTAAACTAGCCTGAAAAAAATTGCCGTTTTGGTTTTCTAGCGCTGACTGCTGAATTCTGTCTTCCGGCTTCTGGCTAGTTGCTACGCGGCGCAGATTCGCTCCCTGTTTAACTGGGGCAACCGGTCAATCATTTGCCGGACCTGCGGGTCATTATCAAGCCATCCCTTGAGATTCCCCAGCATCACCCTGGCATATTCGGAGTCCTCCCCACTGCTCAGCCGGTAGATAATCCAGGAACCTTCCTTGCGATAATCAACCAGTCCGGCCTCTTCCAGAATTTTAAGATGTCTGGAAACCGTGGGCTGGGCCAGGCCGAGGAGCTGGCGCAGTTCACAGACACAGAGCTCCTTCACGTTGAGGATCTTCATGAGCTTCACCCGGCTGGGATCTGACAGGGCCTTCATCACACGGACAAATCGTTTCATGTTTTCCTCCTCACTTATTATCATATAGCCATATGGCTATATGTATTTCAATCATCATTTTCTGTCAAGTCTATGGGAAAATTTTAAGCAACAAAAAATCGGCTTGACACATATCCGTATATGCGGATATACAAAAAACGTGATGCATCATACCGTCAAACTTTTCAAGGCCCTGTCCGAAGAGGTCCGGTTGCGGATCCTCGGCCTGCTCATGCACGGCGAGCTGTGTGTCTGCGACCTGATGGCGGTGCTTGATCTGCCGCAGTCCACCATTTCCCGCCATCTTTCCTACCTGGCCAATACCGGCTGGCTTGCCGGCGAACGGCGGGGCGTATGGATGTACTACCGCTTCATCGATGATGGCGGCGACCTCCAGCAGGATCTCGTGGAGGTGCTCAGCAAACGCCTGGCCGAGATTACCGAGGTTACCCGGGACCAACAAAGGCTGGCGGCATATCTGCAGACAAAAAAACAGCCGGCCTGCGGCTGAGTTGTCAGCATTAATTCGCAATAATAAGGACGAACTGTCATGTCCCAGCAGAAAAAACGCCTTTCTTTTCTCGATCGTTTTCTGACCTTCTGGATCTTTCTCGCCATGTTTACTGGCGTGCTCGGCGGCTATCTCTATCCCGGCATCCGCGACATCATCAATTCCTTTCAGGTCGGCACCACCAATATCCCCATCGCCATCGGCCTGATTTTGATGATGTATCCGCCCCTGGCCAAGGTGCGCTACGAAAAGCTGCACGAGGTATTCCGTAATGGGAAAGTGCTGCTGCTTTCCCTGGTGCAGAACTGGATCATCGGCCCCATCCTCATGTTCGGACTGGCCATCGCCTTTCTTGCCGGCCACCATGAGTATATGGTGGGCCTCATTCTCATCGGCCTGGCGCGCTGCATCGCCATGGTCATTGTCTGGAACGACCTGGCCTGCGGCGACCGGGAATACTGCGCCGGGCTGGTGGCCTTTAATTCCATCTTCCAGGTGCTCTTCTTTTCGCTCTACGCCTGGATATTCATCACCATCCTGCCCAAATGGCTCGGTATTGCCGGCGCGGTGGTGGATATTTCCATGGCGGAGATCGCCAAATCCGTCTTCATCTATCTCGGCATCCCGTTTATCGCCGGCATGCTGACCCGGCTGATCGGTGTGAAGACCAAGGGGGAAGAGTGGTACCAGGAGAAACTGCTGCCGAAAATCAGCCCGCTGACCCTCGTTTTTCTGCTCTTCACCATCCTGGTCATGTTTTCCCTTAAGGGTGAATACATCGTCCAGCTGCCCCTTGACGTGGTGCGCATCGCGGTGCCGCTCACCATCTATTTCCTGGTGATGTTTATGGTCTCCTTCTTTCTGTCCATGCAGGCCGGCGCCACCTATGAACAGTCGGCCACCCTCTCCTTCACCGCCGCCTCCAACAATTTTGAACTGGCCATTGCCGTGGCCATCGCCGTGTTCGGTATCGATTCCGGCCAGGCCTTTGCCGCGGTGATCGGTCCCCTGGTCGAGGTGCCGGTGCTGATTTCGCTGGTCAATGTCGCCTTCTGGTTCAAGAGAAAATATTTTCCTCATGCCAAGGAGACACCCACAGGAATCTGCCATGTCCATTGCAACCCATAAACTCGTGTTTAGCCTATTAGACCACAGCCTGTTTAGGCAAAAAAATCCTCGATACAACCTTATTATGATGCATCCAGACTGAAATCTATTCATGAAAATGGTCAGAATGAAGGGGACAAAGCGGTCCGTATCTGGTAATTTCCCATTACTAACAGACTAAACACTTACAGACTATGCACCTGAGTAGTGACACTGCCCTGGAGCTGACCAACAACAATGCCCCTGCTTGAGATAACAAATCTTTCCTTTCAGGCGGGTCCGACCAGGATACTTGATGATCTCTGCCTGTCAGTCGAGGCCGCGGAGGTGCATGCCCTGCTGGGGACCAACGGCACGGGCAAGAGCACCCTGGCCTACCTCATTATGGGCTGCGAGGGATACCGGCCCAGCGCCGGTGAAATTCTGTTTGACGGGCAGGCCATCCATACCCGCCGAATTCATGAAAGGGCGCAGCTGGGCATCACCATGGCCTGGCAGGAGCCGGTGAGGTTTGAAGGCATCTCCGTGGCCCAGTACCTGACGTTGAAAAACAGCGATCTTGATCCGGCCCCATATCTGGCCATGGTCGGACTCCATCCCGGCCGTTACCTGGCGCGGATGGTTGACCGGTCGCTGAGCGGCGGGGAACGAAAAAGAATTGAACTTGCCTCCATGCTGGCCTTGCATCCCAGGCTGGCCATTTTCGATGAGCCCGACTCTGGCATTGACATGCTCTCCATCCACGACATCATCAATGTGATTCATGCCTGCAAGGAAAACGGCTCGGCCGTGCTGCTGATTACCCACCGTGAGGAGATTGCCATGATTGCCGACCGGGCGTCGCAGATCTGCCGGGGCAGGATCGTCTCCTCCGGGTCGCCGCAACAGGTGGCGGCATATTACAAATCACGGCAGTGTCTGGCCTGTGCAACCGAGGTGTGTGCCGATGAAAGCCCTTGATCAGCTCATGCAGGCCTTCGGTGCTGCCGGGGGTGACCGGGCGGTGCTGGCAGACAGCGCCACGGCCCATTTGGTGGCCGACGGCCAGAGGATACTGAGCGCCCGGCAGGTTGAAGGGGTCGAGGTTGAGGCACTTGAGACAGCTTCCGGCATCAGCGCCAAGGTCAGGGTGCGGCAAGGGATGCGGCTTAACAATCCGGTCCACCTCTGCTTCGGTGTTCTCCACAAAAAAGGGTCCCAGCATATCAGCATGGATGTGCGGCTGGAAAAGAATAGCGCGGCCTCTTTTATCGCCCACTGCATCTTTCCCGACGCCGAGGAGGTAATCCATGCCATGGATGCGGTGGTCGTTATCGAAGAAGGGGCGGAAATGCGCTATGCCGAGACCCACTTCCACGGCATGCACGGCGGCGTCGAAGCCATCCCCAGGGCCATGGTCAGGGTCGGCAAAAACGGCAGATATTTCGGAGACTTCAATCTCATCACCGGCAGGGTCGGCAAGCTGGAAATCGATTACACCGTCGAGGCCGGCGAAAATGCGATAACGGAGTTGACCACCAGGGTCTTCGGTCATGGCCGTGATGTGATACGGATAACGGAAAAGGTGGTGCTGGCTGGGGAGCAGGCCAAGGGGCTGATCAAAACACGGGTCGCCCTTGAGGATGAAGCCTCGGCCGAGATAACCGGCATCACGGAAGGCAACGCCGCCGGGGCCCGGGGCCATGTGGACTGCATGGAGATTGTCAAGGACCAGGCCGTGGCCAGCGCCATTCCGGTGGTGCGGGTGACCAACCCCCTGGCCAAGGTGACCCATGAGGCCGCCATCGGCAGCGTGGACAAACGGCAGCTTGAAACCCTCATGGTCCACGGACTCTCCCCTGCAGAGGCGGTGGATGTCATTGTCAGAGGCATCCTCAAATGAAAATGGAGACCAGCGCGGCCTCCGGCAGCCATGCCATACTGCTTGCAAAGCACACTAAAAGAGCAGCGTGCACGCTGCTCTTTTTTTACCCCCTGTTGGTTTTCTTACCTATCGGTCTTGTCAGCCGCCGAAATCATAATCAACCTTTTCCCGGCTGACCGCGTCATAGTTGATGATCACCGGGCCGATCCGCTCTCCCCGGCTCAGGGGCCGCCATGAGGTGGGACAGGAGTGCTCCAGGGTGTAAATCCTGTCTTCCATCTCGGCGACAATCATATGCAGCTCCTCGATGCTGCCGAGCATCTTCTCCTTGGCATCACAGGGAAGAAGGGCAATCTTATGATCAAGCACGGCGAGTTTCTTCCTCCAGTTGCCAAGTTCCAGGGTCACTGTTTCACAATAGTCATATACGTTCATAGCAACCTCCATATGGTCTTGTTAACATGATAATCATTATTAATTCTACCAAATAAATTAATCATTTTAAATTGCAAATCAAGGTAAGTTGCACATTCATAAGTCTTCCGCTGCAATTGCCTGTTTTTGGCAACCGTCGCCAACAGAAGCCTTTGTCAAGTAAATAGGGAAGGCATCCGCTGCGGAACATGGGTGGGGACACACATGGCACCCCGCCTCCCTGAGCTGTTCATCCTCCGCCGTCACCGCCTGCCCGCCGAGGATAAACCTGATGCCGGGAAAGCCGGCAAGCAGATCCATGAACTGCCTGCGGTTACGCTGATAAATCTCCGGACTGGTCACCGATACCCAGACGCTCCCACTACCCGCCTGCTTGATTGACATGGCAAGGGCCGCAAAGGGGAGCGAGGCGCCGAGATAGAGGACCGGCAGACCCTGCCTGGCCAGGTAGTATGCCACGCTCAATATACCTATCCGGTGTTGCTCCTCAGGGAAACAGGCGCAGATGGCCGGCGCTTGCCCAGAGGATGGGCCAACATGGGGGCCGCTTGCCTCAAACAGACTGTGCAGCCGGTATTCCATCAGGCTGCTGACCATGTGCTCCCCGGCCACACTGATCCGGCCCCGCAGCCATTCATCGCCGATTCGTTCCATGGCCACGGCGATCACCTTGTGCACCACCACATCCGGGCTGAGACGGGAAAAGGCGGCGTCAAGGCTTGCGGTAAGGGCACGCATATCCAGGGCGCCGGCAGCCTCAACAATGGGGCCAACGAAACGCTCATGCCCGCCGGCATTTGAGACATGTTGCGGCTCCCTGATTGCGCCGGCGCCGACAGGCACCCCGGCGCTTTGCAGCAATACCCCGCGGCCAAGCATAGCCAGTTCACCGACACTTCTTCCCTTTTCCAGTTCGCTCCTGATCACGAGCAACAGCTTGAGATCCTCTTCAGGATAAAGACGCTGCCCGCCCGGACCTCGCAGCGGCATGAAAAAACCATATCGTTTTTCCCAAACCCGCAGCAGGTTGGGAGAATAACCGCTCATTTTTGCCAGTGTGCCGATCTTGTACATGGGACAATCTCCACAACAGTCCGTAATCACTCGCCTTTGCCCAGAGAACCCGGCAAGGCGGCTGGTGCTGGCCCGCGTCCTTTCATCATCTCCTGCCCCACACCAGAAACACCGGATCACTGCAGGGCAGCTCGGCGTGCGGGCCTCCCCGCTCCACCCTCGCTGCTTCCACCTTGCGGACATGGACCGTCAGCTGAAGGGCATAACGGCTCAGCGGGTGGTTCAGATCAACAACGAGCAAACCTTCCTCATTGCCGAGAAACCGACAGGGGGCCCCACTGACGGGAAATACGCCGGACAAGCCGCGCATCATGCCCTGGGGATAAAAACGCCCTGCAATCCCATTTATTTAAGAGAATAAACATGCCGCGGCCAATAATCAATACAAAATTTATACAATACATTGACAAAACAAAGACAACTCCCTAGCTTATAGATAAGACCGGATGATTATCCATTCCGGAAAAAAGAACTCAACCAAGGAGAAAAATCATGAACCTTGAAAAATATTTCACTGACGCAAAGGGAACCGGAGTCTTTGCCACCGCAAGCGGCACCGGTGAGGTCAATACCGCCATCTTCTCCAGACCCCATATGACCGAGGACGGGAGAATGATTTTCATCATGGGCGACAACAAAAGCCACGAAAACCTGCAAACCAACCCCCGCGCCTCTTTTCTCTTCATGGAAGCAGGCAATGGCTACCATGGCAGACGTTTCCATCTGACAAAAACAGCGGAAGAGGAAAATGACGAACTAGTCCGGCAACTGTGCAGGCGCTGCAAGGAAGTAAACGATGCGGATGCCATGCGCAAACGTTATGTGGTATATTTTGCCATTGACAAAGAATTGCCGCTGATCGGCGCAGGTGAGTAGAAACGGATATTGTCCTCTGCCAATTACGGCGCAATTATCGAGAACCATACGGGGGAGAACAGCATGAAAAGTCTCATAACCGGGGGAACAGGTTTTATCGGGACCCACCTTGTCGACAGGCTGGACAGCCCGGTGATCCTGGGACGCAATCCGGACCGCATCAGCAAAACGCTCAAAGGGGTTGAAGCACGCAAGTGGGACCCGGCGGGAGAAATAGATCCTGCTGTCTTTGCCGGGGTTGACACGGTTTTTCATCTGGCCGGCGAACCGGTATTTGCCGGCCGCTGGGACAGCGCCAAAAAGGACCGGATCATGGGCAGCAGGGTTGACGGAACGAGAACCCTGGTGCGCGCCCTTGCCCGGCTTGATCAGCGGCCCCATACCCTCATATGCTCCTCGGCCATCGGCTATTACGGGTCACGGAGGGATGAGGTGCTGACGGAATCTTCCCTGCCAGGCAGCGATTTTCTGGCCACGGTCTGCCGGCGCTGGGAAGAGGAAGCCATGCACGCGGAAGAGCTGGGGATCCGCGTTGTTACGGCGCGCATCGGCGTTGTCCTAGGCCACAACGGCGGAGTGCTGGCCAAGATGCTCACCCCTTTCAAACTGGGACTTGGCGGCTGGCTGGGCAATGGCAGGCAGTATATGTCCTGGCTACATATTGACGACCTGATCGGCCTCCTGCTCCATGCGGCACGGAACACCGAGGTGCGCGGTCCATTAAACTGCGTGGCCCCCAATCCGGTGACCAACAGGGAATTCACCGCAGCCCTGGCAGCTGTGCTGCACCGGCCGGCCATCCTGCCGGTTCCCGGCTGCTTGCTCAAGGCCGCCCTCGGCGAATTTGCCACCGTCGTGCTCGGCTCGCAACGGGTCATGCCGGACAAGGCAATCCACACCGGCTACCGGTTCGCCTATCCCCTGGTCGCAGGCGCCCTTACGGCCGCGATCAGCTCCTGACAGGCAGCGGCCATGCGTATCTGGGACATTGACCCTGGCTATCTGAACCGGCAGAGCCTGCTCGGCGAGCATCGAGAACTGCACGGCATGTTCGTGGTGCTCAGCGAAAACAGAAAGGGCTATGCAGCCCATCCGGAAACCAGGCGCTGGCGCGGCCATCTCGCCGCCCTCGGCAAACGGCACGACCTGCTGGTCGAGGAAATGCAGCTAAGAGGGTACAACCATCACAGCCCCCTGCCGGTTATCACTGGCGAAACGACATGGCCGAAGACCTTTATCGACCCGCCCCACGCCCAGTTTGCCATCCTGCAACAGAAGTATCGAGCTAAAGAACCGGGCCGCATCCCCCTGCCCTCCTCGGCCCGGCAGCTGTGGGCCCAGCATAAATACTCCGTCCTTGCCCGTGACCCGCAGCTTTACAGGCGCATCGGCCCCTGGCTGGCCGCCGCTGATGACCAGCTCCGCTTCAGATCCCTGGCCAGGATTCTGGTCCGCACCCTGCGTCTTGCTCCCCCGCCAGGGCGGCTGCGGAACGGTCTTGACCATATGTGGGGATACGTTGCCCATCTTGCCGGGCAAAGCGCGGCGGGCCAAAGCCCATACCACCTCCTGCAGATGACCCGCAAGCTTGCCGGCTCGGGCAACATTGCCTATCTCCTGGCGTCCACCGCCCTGGGCGAGATCGGCGCCTGGCTCGACACCGCCCAGTGCGGCGCATCCAGCTGCCCCTCATAATGATGTCTATTCACCTACCTGGAAAACAATCCCTTTCTGATCCATCGTGTTGGTGTGAATAAATATGTCCAGCGAACCTGGTGCAATTTCTACGAGGTGTATCGCCTCAGCGATCCTGTTTTCTTTTTGATAGACCCTGGACAGGGCATTGGGTTTCGCCAGGATCAATGCTTCGTTGAAAAAATACCCCTGCCTTGCGGGATTGAGATAGAGCCCCAGGTACACAATCCCCATTTCAACAATGTCATTAAAGAAATGGGTGCCCAGGGAGATGTCCGGGGTCAATTTTTCATGCATGGTGACAAGTTCGCAAAGCACTGCCACATTTCTGACATCACTGAAGGTCACCGGCACCCCCAGCTCAGGCATTTTGCTGCCCCAGCGCCCCGGTCCGATAAGCATGGTATTCTTGTGGCCGGGCAACCCATTGGTTATATCACCGATCAGTCGCGCCACCGAATAACGTTCCGAGGTTGTCAGGGCATTGTATTGTGGCGGTTTAATGTAAATGATTCTGTCGATTCTCTTGGCTGCCGCTTCTCCTATGATCGGTCCAGCCGTCTCGAGAAAAATGTCCTTCTTCTTTATATCCTTAGGTAATTTGGCAGCGTCTATGGACATCTGGACCTGAAACGGCCGGCACTGAAGAAGGTTGATCCGGTAGTGATCATTATTGGAAAAATTTACGGCAAACTCGATATCGACAGGATAATCATACGCCCTGGCCAAAGCGCTCAGCATATCCCGCATCTCATCGATCAACGTGGTGTTGTCAAAGACATTCTTAAAAGTCAACATCCAGGAAAAAACGTTTTTCATGCCATATTTTTCCGCACGACTTTCCATTTCACTGTCGCGAATGGCAAAAAGCTCCAGTGGCATGCCAGGTGTTGCTTTCACCACATCCTCAAAATCCGCGCTCACCTGCTTGTTGCTTTTAAGATCAATGATATCGACAATATGCTGGCTATATTTATGCACCTCATCCGCAGTGACCTCCGGACGTTTCAAGGGAGCGTTAAGAGCCACGATGCGGGTGTAATCATCATCGTGCCGGTCCACAGCACGTGTACCAAGCCCAAATACCAGGCGTAACACCCCCGCATGGGGATCAATATCCGCATTCCACACAAAAGGATTGAAGGAGTATCCCACCCCGGCAAGCTGGGGCAGGTAGCTGCTGCCATAAAAGGCGCCGGATACCCGCTGCACGAGCAGAGCCATCTCCTCATACCGGTTCCATAATCCCCGATGCGCCCGGTATGACAAAACTTCCCGGCGCATCGTGCTTGCATAGACGATGCGCACCGCTTCTTTGAATTTTTTCAGCCGTTCCTCCGGCGGACCTTGATTTGCGCAAAAAACGCTTTCATATTTCCCTGAAAATGCATTGCCGTAGGCATCTTCCAAAAGACTGCTGGAGCGGACGATTATTGGTGATTGTCCGAAATAATTCAGAATTTCCCTGAACTGATTCAGGGTATCCCGTTGGAATTTGCCTTTCAGCAATTTTTGCCTGATCTTTTCCGCCGCCGCAAAGGGGTCGGACGCTGACTTCATCTGGTGCCGTTCCCACCAGCATTTGTTGTTTATGACAAAGGAATAAAAAACATCTGAGCCGATGAAAAATGAATCGTGGATCTCCAAACGCTCCTGCCATTTTTCATCCGTTTTCGTCAAAATCGAACGGGCCAACAGCATGCCGGTGGACTTTCCCCCTATCAGACCGGTCCCCACCATTCGTTTACCGATGGAGACAAGATCGGCAAGATCAAAATATTTTTCGCACAGCTTGGCGAGTTTCTCATTACGGGTGATGATCATTTTGATCAGCTTTTTCACAAAGGCCTTGTTTCTTTTGACCGAACCCCTTTCCCCGTGCGCCGAGCAGACAGTCTGCGCCTCGCTCAAGGTTCTTGACCAGGTATCCTTGAGAACTATTTTGCAGTCAATCCAAGGTTGTGGCGTGGTGGACAGGATTTCTGAAACAACAATGCTGCTGGTTACCGGCTTGAAAGTCTGCCCATCCATTTCATGAAGCATGTACAGGGTGGGGGTAAGCCGCCCGAGCACTTTCAAAGGCAAAATATAATAACGTCCGTTGCTGCAATAGAGGTCGAGAACCACCTGGGCTGTGCGATGGATGGCATTTATGGAAAGAGGCGTATGTGAATTTCGCATTAATGCGAAGTAGGCCACCGTATCGGAAATGTAGAGATAGGGGCAGGCCAGTTTGAAAAAATTTCCCAGCATTCCGTCATTGTACCAGTCCACAGCAAGCTCTGACAGACAGTCAAATACATAGCATGCCCCCTTGCCGTATTCATTGATCACGTTCATGATCTTGGTGATGAACTGCTCAAATCCTGCCCGTGGCTCCAGCGTATGAACGTCGGCATGAAATTCATCGGGCACCAGCGCCTGATGCTGGGCGAAACGAAAATAAACCAATTTCTTGGCGTCAAGATAAGCACATCTGCAGAAAGCATGGACAAAGGGAATCTGATCACGTATATCATCAACCTGCCAGACCACATTGTCGCCGGCAAGTATCCCCTGCAGGGTCTCATCAAGCGACTCAATCCCGGAACTGAACAATGGTTTTGCTTTTGCTTTTGCCATGACTGCAATCGGGTTCTTCAATGAATGTTCATACAGCAAGATTGCCTGCAGTAACCGCAGACAATATAACAAAAAAAATGATCACCCGGCCACGAAAAAGGCAGGGTGATCATCATTATCTCCCATCTGCGGCAGGGAAGATCAAACCACCCCCTGATCCAACATGGCGTCCGCCACTTTCACAAAACCGGCAATATTGGCACCGTCTACGTAATTGATGTAGCCATCTTCCTGCTTGCCATACTGCACGCAACAATCATGAATTCTTATCTTGATCTTGCGGAGTTTATTGTCGACTTCCTCACGGGTCCAGGCGGTCCTGATGCTGTTCTGGCTCATCTCGAGACCGGAAGTCGATACACCGCCAGCATTGGCAGCTTTCCCTGGTGCGTAAAGGATCTTTGCCGCCTGGAACACCTTAACGGCCTCGGGAACTGTCGGCATATTTGCCCCTTCGCCAATGACGAAACAACCGTTTTTGACCAGTGTTTTGGCGTCATTTTCGTCAATTTCGTTCTGGGTGGCGCTGGGAAAGGCGATATCACAGGGAATCTCCCACGGCCTTTTGCCCTCAAAGTATTTGCACTTCTTAAACTTCTTGGCGCATTCTTTTATGCGGCCGCGTTTCACGTTTTTAAGCTCAAACACGTACTGCAAGTCCTTTTCGGTTAATCCGTCTTCTTTATAGATATAGCCGTTGGAATCGGACAAAGTGACAACCTTTGCCCCCAGTTCAAGTAATTTTTCGGCCGTATACTGGGCCACGTTGCCGGAACCGGATATGGTGCAAACCTTGCCTGTTATTGATTGACCTCTGGTCTTCAGCATTTCCTGCACGAAATAAACACAGCCGTAGCCGGTGGCCTCAGGGCGGATCAAACTGCCGCCCCAGTTAATACCCTTGCCGGTAAGCACGCCGGTAAACTCGTTTTTAAGCCTCTTATACTGGCCGAAGAGGTAACCGATCTCCCGTGACCCCACGCCGATATCCCCGGCTGGCACGTCGGTGTTCTCGCCGATGTGTCTGAAAAGTTCAGTCATAAAACTCTGACAGAACTTCATGACTTCCTTGTCTGATTTTCCCTTGGGGTCAAAATCAGAGCCACCTTTGCCGCCGCCCAAGGGGAGGGTCGTCAGGCTGTTTTTAAATACCTGCTCAAAGGCAAGAAACTTCAGGATGCCGAGATTAACGCTGGGATGAAAACGCAATCCGCCCTTGTAAGGACCTATGGCGCTGCTCATTTCAATACGGTAGCCTGTGTTGATTTGAATTTCCTGTTTATCGTCAAGCCACGGAACTCTGAAGATTATCACCCTTTCCGGAATAATCATTCTCTCCAAAATTTTTTCTTTTGCATATTTGGGATTTTTTTCCAAAAAAGGAAAAATTGATTCAGCCACCTCTTTTACTGCCTGATGAAATTCCATTTCCCCGGGATTCTTTTGAACAACCTCGGCCATAAACTCACTTACACTCTTCATGTGCGCCTTCCTTGTTAAATTTTTTAAGTACTTAACTAATTGGCTGTGGTTTGCTGTTATTTTTAAAAAAAGCACCTCGCGTATGACGCGAAAAACCGGCAATGAGTCCCGCGATTCTTAAATACGGCAACTGCTTGCCATTTATTTCACATAACCAAAGGAGATGTTTCACTCGCCTGGCAGAGCTGTATGTCCCGATGGAGTACCCGGCATAATTGCATGCATTCATCCGGCAATCAATTGCCGAATGAATGTTACATAGTATTAAAAATATATTTTTTCAACTGTTAAAATGTTGAATTTGTGGCTTAATAGCATCTGCAGACGAACAACCGATGAATAAAAATAATGAAAAACGGCAAATTTGCCGAAATATCGTGCTCGCCGACATGACACTTGCATGCAGCGCGATGCAGAAACATCCTGATAACATTACCTACTTTCGTCCTGCTTGCGGGCATGAAAAGTTGCATATTATTTTCATTCCACTAAATATTTTCGGCAAATTTGCCTTTTTTTATATTTACAAAAAGGGCTAATACCCACTATGTTTTTTTTCATGAGTGATAAAACAGAAAAAAAAGAACTGGCAATTTTACGCATCCTGCAAAAAACGGAAGTACCACTGTCCAGCGCCAAAATACTGGAAAGCCTGCAGGCCATGGGCCAGGAAGCCAGCGAACGGACGATCCGTCACTATTTCAAAATTCTTGATGCAAAAGGGCTGACGGAAAATCTCGGAAAAAAAGGACGGGTCATTACCCCTCTGGGGCATAAGGAGTTAAGCAAGGCCAGAGTTTTTGACAAGGTGGGTTTTCTAGAGGCAAAAATCGACCAGTTAACCTACCGCATGACTTTTGATCTCTATAAGAAAAGCGGCACGGTCATCATCAATATGAGCCTCATTAAACGGGAAATACTTGCCGATGTCGCACCTTTAATATGCCAGGTATATGAAGCTGGCTATTCAATGGGCACCATGATGGGCCTCTTTAGTCCCGGGGAAAGAGTGGGCGGATTCGTGATCCCTCCCGGGATGGTAGGTTTTGGCACCGTCTGTTCAATCACCCTGAATGGGGTTTTACTCTCCCACGGCATCCCCACCCATTCGAGCTTCGGGGGGCTCCTCGAGCTGCGCAACAGAAAACCCTCCCGATTCGTGGAAATCATCAAGTATGACGGCACAAGCCTCGACCCACTCGAAATCTTCATCAGGAGCGGCATGACGGATTATGCCGGTGCGATTAAAAATGGCAATGGCCGGATCGGGGTCGGCTTCAGGGAAGTGCCAGCCGACAGTCGCATGGACGTTATTGGCCTGATCGAGAAACTCAAAGTGGTCGGCCTGGGCGGATTTCTACTGGTTGGCTGGCCGGGGCAGCCCTTGCTTGAAATTCCTGTTACCGAAGGAAGAACGGGAATCGTTGTTATCGGCGGTCTCAATCCGGTCGCCATTCTCGCAGAAACAGGGATGAAGATCCAGTCCCGGGCCCTGGCCGACATGGTGGAATATGAAAGATTATTCCATTACCAAGAGATGAAGGAACGGATCCGCGATTTGGTTTGACTGAAAAACAGTCTCTATAGCAAATACCTTTTTCTTTTTATCGCCGCTCATCCCTTCCTTATCAAATGAGACAACGTTCGATGGGCGGTCGGGACGGAAAAGGTCAATCTTCATCGTCACAACTCAATGAGCGCGCTGAGAAATATCCTCATTCATGTCATCCGTTTTCCCGGCAATGGCGGTCATAATATGCACGGATAGACAAACAGGCAGCGTCGAGAACAGCCTGAGCAGGCTGATCCGCCGCCAAAACCACGGACGGCACGCCGATTTCCCCCAAATAGTCAAGGAAACGCGGATATTCCTGGGCAACACGCTCAAGCAGATGCGGTCGCTCATGGTAAGCGCGCAGACGGCGTGTCTGTTGCAGCTTCCATTGAATACGTTCATCGGCAACCGCTGCTGGCAGGCGGAGATAGAGATACATGTCCGCCAGGCTGCGGCGGGTCAGGGTTAAAAATATCGTCACCCGCCGGCGGGGGGTGAGATAGCGAAGGGCAGGAAGATGCGCCGTGATGAGGGCGCAGATATCGATGACGGTGTCGCGGTCTTCCAGACAGATGTCCGGCCGGTAGTGTTTGAGCAGGCCGGGCAGCCGCTGCATGGTCCAGTGCCGCTGGATATTGCGCAGCATATGGCGCAGCGGGTGGGCGGCCTCCGGCAAAGCGCCAAGGAGATCAAGCTGTTCACCCGCTTTGGGGTGCAACGTGACGCGCTGGCCGATGCTCATGACGCTCGAGGAAATTGCAAGCCGCCGCTCAAGCCCTGCCACAAGAGTGCTCTTGCCGCTGCCGTCAATCCCCAATATGCCGACCCGAAACGTCATTGCCAGGCAACCCGCTGCGTCAAAATTCAGGCGCAAACCCCGAAGTATGGAGCAGAACAGGAAAATTGTCTCCGGCAGCCCGCCGCTATGGTTAATACCTGGCCGATCGCTGCCATAATATTTTTTCCACTTCCACGATGATATAGGTCAGCAGACCGGCAGCCATGATCTTGCCCCAGGCAACAATGCCGATGGGCTCACTCTGGAAAAGACGGTTCATGAGCGGCAGATAGGTATAGAGAATCTGCAGAAGCAGCATGGCGGCGGCGCCGCCGAAGGCCCACATGTTCGTCAAAAGTCCGAGCTGGGAAATGGACTTGCTCAGTGAACGGCAATTAAACAGATAAAAGAGTTCAATGACGACAAAGACGTTGACCGCCACGGTGCGCGCCTGCACAACAGAGGCGCCCGTTGCCAGCTCCCACGCAAAAAGCCCGAAGGCTGCGATGAGCAGCAGCCCGCCCACCAGGACAATGCGGAAACTCAATGTCCTGGTGAGAATGGGGGTGGCGGGGTTGCGGGGCGGCCGCTGCATGATGCCGGGCTCCTTGGGCTCAAAGGCCAGCATCAGGCCGAGGAAGCCAGCGGTTGTCATGTTGATCCACAAAATCTGCACGGGCAGAATGGGCAGGGTGACCCCGAGAAAGATGGCGACCAGGATCACCAGCCCTTCGCCCAGATTGGTGGGCAAGGTCCAGACGATGAATTTTGTCAGGTTGTCAAAAACCCCGCGGCCCTCTTCAACCGCCGCCTCGATGGAGCTGAAGTTATCGTCGGTGAGCACCATGGCGGCCGCCTCCTTGGCCACCTCCGTGCCGGTGATACCCATGGCCACGCCGATATCGGCCCTTTTCAGGGCCGGGGCGTCATTCACCCCGTCGCCGGTCATGGCCACCACATGTCCTCTGGCCTGCAGCGCTTCAACCAGCCGGAGTTTCTGTTCCGGCGTAGCCCTGGCGAACACCGCTGTTTTTTCCGCCGCGTCAATCAATTCAAGGTCGGATAACTCCGCCAGTTCCCGGCCGGTAAGGACGGGGACCATGTCCGTCCCAGCTGCGCCGTCAAGGCCCACTTGCCTGGCGATGGCCGCCGCGGTCAACGGGTGGTCGCCGGTGATCATCTTGACCTGCACACCGGCTGCCTGGCAGATTTTCACGGCGGACACCGCGGCGGCCCGGGGCGGATCGATCATCCCCTGCAGGCCTACAAAGGTCAGGCCCGAGGCCACATCTCCATGGCTTATCGCCCTGCCGTTTTCCGGCAATTCCTTTCTGGCAAAGGCCAGCACCCGCTGGCCTCCCGAGGTCAGCTCTGCAATATGCTGCAAGATTTCCTCAGGGCGCAGCTCAACCTGATTGCCGCCCGCATCCAGCCGGGTGGCGCATTTTTTCAGCAGCGCCTCCGCCGCCCCCTTGAGATAAATCGTGCACGGCCTGCCGCCCCCGGCTTCCTGCAATGTGGCCATATACTGGTACTCGGACTCGAAGGGAATGGCGTCGATGCGGGGTGTTTCCGCTAATAACCGGGCCGGGTCCTGCCCGCCCTTCAGGCCGCTGACCAGCAACGCCCCCTCGGTGGGATCGCCCTGCACCTGCCAGTTTCCCTCTTTTTCAGCCAGCACGCTGTCATTGCACAGGGCGCCGGCCCGCAGACATTCCGCCAGGGCGGGGAAATCCGCGCTGGCCACCATCCGGCCTTCCCGTTCGATCCCCCCGGCGGCGGGATTGTAGCCGCCACCGGTGACCTTGTAGCGGATGCCGCCGGCCATGATCTCCTTCACCGTCATCTGGTTTTCGGTCAGGGTGCCGGTTTTGTCCGTGCAGATCACCGTGGTGCTGCCCAGGGTCTCCACCGCCGGCAATTTACGGATGATTGCATTGCGTTTCGCCATCCGTGACACGCCGATGGCCAGGGTGACGGTCACCGCCGCCGGCAGTCCCTCGGGGATCGCCCCCACAGCCAGGGCGACGGCGGCCATGAACATGTCGAACAGCGACTGGCCGCGAACCATGCCCACCAGCACGGTCACCGCCGCCAGGGCCAGGATGGCATAGAGCAGGATGTTGCTGAAATGGCCGATCTTGCGGGTCAGCGGCGTCTCCAACTCCTTGGCGGTGGAGATCAGCTGGGAGATGCGTCCCACCTCGGTATGATCGCCGGTGGCGGTGACGATGCCCATTCCCTGGCCGTAGGTTGCCAGGCTTGATGCATAGGCCATGTTGCCGCGGTCGGCCAGCACCGTATCATGGGCCAGCTGTCCGCCGGTCTTGACAACCGGCAGGGATTCCCCGGTCAGGGCGGATTCGTCGACCTGCAGCTCACGCACCTGCAGGAGCCGCATATCCGCCGGCACCTTGTCGCCTCCCTGGAGAAAAACAATATCCCCCACCACCAGTCCGGTGGCGGAAATGCGTTTTTTCTCGCCCTGCCGCAGCACCGTGGCCTCGGTGGTCATGGTCCGGGCCAGGGCCGCCAAGGCGTTCACCGCCTTGGACTCCTGGATAAAGCCGATAATGGCGTTGACAATCACCACGCCGAAGATGACCCCGGAGTCCACCCATTCCCGCAGCCCGGCGGTGATGATGCCGGAGACGATCAGGATATAGATCAGCGGCTGATGGAACTGGAGCAAAAAGCGCAGGAGCGGTCCTTTCCCTTTTTTGGCGCTGATCATATTGGGTCCGAAATATTCGAAACGGTGTTTGACCTCGAACAGGTCAAGCCCCTTCACCGTGTTGCTGCCCAACAGATCAACCACCTCATCCGCCGGCAGATGATGCCAGTGTTTGCCTATTAAATTGTCCATAATGCTGCTTTCCGATTAATTTTATTTGCAAAGCCAATAGGTGGAATAAGCCCGCCGCCCGGACCGGGCAACCATTTCCGGAACCGGGCGGGGAGCCTCTCTGCGGCCGGGGACGACGGGCGGCCGCCGGGATTTCCCTGCAGGAACGACATGGGTTAAGACATGCTCAGGACAGACCGGCTCTAAACTTTACTTGCCGTCATTTTGCAGTTTAAAACGATTTATTACTTGAACGTTACCGCACAACGGGTCATAATTCAACTCGAAAACATTTTTCCTGGCAACATCTGACCTCTCAACCACTCTTCTCACAACCCCTATGTCTCCGAAAACAGCACAAAAAATAGTTCTGCTGCTCTGCGTCAGCGGCATTTCGGCCATCTTTCTTGCCATGACCAGCCAGTTCCTCATGGCCATCTTCATGGCCGGTCTCTTTACCGCCCTGACCAACCCCCTGTACCAGCGACTTCTGGTGCGCTGCCGGGGAAAACAACCCCTTGCCTCGTTCCTCACCATCATGGTCGTGGTTTGCCTTGTCCTCATCCCGTTCTCCGGACTTATCGGCGTGGTTGTTGCCCAGGCGATCAATGTCAGTCAGTCAGTCACTCCTTGGGTGCAGTCCTTTCTCCAGCAGCCCACCGCCTTTTCCGACTACCAGCACAGAATCCCCTATTACGAGCAGCTCCTCCCCTACCGGGATGTGATCATCCAGAAGCTCGGCATCCTGGTCGGCAACGCCTCGACCTTGCTGATCGACTCCTTTTCGTCAATGACCATGATGACGGTTAATGCCGCCCTGATGTCCATCATCATGCTCTACACCATGTTTTATTTTCTCATTGACGGACATAAGCTGCTGGACAAAATCCTCTACTACCTCCCGCTTGAAGACCGGGAAGAACAACTCCTGCTGCAGCGGTTTACCTCTGTCGCCAAGGCGACCATCAAGGGAACCCTGATCATCGGCATCATCCAAGGCACCCTCTGCGGCATCGGTTTTTCACTGGCCGGCATCCAGAGTCCCGTGTTCTGGGGCACCCTCATGGCCGTTCTCTCCATCATCCCCAGCGTGGGCACGGCCATCATCTGGCTCCCCGCCCTCGTCATTTTGCTCCTGCTCCGGGATATAACCGGCGCCATCATCCTCACGGTTGTCTGCGGGCTCATTGCCGGCAATATTGATAATCTCCTCCGGCCAAGACTGGTCGGCAACGACACCAAGATGCATGACCTCTTTGTCCTCTTCGGCACGCTGGGCGGCATTGCCATGTTCGGCATCATCGGCATTATAGTTGGACCAATCCTTGCTGCGCTGTTTGTCACCATCTGGGAGATCTACGGAGAATCCTTCAAGGAGTTTCTGCCGGAGGTGTCTTCCCGACAGCAAACGGAAGATGACCGGTCCCGCGCCCTGCAACAAAAAAACCAGGACGGCGCGGGAGACAGGGAAGAAAAATAGGCTCCTGCAGCCATGCGCGATTAGTCCAAAGCGTAAAACGAAAAATATCTCCCTAAATCGCAAACGGCTTGGTATAATTGTCCTTATGGGAAGGAGATAACGCTTTTTAGGAGCCGTTACGAAATAACTTATACAATTCTGCCCGTTTCTTTGCGGTTCCTTATGCCGTTTTGGTTATCATCATGACCATGTTGTCTTTTTTACAACGGCTTAGCTACAGATGCCGTGCCGGCAATGACTGATCACCGGCAAGCGGATTCAACTTCAGGCGATGAGGGAAAAAGTCCCCGGGCTGAGGATGCCTGCGGACGGGAGTGCAACTTTTTTATTTGGAGACTGATCATGCAGCATATTACCCTGCAGAAAAATCGCATCCTGGCTCTGGTAATCGCCGGGATCCTTGCCACCGCAGCGCCGGCCCTGGCCGAGAAGCCATCATGGGCCGGAGGCGGCAAAAAGGGCGGCAAACATGAACAGAAGCACGAAAACTATGAGGGTCACGAACGCGGCGGGGGTGGCAGGCCGACCGTCTATTTCGGCGACCAGCACCGGACCGTCATCAACAACTACTATGTTGAGCAGTACCGTACCGGCCACTGCCCGCCGGGCCTGGCCAAGAAGAACAACGGCTGCATGCCCCCCGGCCACGCCAAAAGATATATGGTGGGCCAGCCGCTGCCCCGGGAAGTCATTTACTATGATCTGCCGCCGCAGGTCATTGTGCAGCTCGGACCGCCTCCGCCCAACCACCGCTTCGTGCGCGTGGCAAGCGATATCCTGCTGATCGCGGTGGGAACCGGGATGGTTGTTGATGCGATCCAGGACCTGAGCAATTACTAAAAAAGATATTGCCGCTCAGCTCATCCCGCCCATGCCATGAAAACGGCTGAAGCTGGTCGCGTTCTCTGATCCGCGCAGGGCTTCAGCCGCGGCTGACCGTCAGATCCGCCAGGATCCAGTCCACCGCCTCCAGCAGATTTTCGGCGACGTAATGGGGCTGGATCCGCTGCTGCGGACCGATATATGCCAAGTCTCCCCGGCCATAGCCGGTGAGCACGAGAATGCCCTTGGCCCCGCAGCAGGCCGCGGCCTTGAGATCCGACCAGCGGTCACCCACCACATAGGATCGGCCCAGATCAAGCCCCAGCTCCCGGGCGGCCCGGACAAAAAGACCGTTTTTCGGTTTGCGGCAATCGCAGTCCACCCTAAATCTCTCCTCCCTGGCTTCCGGGTGATGGGGACAGACATAAATGCCGTCAACATGGGCGTTGTCCTCTGCCAGCAGGAGCTCCATCCTGCGGTGCACCTCATTAAGGAGAGTCTCCGGGAAATAGCCCCTGGCAAGGCCTGACTGGTTGGTGACCACCACCACGGGAATACCGGCAATGTTGAGCCGGCGGATGGCGTCAGTCACCCCGTCCAGCAGATGAAAACGGTCAATATGGTTGATGTAGCCCATCTGCTCGTTGATGGTGCCGTCCCTGTCCAGAAATACCGCAGGTTTCATCGTTTCTCCAGTAATCCCCGCACAGCCCGCGCCACCTCGACAACCGAGATATCAAGCATGCAGCGGAAATCCGATTTACAGTTTTTTTTCAGGCACGGCCGGCAGGCAAGCTCCTTCTGCACCACCACCGCCCGGTCAGAGAACGGACCGGTCGCCACCGCATCGGTGGAGCCGAAAATAGCCACCAGCGGCGTCTTGGTGGCCGCCCCCACATGCATCAGCCCCGAATCGTTGGTAACAAAGGCGTCACAGATCGCTATCAGGGCCATTGCCTGGCCCAGTGTCGTTTTTCCGGCCAGACCGCGAATAAAGCCGGTGCCGTAGCCGGTGATGACATCAATGGTTTTCTGGTCCGCCACCGTGCCGAACACCATGAATTTCGCCCCGTTTTCCCGATGCAGGCTCGCGGCCAGTTGCCCGTATCTTTCCGCCGGCCAGCACTTGGCCGGACCAAAAGCCGCACCCGGATTGATGCCGACCACAGGTCCGGCGCCAAGCCCCTCGCGGAACCTGTGGGCGAAATCCATATCCTTGTCCGCCAACTGCAGGAAGAGTTCGTTGCTGCCGCAGGTCAAGCCTAAATCCGCAAGCAGGGCCTGATAATAGTAAACCTGATGCTTTGCGCGGATTTCCGCTCGGATCGGCACACCATGGGTCAACAGCAGCGAACGGGCATCCCGTTGATAACCGGCGCGGACCGGAATGCCGGCCAGTTTCGCCAGCAGCGCCGCCTCAAAGGCGTTCTGCAGCAGAATGGCCAGGTCAAAACGCATGCTTTTCAACAGCCGGCTCAAACGCAGCATGCCGGCCAGCCCCCGGTGCTTGCCCTTCTTTTCATAATAGATGATGTGATCGACATGGGGGCTGGCGGCAAAGACATCGGCCATCCATGGCTGAGCAAGCATGGAGATCTCGGCTTCGGGAAAATTCTGCCTGATGGTCCGCACCGCCGGGGTGGTCATGATGGCATCGCCGATCCAGTTGGTGGAGCGTACCAGTATCTTCTTGGGATGGAACTCTTTCAGGGATGCCTTCATGGATCTTCAGCCGAAACCGGTTCTACCGGAGGTGGAAATAAAAAAACAAGACAGGGTTGGACAATATGTTAATGAGCTGACTTCATGCAATCTCGCATGATTGCCTATTTTCCCGGAAAGTGTCAAGTTTTTTATATGAGTCTTGGTCTACCCCTTGCAAAAAGAATAATTGAGTGGTAAAAGAATTGGATTTTTACATCACACATCCCTGAGAAACCCCTCTGGTGCCCGTATGGGTTGGGGAAAACGGGATGGAGGCCTAACCAAAAAAAATGGAGATTTAACAATGGCTTACATTACAATGAAAGAAATGCTGGTTGCCGGTCTGCACTTCGGCCACCAAACCCGCCGCTGGAACCCGAAAATGAAACCGTACATCTTCGGGGCCCGTAACAAGATTTACATCATCAACCTGGACAAAACCCTGCCCCTTTTCAATAAGGCCTATGAAACCGTTGTGGATACCGTGGCCAAAGGCGGTTCCGTTCTTTTCGTCGGTACCAAGCGTCAGGCCCAGGACATCGTCAAAGAGGAAGCAGGCAGGGCCGGCATGTTCTATATCAACCACCGCTGGCTCGGCGGCATGCTGACCAACTTCCAGACCATCAAAAAATCCGTTGACCGCATGAAATCCATCCATGCCATGATGGACGACGGCAGCATCCATCGCTACAAGAAAAAAGAAGCGCTGGGCATGGAAAAAGAACTGGTCAAGCTGGAGCGCAACCTTGGCGGCATTAAGGACATGAAGAGTTTGCCCTCGGTGATTTTCATCATTGACCCAAAACGGGAAAACATCGCCGTTGACGAGGCGAACCGCCTGGGAATTCCGGTTATCGCCATAGCAGACACCAACTGTGATCCGGACGGCATCGACCACCTTATTCCGGGTAACGACGATGCGATCCGCTCCATCAAACTGATCACCTCCAAGATGGCTGATGCGGTTCTCTCCGGCAGGGCCAGAAGGGGCGAAGCGGTTGAGACCGACGACGCCATTGCCGAAGCCATGGCTGCAGCCAATGCACCGGGCTCAGGCTCTGCCGACATGCAAGGGGATGATGACGAATAAAGCCCCGGCGGCAGCGCAGCAAAAGAGCAACAGAATTTCATTAACGAACAGAAGGGTAAAAATACCATGAATATAACCAGTCAAATGGTCAAGGAACTCCGCGACAAAACCAACGCGGGCATGATGGATTGCAAGAAGGCTCTTGCGGAAAACAACGGCGACATGGAAAAGGCCGTCGATTACCTTCGCCAGAAAGGCTTGGCCGTTGCCGCCAAAAGGGCGACACGCGCCACCAGCGAAGGTGTCATCGAGTGCTATATCCATGCGGGCGGCAAACTCGGCGTCATGGTGGAAGTGGGCTGCGAGACGGATTTTGTCGCCAAAACACCCACCTTCATTGAGTTTGCCAAAAATGTCGCCATGCATATCGCCGCGGTCAATCCCGTGTCCATCAAAAGGGAAGACGTGCCGGCGGAGCTGCTTGCCAGGGAAAAGGACATTTACGTCAAACAGGCGGCAGACTCAGGCAAACCGGCAAATATCGTGGAAAAAATCGTGGCCGGCAAAATCGACAAGTTCTACGCCGATTCCTGCCTGCTTGAGCAACAGTATGTCAAGAATCCCGATCTCACCATCCAGGATCTGCTCAACGAAATCATCGCCTCTCTCGGTGAAAACATCGCCATCAAGAGGTTTGCCCGTTTTCAGGTAGGCGCTTAAATCATACGTAAGGTGTATCGGGCGTGGATACTTACAGGTATAAAAGGATATTGCTGAAATTAAGCGGCGAAGCCCTGATGGGCGACGCCGCTTTCGGCATCAGCAACGATGTGCTTGCCTATGTGGCCGACGAAATCCGGGAACTGCGGTCTCTCGGCACGGAAATCGCCATTGTCATCGGTGCCGGTAACATCTTCCGCGGAATCGCCGGGGCCTCAGCCGGCATGGACAGGGCTATTGCCGACAATATGGGCATGCTGGCCACGGTCATGAACGCCCTGGCCTTGAGCGACACCCTTGAACAGATCGACGTCAATACCGCCGTTCTGTCGGCCATCCCCATGGAAACGGTCTGCGAGCCCTATTCCCATCGCCGCGCCCTTGAACATCTGAAAATGGGCAATATCGTCATATTCGCGGCAGGCACCGGCAATCCCTATTTCACCACCGACACCGCGGCGGTTCTGCGGGGCCTGGAAATCAACGCGGATATCATCTGCAAGGCCACCAGGGTTGACGGGGTGTACGACAAAGACCCTCTCATCCATGACGATGCCGTGAAATTTGACAGTTTAAGTTACGCCGAAGTCCTGAGAAGGCGGTTGAAGGTGATGGATGCGGCAGCCGTTTCGCTGGCCATGGACAACAACAAGACCATTCTCGTTTTAGACATGAATATCCCCGGCAACATCAAAAAAGCCATCTGCGGGGCGAAAATCGGCACTTTGATCAGTGGAGTTGATAATGAGTAAAGTTCTGTTAGAAATGAAGGACAAAATGGAAAAAAGCCTGGAGGCCTATCGCCGGGAGCTGACGACAATCCGTACCGGCCGCGCCTCATTGTCTCTGGTTGAGGGAATCAAGGTGGATTCCTACGGTTCCAAAATGCCGCTTAACCAGGTTGCCTCCATCACCATTCCGGAAAGCAGACTGATTGTCATCCAGCCCTGGGACCCCCAGGTTCTCCCAGCCATTGATAAGGCAATCCTGGCGGCCAATATCGGCCTGACCCCGGCAAGCGACGGCAAGATGCTGCGCATTTCCATTCCGCAGCTTACCGAGGAGCGCCGTAAGGAAATGGTCAAACAGGCAAAAAAAATCGGCGAAGAATACCGGGTGGCAGTGCGCAACTGCCGCCGGGATGCCCTTGATCACTTGAAAAAACTCAAAAAAGACAAAGAAATCTCGGAAGACGATCTCTTCAAGTTTCAGGACGAAGCCCAGAAAGAGACCGACGCATTCATAAAAAAAATTGATGTAATTCTTGCTGAAAAAGAAAAAGAGGTCATGGAGGTTTAATAGGCCCCCAGTGTCGACATCCTTGGAACTGGACAAAAAAAAACTCCCGCGGCATATTGCCATCATCATGGATGGCAACGGCCGCTGGGCCCAGAGTCGCGGCCTCATGCGCCTCATGGGACACAAGGCCGGGGTTAAAACGGTTCAGCTGATCGTCAAGGCCGCCAGGGAAATCGGCATACCAGCCCTCACCCTTTACGCCCTCTCCACCGAGAACCTTAAAAGGCCCGCCAATGAGGTTTCAGGGCTCATGTCGCTTTTAAAGTCCTATCTTGAAAGCGAGATCATTGCCATGCAGGAAAACAACATCCGCCTGCGCTGTATCGGGCGCATGGAGAATCTGCCCGCGGAAATCAGGGAGTCATTAAGCGCCTCCATGGCCAAAACCGCTGGCAACACAGGCCTCATCCTCAATCTCGCCTTAAGTTACGGCAGCCGCGATGAAATTGTTAAGGCAGCCAGGGAGACGGCCAGGCTCTGCGCAGCCGGCAAATTGACTCCCGAGAATATCACGGAAGAAATTTTCTCCGGCTACCTCTATACCGCAGGGCTTCCTGACCCGGACCTCATCATCCGCACCGGCGGTGAATTTCGGCTGAGCAATTTTCTCCTCTGGCAGGCCTCCTATGCCGAAATTTTTATTACCGAAACCCACTGGCCCGACTTCACCAAGGCAGATTTTATTGCGGCAATCACCACCTTTCAGAAAAGACAAAGACGTTTTGGCCGAACAGGAGACCAGATAAGCGAAAACAATTAGAGCGAGTCGGTAAATGCGCCGGCACGCCGCACATTTTCATTATTTTAATATTCTGCGCATCTGTGTCAGATATTTTTCCGGCACGTGACACCCGAAATGACATGAAACGAATCATCACAGGACTGCTCGCCGTTGCCGGCTGGCTGGCCCTGCTCTATTCCCAGTCTTTTATCCTCTTCTGGCTGGTTATCGCGGCCATCAGCCTTATTGCCGCCCATGAGTTCTTTGCCATCTGCCTGCAAAATGATGAGAAAACCCTCCGTCCGCAGCTGACGGCCATTGCCCTGCTGCCTGTTGCCGTTACCTGGTGGCAGCGCCTTGATCTGGTTTATGTCTCGTTTATCGCCGCCCTCATGCTGCTGGCCGTGCTGACGGTCTTCAAGGCCGCGCAGCTGCAAAGACCTTTTGATCTTCTTTTAAAGGCAAGTTTCGGCGTCATGTATACCGGCCTTTTCACCGCCCACCTCATTCTCTTCATGACGATGCCCGCCGGCGCCAAATGGCTGCTTTTTCTGACCACTATCACCGCGGCATCAGACACCGGGGCCTATTTTACCGGCATGTCACTTGGCAGACACAAACTCTGTCCGTCCATCAGCCCGAAGAAAACCGTGGAAGGATTTGTCGGCGGCATGCTGTGCGGCACCGGCTTTGCCCTGCTGGTTGCCGTTTTTCTGTTCAACGATGTCAATATGTTGCGTTTTGCCGCCGCAGCCCTGTTTCTTGCCGCCCTCGGCGTGGTCGGCGACCTGATCGAGTCGTTGGTCAAACGCAGCATGGGGGTGAAGGATTCGGGCACTATCCTGCCCGGGCACGGGGGGATTCTTGATCGCGCCGACTCCCTGCTGCTGACGGCTCCGGTTTTATATTATCTGGTGACATATCATCTTCTGGGGTAACGGGGAATGCAGAAAAACATCTCTCTTTTAGGGTCCACCGGTTCCATCGGCCGCAACGTGCTGAAGGTTGTCCGCCAGTATCCGGGCCGTTTCCGCATCGTCGGCCTTGCCGCCGGCCGCAACATAGCCCTGATGCGCGACCAGATTGAGGCCTTCAATCCCCTCGCCGTGTCCGTGGCAACAGAAGAGCTTGCCCGGGAACTGGCCCAGCGGCTGCCCGGCGGCTGGAGCGAAAAAATCTTCTTCGGCCGGGAAGGCAACGAACTGGTGGCAACCATTCCCCATGCCGACACCGTGGTCTCGGCCATTGTCGGGGCAGCGGGCCTGATGCCCACCCTGGCCGCCATTAAGGCGGGCAAGAATATCGCCTTGGCCAACAAGGAAACCCTGGTCATGGCCGGTGATCTGGTCATGGCCGAGGCCCGGCGCAACAGGGTCAAGATTCTTCCCGTGGACAGCGAGCACAATGCCATCTTCCAGGCCCTGACCGCCGGCCGCCGGGAGGATGTGCATAAAATCATCCTCACTGCCTCGGGCGGCCCTTTCCGCGAAAAAAACGAGCGGGATTTATGGGACGTCACCCCGGAAGAGGCCATTAATCACCCCAACTGGAGCATGGGCAACAAAATTTCCATCGACTCGGCCACCCTGATGAACAAGGGCCTTGAGGTCATCGAGGCCAGATGGCTTTTTGACATCGACGTGGAGCATATTGAGGTGCTGGTCCATCCGCAGAGCATCGTGCACTCGCTGGTGGAATATATTGACGGCTCAGTCATCGCCCAGATGGGCATCCCGGACATGCGCATCCCGATCACCTATGCCCTCTCCTGGCCGGAGCGTCTCAAGACCGGGCTGGCCCGGCTTAATCTGCCGCGCTGCATGGATCTTAGTTTTCTGCCGCCGGACTTCAAGAAATTCCCGGCCCTGAAACTTGCCTACCACGCCTGCAAGCAGGGCGGCACCATGCCGGCGGTGCTCAATGCCGCCAACGAGGTGGCAGTGGCTTCATTTCTCGACAGGAAAATACGTTTCCCGGAAATTTCTCTTGTCGTGGCAGAAACATTGAACCGATTGACCCGGAAAGACATCACAGACATAGAGACCATTTTAGAGGCCGACCTTGCCGCCAGAATGCAGGCCGAGTCAATTATTGCAGCACTGCATATTAAATTTCAACAGAGGACTGGCCAGGAATATGATACCCCTGATTTACCCCCTGGCCTGAATGTCAAATTATGAACTCCGTCATCTCCTTTATCATCGTTCTTGGCCTGCTGATCTTTGTGCATGAGTTCGGCCATTTCCTTTTCGCCAAGCTCTTCGGCGTCCGGGTGCTGAAATTCTCCCTGGGCTTCGGCCCGAAGGTGTATGGCAGAAAGTATGGCGACACCGAATATCTGATCAGCGCCTTTCCCCTGGGCGGTTATGTAAAAATGACCGGGGAAAACAAGGAGGATGAGGTCTCTTTCACCGAGCAGCCCTATTCATTTGCCCATAAGCCCGTGTGGAAACGTTTCTTGATCGTTCTGGCCGGGCCGGCCTTCAATCTTTTTTTCGCGGTTGTCGTCTTTTTTGCCATCTTTGCCATCGCCGGTTTGCCGGTGCCCAAAGCAGGCACGGAGATCGGCGCCATCACCCAGCACTCCCCGGCGGATGCGGCCGGGCTCAAGGCCGGGGATATCATCGTCTCCATCAACGGCGAGAAAACCGCGGACTGGGATGATGTCTCCCGGCTCATCCGTGAATCAAACGGCAAGCCGGTGGCCCTGGTCATCTCCCGTGGGGGAGAAGAGATTGCCACAACCGGCCAGCCGGAAAGACAGGAGGTCAAAAATATCTTCGGCGAGGTGGTGGATGAACGTTTCATGCTGGGCATCTCCCGCAGCAGCGAAGTCACCTATGAAAAGGCCTCCATCCCCGAGGCCTTCATGGCCGGGCTCAGCCAGACCTGGACCTTCATCTACCTCACCATCATGGGCATCGTTAAAATCATCCAGCGGGTGGTGCCGGCCTCTGAACTCGGCGGACCCATCCTCATTGCCCAGATGGCGGGTCAGCAGATGGAGGCCGGCTGGATCAATCTGTCCTATTTCATCGGGCTGCTGAGCGTCAACCTGGGTATCCTCAACCTCTTTCCCATCCCCGTCCTGGATGGCGGCCATCTGGTCCTGTACACCCTTGAGGCCGTGCGGCGCAAACCCCTGGAACAGAACACCCTGGAAAAACTGCAGCAGCTCGGTCTGCTGCTCCTTGGCAGCCTGATGATCTTTGTCTTCTACAACGACATTGTCCGTATTTTCAGCAAAGGGTAAGCAGCGGCTGCGACTGCTGCCGATGGAGAATTGCCGATGGCCCCTGACACCAAAGACTTGACCAGGCAGCCGCCCCTTATTCTGGCCGTCGAGAATTCCGGCATGTGCGGCAGCATCGCCCTGGTAAGCGGTTCCCACTGCATTGCCGAACAGAGTCTGCTGTCAAAACTGACCCATTCCCAAAGGCTGCTCGCCACCGTGGAAAGGGTCATGACTGAATGCCGGGTGGCATGGGAGATGATCGACGCCATTGCCATCAGCCTGGGGCCGGGCAGCTTCACCGGCCTGCGCATCGGCCTCAGCACGGTCAAAGGTCTTGCCCTGGCCACCTCCATCCCGCTGATCGGTGTTCCCACCCTTGACGGCCTGGCCAGCCAGTTCACCGGCACGGCAATGCCCCTCTGCCCGATGCTAGATGCCAGAAAAAACGAGGTCTACACCGCCCTTTACCAAACCGACGACAGGGGCATTATGCAGCGGCGGAGCGAATATCTCGTCATCCCCGCGGCAGAGCTGGCCGGACAGATCACCGAACCCACCCTCTTTGCCGGAGACGGCATTGCGGTTCACAGCGGTCTGCTGCGGGAAAAACTGGGCGAGCTGGCGGTTTTTGCCCCGGAACAGCTTTACTTTGCCAAGGCCTCAAGCATCGGCTTTCTTGCCCTGTCCCGCTGGCGGAAAAAGGAATTTCTTGATCCAGGGGGCTGCGTTCCCCTGTATGTCCGGGCCTCTGACGCCGAGATCAATCTCCGCCATGCCCCATTGCCCTGATATCCGAAAATGCGGCCACCCCATTAAATTATTTTTCAACAGGGTTGAAAATAGAGTAATATTAGATCCGGAAGAAAAATATCGCCTCTGTTAAAAATCTTCTAAAAGTATTCGTTTCAGCAAATCACCATCACACAATTTTCGGGAGTCACCGGTTGCGGGTAACGAGGCCAGCCTTTCCACTACAGGATGACTGAACAGAGCTCCTTATGCTTTTAAGAATTTTTCATCATGGATAAAGCCACTCTTATCGGTTTATTTCTCGGTTTCGGCGCGGTCCTCGGCGGTCAGGTGCTTGAAGGCGGTTCGATCATGGCCCTTGTGCAACCCACCGCCTTCCTTATTGTGGTAGGCGGCACCATGGGCGCCACCTTTGTTTCCTTTCCTCTCAAATTGCTCCTGCGGGCCGTGCGGGATATAAAAATCGCTTTGTTTTATGAGGAAAAAGACCCGGGGGAAATCATCAAGCAGCTGGCCGGTTACGCGGACAAGGCCAGACGCAATGGCCTGCTGGTCCTGGAGGATGAGGCCAAGAAAACCTCCGACCGCTTTATCCGCAAGGGCATTTCCATCATGGTGGACGGCGGTGACGCCAAACAGCTGGAGGAATTTCTGGGCATTGAAATCAACGCCTTTGAGGAGGAAAGCAAAGGGAGCGCCGAAGTATTCGAGTCAGCCGGCGGTTTTGCCCCCACCATCGGCATCATCGGTGCGGTGCTCGGACTTATCGCTGTCATGCACAATCTCTCCGACACCTCGAAACTGGGTGAAGGAATTGCCGTTGCCTTTGTCGCCACCATCTATGGACTGATGACGGCCAACATCGTCTGTATTCCCATCAGCACCAAGCTGAAAAGACGGATGAAGGAAGAGCTGCTGATCAAGGAACTCATCCTGAAGGGACTGCTGGACATCCTGGAAGGGGTGAATCCGCGCTTCATTGTGGAAAAACTCCAGGGATTCTATCTCGAAAAACAGCAGGAACAACAATAAAGTTATTTGCCGACTTATAAGGGAAAGTTGATGCGAAAAAAACCAAAACACGAAAAAGAGCCGAACCTGGAAAGATGGCTGGTCTCCTATGCCGACTTCATCACTCTGCTTTTCGCCGTTTTTGTGGTTCTCTATGCCATGTCCCAGTCAGACAAGAAGAAAGTTGAGGAGGTGTCCAGGTCCATCCGCGAGGCCTTTGGTATGGTCCAGACCACTTCAACGCCTGAGATGCGAATCATCGATTCCCTTGATCTCGCCCCTATTCCCGCCCCTGAACCCCAATCACGGGAGTCTGCCAACGAATCCGAGACCGACTCATCGCATCCCTATGCGGAAGAGGAAGAATTCAGCAATATCAAAAAAGAAATTTCCGGCATGCTGGCCGCCAAGGGCAATCAGGACAAAATCAAACTCACCGTCACAAAACGGGGTCTCGTCATCAGCCTCAAGGAGGCCGGGTTCTTCGACTCCGGCAGCGCTGAAATGCAACCATCCTCACTGCCGCTGCTGGAGGAAATTGCCAAATCGATCCAGGGATATGCCAATGATGTCAAGATAGAAGGCCACACGGACAATGTGCCGGTCACTTCCAAAACCATCCGGTCAAACTGGGAACTCTCCACTGCCCGCTCCACCTCCATGGTCCGTTATCTGATTGATGCCCTGCATTTTCCACCAGCCAGACTTTCCGCGGTCGGCTACGGCGAATACCGCCCCATTGCCGACAACAGCACGGAGAGCGGCCGGGCCAAGAACCGCCGGGTGGATATCGTCCTCCTCTCCAGGGACGCCCAGCAGAGTGAACCCGGGCGCTCCATCCGCCCGGAAGAGTGATGATCCCCGCGCGAACCAACGGACTTCATTAAAAAAAATGATACTGCCGGAAAAGTTGCTTGACCCGTCCAATGCGCAAAAAAAATCGTAAAGTTCCTGATGTATTGTTCCGAACAGCTATATAATGCGTTTTTTCACTGTTTCCGGTTGCCATGGAGCTGACATTGCCGGGTTAGATCTCACCCCTGACGGCCTGCTCAGGAGCCGTTCTGGGCATGCAGATGGCCATGTTTTTTATTTACAACGGCTTAGCCATATTGCCCGGATTTTTGCAGCTGTCATGCATACTGTCTTCTGAATAACTTTGCTGGAGGGAAAAGAATGGCTGTTCAAACACCGAATTCCACTGGTCTTTCCGTGACCAATCTCTATAAACTGAACCTGGCGGCCAATAAAGATCTGGCCGAGGACAACCCCCAGGCGCCGGATAAGGTGGCTGAAAACGAGGCCTATCAGGTGCGGATATCTGAACAGGCACAACAGGTCGCCAAGGAGGCGAAGATCCGAACCGGCTATGACCTGACACCCCCTACCGCGCAGGAAGTTGACCCCGCCCTCAATCGTTCACGTTTCGAGCTCAATACGCAGAACAGGGCCGTCACCACCGAGTTGGCTTTACAAAACAGGGGCGCCGGGAGATATGGCATAGAACTGGTGGCCTGAAAAACGGCCAGCCCGCGCGACCACCGGCGGTCGCTATTGCCGGCCCTTCTCCCTAAGGGGCACACAAGGCCCACGTCGGCCCCTCTCCCCATCGGCGCTTTCTTCGCAGAAAAAAATCACGGCAGGTCCGCTTCCCCGCCGGGGAAGCGGAGGTTGACCGGCTGCGTTTAGCAAAACAGTTTTCCGTCCCTGCTGTGCTTGACAAACTGAGTCCATCACCAGGACACCAGCACAACGATCGATACCCCGCGTTTTTCTCTCTCATCATTTTTTCTGTTTTCTGGTATATTCTGCTGACGCAGCAATCAAACCGGTCCGCATCCTGATCGGAACATAAGAAAAAAATACCTGCCCCCAACCGCCAATGAAAAAAAGACCTGCTTTTTCCCTCGCCCTTATTCTGCTGCTCATGTCCTTCATCAGCCCGTCGGAAGACGGCCTCTGCGCGCTCGGCCGTGAGCGGGCAGCCCGGATGGATATCCGGACAACTGCTGTACCCCGTCATTTTCTCATGGCGCAGAATGTATCGGATGACTATGCCGAGGCGATCATCTGGTATCGCCAGCGGGCCGAGCAGGGCCAGGCCGACGGCCAGTATTATCTCGGTCTCATGTATGCCCTGGGCAAAGGCCTGCCCAGGGATTACCAGAAGGCGGCAATGTGGTTTCGCAAGGCAGCCGAACAGGGGTATGCCGACGCCCAGTTCGATCTCGGCCGCCTCTATGCCGTGGGCGACGGGGTGGAACAGGATATTGTCGAGGCCTATATCCTCATCTCGCTTGCCGCCAGCCAGGGACACAAAAAGGCCATCAAAACCAGGGATCTCCTGGCCATGCAGATGTCCCCCCAGGAGATGGCAGAGGCGCAAAAACTCCTGATGCGGCTGCAGCAGAAAAGTCAATGACCGGGGCGGCCAGGCAAAATGAGCGGTAACACCGGTAAAAAAAACTGAGAAAGAGACCCTGCTCTGATTGTTTTTTCCCAAGTTTGTCATTATGTTGTAGACCCCTGCCACACCCCTCATAACATCAGACATGAAGAAAAAAACAATGCCAGATACAAGCGCTTCCAGGGACCGCGACCCCTATTTTTTTGACACTGAAGATCTGCAGGCAATAGCCGATGAAAAAACCATCCGCCAGGGACTGGCCTATCATAAGGAAAACAGGGTCATCGACCTCGCGCATGATGCGGAAATACTCTGGGGCAGGGTGGAGGACGAGGATTCCGACACCCCTTTTGACGCCGAAATGCGTCTGTCCGAAGGGAAGCCCCCCTTTTTCACCTGCCAGTGCGCGGCCGGTGCTGAAGGTGCGGCCTGCCGGCATATGGTGGCCGTGCTGTATGCCTATGCCGACCAGCGCGAGGCAACGGCCGGCCTGCTGAGCGCCGCGGACAATGCCGTCAAGGAGCGCATGAAACGGGGACGCTCCGAGGTGCGGGTGGAACCGCTGGACGGCGCATCCTGGTTCGGCGACTGGCGGGCCTCCTCAGTAACCTCCTCCACCCACTTCCCGCGCAGCTACCGGGTAACGGTCCGCAGTCTCCATCGCCGGGCCAACTTCTGCACCTGCCCTGATTTCGCCAACAATCAGCTCGGCACCTGCAAGCATATCGAGGCCGTGCTGCACAAGATCAGAAAACACCCCAAATACGATAAGTTCCGCAAACAACCCGCCCCCTTCCCCTATGTTTACCTGGCCTGGGACGTGGAGAACGCGCCCCGGCTCCGTCTGCACCGCCCCCAGACCATGCCGGAAGATCTGCAGGCCATCCTGGCCGGTTATTTTGATGCGGCGGGCGTTCTGCAGGGCAGTTTGCCAGACAGTTTCTTCCGTTTTCAGGAAACGGCCGCCGAGCGGGACGACATCAAAATCGGCGAGGATGCGGCTGAATATGCCCGGCACCTGGCCATGGTTGCGGCCCACCGGTTTCGCGCCATGGAAATCCGCAAGCAGATAAAATCAGGCAGCGGCAGACTGCCCGGCATCCATGCCCGGCTTTACCCCTATCAGATTGAAGGGACCGCCTTCCTCGCCGGCACCGGCCGCGCCCTGCTGGCCGATGACATGGGACTGGGCAAGACCCTGCAGGCCATCAGCGCCGCCGTCTGGCTGCAGGAACACGAAAACGCCCGGAAAACCCTCATTGTCTGCCCCGCCTCCCTGAAACAGCAGTGGGCGCGGGAAATCAATAAGTTCGCCGATCAGCAATGTCAGGTGATCCAAGGCCCACCCCCGGCCCGAGAAGCCCAGTACCGGCGCGACAGCCTCTTTTTCATCATCAACTATGAGCTGCTCCTGCGGGACCTTTCGGTGATCAACGAAACTCTCAGGCCGGATCTGCTGATTCTGGACGAGGCCCAGCGCATCAAGAACTGGCGCACCAAGATCGCCTCAGCGGTCAAGCTGGTGACCAGCCGTTTCGCCTTTGTCCTGTCCGGCACCCCCCTGGAAAACCGTCTGGAGGATCTCTACAGCCTGATGCAGGTGGTGGACCCGAAAATTCTGGGTCCCCTGTGGCGTTACCTGATCGATTTTCACGTCACCGACGAACGGGGCAAGGTGCTGGGTTACCGCAATCTTTCCCTGCTGCGGCAACGCATCGCCCCGGTGATGCTGCGCCGCGACCGCCGGCTGGTGAAGGACCAGCTACCGGACCGCATCGTTCAGCGGCTCGATGTGGAGATGACCGCCAAGCAGATTGAGCTGCATGACGCTGCCATGCATAACGCCGGCATCATAGCGGACATCGCCAGGAAACGGCCCCTTACCCCCACCGAGCAGAACCGGCTGATGGCGGCCCTGCAGCAGGCGCGCATGGCCTGCAATGCCGCCGGCCTGGTGGACAAGAAGACCGAAGGCTCGCCCAAACTCGACGAGCTGGCCGACATCCTCGATGAACTCTGCATCCAGTCCGGGCTCAAGGCCGTGGTCTTTTCCCAGTGGGAGCTGATGACCAGGATGGTGGAGGAGCGGCTGCGGCGGATGAAGCTCGGCTTTGTCCGCCTGCACGGCGGGGTGCCCACGGCCAAACGCGGTGAACTGATGGACCGCTTCCGCGAGGACGACGGCGTGCAGGTCTTCATCTCCACCGACGCGGGCGGGGTGGGACTCAACCTGCAAAGCGGCTCGGTGCTGGTCAATCTTGATGTGCCCTGGAACCCCGCGGTGCTGGAGCAGCGTAACGGCCGGGTGCATCGCCTCGGCCAGACCAGAAAGGTGCAGATCATCACCATGGTGGCCGCCGATTCCTACGAAGAGCACGTCCTCTCCCTGGTACAGGGCAAGCAGCATCTTTTTGACAACGTGATCTCCGAGGATGCCACGGAAGATGTGGTGGGTGTCTCCAAAAAACTGCTGGATGCCCTGGTGGAAGACCTGACAGCTCCCCAGCCCGGTCCGGCTGAACCGGCCGCAGAGGCAGAGAAGATTACGGAAACGCCGGCCCCCCCGGCGGCCGTGGCAACAGGCCAGGCGCTACTGGCTGAAAAACACGGGGCGGACGGATCAGTGGAAGAGGCGATCACCCTTTGCATTACAGAACTTCAGCAGGCCCTGGGCGCACGGATTGAGCGGATTCTCGGTTCAGGCGGGGGATTGCTCGCGGTCATCGATCGGGTGGACGCTGCGGCGGACCAGGTGGCGGCCCGTTTATCCGGCACGGTGCCGGTGGCGGTCATTGACCGCTGCACGTTGAACGGTCTCAGCCGGCTGGGGGCATCCTCCCCGGTTAGCGTCAGCCGTACCTATTATGATGCGAGCATGCATATGGATCAGGGCGGGATGTCCAGACTCGCGGTCCTGGCTGCGGAAAAATTGCAGGCGGCCCGGCTGCTCATGGAACAGCACTGCCACAACAGCGCCGTAGAACTCACCCTCTCCGCGCTGCTTGCCGCGGCAGCCGACCGGGCCGGGCTCGAACAACCCGTCACGGCCCGGGAAGCCGGGGTATGGATCTACGGCGAGGCCCTGCCCAAGGGAATTTTAAATCAAGAAGAGATTACGCTCATCATGCGCGGCGTCACCCTGGCCCAATCCCCATCCGTGCCAGAATCACTGATAACCGGGCTGCTGGACGATACGGAGTTTTTTGTGCGGCAATGAGACCCATGCCCCGGCCATGAATCTCACCGACGAACAACAGCGGATCGTGGCCCACCTGGGCGGACACGCCAAGGTCAGCGCCGTGGCCGGTTCCGGCAAGACCACCACCATGGTGGCCCGGGTCAGGCATCTGCTGGCCCAGGGCGTCGCGCCCCGGCAGCTGCTGGTGCTCATGTTCAACAAATCGGCCAGGGACAGCTTTAGCGCGGTCATGCACGATGTCCTGCGGCGGGACGCTCTGCCGCCCCCCGAGGTGCGCACCTTCCATTCCCTCGGCCTGCGGCTGGTGGAGAGCTTCACCAGCCGGGGCTTTCTGCCCGCCTGCACCCTGGTCACCGATGACTACCGGCAAGAAAAGCTGGCCAAAGGCGCGGTGCGCCAGATCATTGACCAGGACGGCGGCAGCGAGGAGTGGCTGTCCGGGGAAAACATGGAGGGCTTTCTCACCTTCATCGACCTGGCCAAATCAGACACCATGCCTGCGGGCAAACTCTTCTCACACCTGGATCTTGACGAACGGTTCGGCTATTTCATCGAGGCCTTCGCCATCTTTGAAGCGGAGCGCAAGGCCCAGCGCATACGCTTCTATGCCGACCTCATCCACGAACCGGTCATGGCCATGCTGGGTAACCCGCAACTGGCGGACTGGGCCGCCAACCATGTGGACCATATCATTGTCGACGAGTACCAGGATATCAATGAGGTCCAGCAGCAACTGCTGAAAATCATCGCCGGCCACCGGGCCAAGGTCATGGTGGTGGGCGATGTGGACCAGTGCATCTACGAGTGGCGCGGGGCGAAACCGGAATACATCACCGAACGGTTCGCCCATGATTTCCCGCAGCCCGCGACCTACACCCTCTCCTACACCTTCCGCTTTGGCCACCGGCTGTCGCTGGCCGCCAATCATCTGATCAGCCGCAATCGGCTGCGCGACCGCAAACTCTGCCTCTCCTTCCCCACCACCGGCGATACCGCACTCTGCTGCCTGCCGGAAATGGAACCCCATCCGGTGCTGGCCATTCTGCAGGAACTGGCCGCCAAGGGCAGGCCGGGGGCAGAGGTGGCGGTGCTGGTCAGGCTGTTTGCCATGAGCGTGCCGGTGGAACTAGCCCTGCTTGAGGCCCATGTCCCTTACCGGCTGGCCGGTCACGAGCAGGTTTTCGCCTGCCCGGAGATCAAGGCGTTGAGCGGCTATCTGCGCCTGTGTCAGGGCAGCCTCGGCGGCATGGAGCCTGCCGCGGCCACTGCCATCATCGAGGCCATGCTGACCCATCCCCACCTGGGCGTGAGAAGGGAAAAGATCCATGAGCTGGCCGGCAAAATCGCGCGCCAGCCTGACCGGGCGGCTGAGGTGATTCTTGCCGCCGCAGGCCCGGACACCCCGCCGTTTCTGCACAAACGCCTGGCCCAGACCGCCGAAACCTGGCATACCATCGGCAGACTGCCCTCCTCGGCCAAGGCCGGGCAGTTGCTGGCGGCGATCATCAACAAAACGAATCTGTTCGACTATTACCGCAACATCTCCTCCCGCATCGCCACCGCGGAAAACCGGATCGAAACCTGCCAGGCCTTTGTCCGCTTCGCCGACCGGCTGGACCTGGCCGCGGCCCCCTTTCTGGAAAAAATCGGCGCGCTGCAGCAACAGGCCGCGGCCCCGGCCGGGGACTCTCTGCTGATCACCTCGATTCATCGGGCCAAGGGCCTGGAATGGCCGGTGGTGATCATTCCTGGACTGGCCGACGGCTCCTTCCCCCTGATTTTCGATGACCGCGAAGCCGCCTTCGACAACCTGGAGGATGAACGCCGGCTCTTTTATGTAGCCATGACCAGGGCCAAAGAGAAGGTCTTCTTCATCCATCCGCCGGACAAGCGGTTGACCAGACAGACCAAGGCAGGCAACAGCCGCTACCCCCGCCACCAGGTCGATGACGGCTTTCCGGCCAGCCGCTTTCTCTACGAGGCCAACATCGAGCTCAGCAGCCGGCTCGGCGAGGCGATCAGCCAGGGTGAGAATTACTCCGGCAAAACGCTTATGGCCCAGGATATCGAGGTGGCCAACCAGTATCTGGCGGCCATCAATTCCCCGCTTAAACCGGTGGAAAGACCGGGCAAGCCGTCCAAGCCCCGAGCCGGCAACAAGGAAATCCTGGGAATCAATGAACTGGCCGAGGGCCTGCTGGTCAGACACTCCATCTTCGGAAACGGGGTGGTCACTGCGGTGCTGGACCGCCGGACCGGGAAGATCCGGGTGCTGTTTGACCACCACGGCACCAAAACCCTGATCGCCGCCATCGCCCGGCTGCAGCCTCTGTAGGCAAGGCCATATTGGGCTTTGCCCGTTCTGGCTCGCGTTGACGCCTGCGTCAACAAACAGTTCCTCCTTACATTCGGCAGGCCGAAGTCAATGGCTTTTCCCTCGCCCATTCCCTTTTATGGTTTGCAATATTGCGACAATTTGCCCTATTTGCAAACACTCAATCTTGTAGTAAGAATCTGTCAGGATAATCGAGAGAAAAAACCCAAACCTGCGTGGTGGGGATAAATGACATGGATATTTTCACAACAAGCCGGACTGCCTGATGAAGGCAGCCCGGCTTTTCTTTTTTTTGGGGGGAAACGAATTGCGGGACAGCATGCTGATTTGGGAATAATTTTTCGGTGTTTTTTTCGCAATATTGCCTGGCAAATTTACCGGCAAATATGCCATTATTCAATAGCATCTTTATCCTTGACCTACGATTTCCTATCACTAAACCCCAATAGGAATACACATGCATACTGAACCATCACGCAAGCTTCTCATCATTGAGGACGAACCATCGATGGCCAGGCAGCTTCAGTGGGGCTTGGGGGATAAGTACGAGATAGCCGTCGCTGCCGATGCCGAGCAGGTGAGGCGGGTGCTTGCGACATCCACCTTTCCGGTGGTTACCCTGGATCTTGGCCTGCCGCCTTTTCCGAACAACCCTACAGTCGGCCTTCGGCTTCTGGAGGAAGGGCTGATTCCGGCAGGCACCAAGATAATTGTCATCACCGGCAATGCCGAGGAAGAGACAGCGGTCAGGGCCGTCCGTCTCGGGGTGACTGATTTTTGTCCCAAACCTGTTGATCTCGGGGACTTGGAGGTGCTCATCGCCCGTGCCTTCCGCATGCACGACATCGAAGCGGCAAGTGAGAGACAGCAACTGGCTGCGAATAAAAACGGCGGTCTTCACGGCATACTGGGAACCTCACCCGTCATGCAGACACTCTTCGCCAAGATCAGCCGGGCTGCCGCGACTGATTTTCCGGTGTTGATCTCAGGAGAAACAGGCACCGGCAAGGAAATGATCGCCCAGACCGTGCACCTGTTGAGCCAACGCCGGGAAAAACCCTTTATCGTCGTAAACTGCGGCGCCATTCCCGAGCAGCTTATCGAAAGCGAACTCTTCGGCCACGAAAAAGGCGCCTTCACCGGCGCTCATTGCAGTCGAAAGGGAAAGTTCGAAGATGCCCACGGCGGGACAATATTTCTTGACGAGATAGGCGAGTTGCCGCTTGCCATGCAGGTAAAACTGCTGCGCACCCTTCAGGAAGGAACGGTGGAGCGCATCGGCGGGCGGAGACCCATTCCGCTGTCGTTACGCATCATTGCCGCTACCAACGTCAACCTGGAGCAGGCAGTGGCGGCCGGCCATTTTCGCCGGGATCTCTACTATCGGCTCAACGTTATCCCTTTGACCGCTCCACCCCTGCGCGAGCGGGGGGACGATATTGCCATCCTGGCCCGCCATTTTATCGAGCAGGAGTCCAAGGCCCTTCGGTTGGACCGGCTCATAACCCTGTCTTCTGCCGCTCTGGAGGTCATGAACCGCCATCCCTGGCCGGGAAACGTTCGGGAACTCAAAAATACTGTCCGCCGCGCCCTGGCCACGGTAAACGGCGCAGTGATCCGCCTGGTTGATCTTGGTCTGCGAGGGCCGGAAACCTCGGAAGGCGACGGCCAGGGAATAAATTCCCTGGCCGAGACCAGGCGCCGGGCCGAGGCAGAGGCGGTACAACAGGCGATGGCACGGAGCGGCAACAACATCAGCCAGGCGGCCCGTTTGCTTTCCGTGAGCCGGCCCACCATGCACGATCTCCTGAAAAAACACAATATTACAATTTGATAAGAGATGAACCGGGGATGGGGGTTGATTGGCAATGAACCGTCAGCAACTTGACGGAACTGGCTTGGTGTGGCACCGGATAAAGGTCTGCAGCTGGAGCTGCTGGGCCGGGGTCAGCTTGCCGAAGCGCACACTGCAGCGCCGCTTGGGGATGAAATCTTTCCCCGGCAATTGCCGGTCGGCCACGACGGTCACCGGCAGCCGGCCGACATGCAAGCACTCGTCCAGATAGATATCCATCCGGCTGCCGGTCAGTGACAGAGGGGTCTCGCCCAGGTAACGGAAGGCCATGCCGCCTTCGCTGATATCGATCAGATGGTACGGCAGACCGGAATCATCACCGCTCACCGCGACCAAGGCCCGCTCGTGGGCTGAAAATCGGGGGTGACGACGGCGCTTGCCCGCCAAGGGTTTTCTCTCAACAGCATCCGTCGTCAAGACTTTGTTGTTTTTTGATAAAACCCTTGAGGTCATTGCGCCAGCCCTTGGATAATCAATCATTCTCGATAAAAAAAGCCCCGGAAACGCTGGGCATCCGGGGCTTTTGTCAAACGTGCATCATGTCGGCCAGTTAGCTCTTCTTGGCTTTCCGGCGCCTGGCCGCGGCCAGCCCCGCCAGACCGGTGCCCATGAGCAGCATGGTGGCCGGCTCGGGGACGGGGGCGTTAGTGGTTTCAGGAGTATAGTTGCTTGTTACATTCAGCTCCGCAAGCCGAAAATAAAAATCACCTTTGGTAACAGTCAGTGTGCATGCAATTAAACCATCGCTAAATGCGCTGGCATCCACTAAAAAAACACCTTCCCAAAGGTCAGAGTTGATATCTGCTTTAATCTCGCGATCGTCATCACCATCAAATGTAAATGTCGCCTTTTCTGCGGAATCAGTGCCATCATCTTCGAGGGTCAAAGTTATCCCACCTGTTTCGAACACTTGACCTGGAGTGAGCCAACCCTCATTATCTGTGATATCGAAAGTCCATGTAGTTGTTGCTGTAGAAGTGTTAAAAACCATCAAGATATCTGGTTCTGGATTATACACTTCAGTATAGTTAATTGAATCAGCCATAGCGTTACCCACCATACCAATTAAAAACACCCCAGTCGCCAATCCCGCCAATAATTTCTTTTTCATTTTTCCCTCCAAAAATTGTCACTTAACATACAAATAATCATTTGTGATTATCTCTTTTCCTCATTTTGAAGTTAAAGCAACAACTATACCAACAACTCAACCTCTTGTTTTTACGTCATTATCCATGCATAAATCTCCCTACCGCAAGAACCAGCCTGTAAAACACCCCGACAGTATCGGCAGGCAGCATGATCCGTCGATATGCCTCTTTGCCTTGCCAGGCCTGTGCTGCCCCGTCGCAGGCAGTATGATTTCCCGGGTGTCGACTTCTTTTACATGCCGGCGGCCGGACCGACAGCTGCAGGAGACAAATCGGCCTTGGGCAGGCGGATTATGAAACGGGCGCCGCCGGTGGCCGGATTTTCGGCAGTGATGGTGGCGCCCAGGCGCTGGAGGAGAAGACGGGCCTGCCACAGCCCGATGCCGCTGCCGCCTGGTTTGTCAGAGACAAAGGGCGCAAAGAGCTGGTCCGGCAGAAGGTGTTCAGGGATGGCGGGACCATTATCCGCAACGCTTATCAGGAGGCCGTCATCGGCCGGCCAGGCGGCGATGTGCACCTGACTGCTGCCGTTGCCGGCCTCATAGGCGTTTAAGAGAAGATTTTCGACCACGGTTCCCAGAAGCTGCGGATCGGTGCGCAGGGTGATCTCCGGCGGGCAGTCAAGGACAATATCGAGGCCGGGCAGCCGCCGGCCGAACCGGACCCGCAGTTCATCAAGAAAAAGACAGAGAACCACATCCCGCCAGACAGGCTCCACCCGGTCCCGCAGCATGCCGAGATTGGTCCGCACCTTTTCCATCCGCCGCAGGGCGTCGCCGATGGCGGTGAGCATATCCTTCCTGAATTCAGGGTTATCCATGTGCTCCCGGGCATTGGCATGGACCAGGGAAAGGATGGAAGCGGCATTCTTGATATCGTGGAGGAGAAAGGCCGCCAGATGATGCAGGGCCCGCTGTTCGCGCAGACGGGCGGTCTCCTCGGTCAGCCGCACGGCGAGCAGGGCTGACGCGGCCTGGGAGCCCAAGGCCGCCAGGAGGTCAAAGTCGTCCTGGCCGTATCGGCCGCCGGTGTACTCCGGGCCAAGGCCAATGCAGCCGACAAGCTGGCCGCCGGCGTCCAGGGGAACGAAGAGGACCGGCCAGGGAGGCGTCAATGAAGCAAGACAGACATTGAACGTGTCACTCTCCCCATGTATCGGATCTGCCAGGTCCAGACGCGGCTGCTGGATGAGGTGGCTGATAATGGGGCCGCTGGGGGTGAGAAGGCAGGTTGGCCGATCAGTATCGGCAGTCGACACCACGAGCCTGAAACCATCGGCGACACTTCCGGCCCAGATCCGGATTCCCCTGGTGTAGAGACTATCGCTTAGAACCTGAAGCAGTGCGTCAAGCACCTTGGCCTCGCTGTGGGCGTCTTGCAGGAGGGCTGAGAAGGCGAGCCATTCGTCCCGGTATTCATACTTGTTGACATAAAAATGAGTACTGATGAAAAACTTGAAGCGCTGCCGGACCGGTTCGGAAATTGCCAGGACCGCCACCCCCACTGCGCCGATTCCTGCGAGAAACCAGAACAACACCCACTCGAGGGGATAGCCGCAAAGCCTTATGACAAGTGATATTGTACCGAGAGTTAGAAAGTAGGCGGCAAAAAGGGACGGAGCGACAAAGGAATAGACAATCTTGCGGGAAATGAAAAGGTTGCGGTTGAGCAACCGGTGGCGGAGGACGGCGTAGGTGAGCATTGTCCAGGCAAGCAACAGGAAGGCGGCCTGGAGAAAAAGGATATCATTCGTCAATTCAAGATAAGTGATGCGGTAGGATGCCACCCCGCCCTGCACGGCGCAGACGAGCACGCTGCCCACCACAAACAGCCCGTATTCACGGCGCCTGGTTTTTGGCAACTGACGCCAGAAGGCCTCAAGCTGCCAGGCCATGAACAGCATGACAAGAAGACAGATGAGGGAAGCGAAATAGATCGGCCCGAATTGAGAAAAACTGATCCCCTCCCCGCTGAGCGCGAAACTGGGCACAGAGATCTGGAATACCGTGACAGACAGGATCACCACGATGAGGAGGGCATGAACAAGGGCATAGATGGCGGTGGGCTCAGGCCGGCTGGCGGACATGGCGTCGCGTAGCCGACGGGCGGCGGAGCTCCAGATAACCAGAAATAAATTCTGGGAAGCCAAGAGAATAGTAAAACCTGCCGGGCCAGGTATAAGGTTTAAGACCACAGCCAGGTATTCCACACCGAGGAGGGGTAGGAAAAGAAGGGTCTGTAAGATGGCAAGGGAAAACTTGCGATGCACTTCCGGCAGCCGCAAGGCAAAGAGGGAAACGGCAAGAAGAAACAGATTTGACAGCAATAAAAGGTCAGTAAACATCAGGTTGATAGCATAACCAGCTTAAACATTAAAAATTCAGTACTCCTGAATTTGTTACGTAATTTAAATTAAAGTAAACGATACAGGTAGTAAAAACATGCTTTATAAGAAGAGAACCACTCTTCAAATTAAACCAAACTCCGCAGGTCATCGATGCCGGGTACTGGATGCCATTTTTTGTCTCCCAACCAGGCATAATAACATTGTTTCGTCGTAAACAAAATCCATAAAGGGATAGCACGATCGAGTTTGAGTGTCAATTCAGACTCGACAACCACCGTCTCAAAAGACCAATGAGTGATGACCGTCCCCCGGCTTTTCCCTTGCCGAGAGCCCTTTAATGGGTGACCATGGGGGCTTTCCCAAGGGCCTTACTTTTCTCTGAGATGAATCCAACTGGGCGATCAGGACTTGAATATGACGGAATATGTGCTAATATTGAGCTCCGCGTGAACAATGACACGCGCGAAAAGAGCAGATGCTGTTCCCGACTCAGGTAAGGCCTGGCAAATTACAGGTTAATCTCATGGAGGTTCAAATGAGTAATGTTAGATCAATCGATTGCGAAACCAAAATATGCGCCATTATCGGCAACCCGGTTTCGCATAGCCTCTCACCAGCCATCCACAATGCCGCCTTTGCGGAACGAGGCCTAAATTACATTTATGTGGCCTTTCCGGTGGAGGATGTAAAAAATGCCCTGGCAGGCATGCGGGCCATAAAAAACTTTCGAGGCATGAGCGTCACCATTCCCCATAAAATCGAGGCCATGAAGCATGTGGACGAAATAGCGGATGTGGACCGCAACATTGGTTCCATCAACACGATTATTAATGAAAACGGCAGGCTCGTGGGTCTGGGCACCGACGGACCGGGGGCGCAAAAGGCCATCGCTGATGCCGGGGTGGACATCAGCGGCATGAACGTCCTCATGTTGGGCTCAGGCGGCGCGGCCCGGGCCATTGCCTTTACCTTGGCCCGTAATTCCGGGCTCGCTGAACTCACCCTGCTGGATATTAATAAAGACATGCTCGACGGGCTGGCCGCTGATCTGAGAGCCGGCACCAAGGCGTCCATAAAGCATGAGATCCTCAATGACCATTCGCTCGCCGCAGCCATGGAACGTGCCGATCTCATCCTTCACTGCACCCCCATCGGCATGCATCCGAAGGTAGATGCCTCTCTGGTTCCTGCCAGGCTTTTTCGCCCTAACCAAGTGGTGTTTGACATTGTTTATACCCCGCTTGAGACCAAACTGGTCAGAGAGGCCAAGGCCAGCGGACTCAAAATCATTTCCGGGGTGGATATGTTTATCAACCAGGCAGTTTTACAATTTGAACGATTCACCGGCACTGACGCCCCTGAGGCGGTTATGCGCCGGGTGGTAATGGAGCACTTGGCAAAATGAACATTGTACTCATCGGCTATCGTGGCACGGGAAAAAGTGTGGTAGGAAGCATTCTTGCTCATCGCCTCGGCATGAAATGCGTGGGCATGGATGCCGAGATAGTGAAAAGGGCGGACATGTCAATCCCGGATATTGTAGCAAAATACGGCTGGCCGAAATTTCGCGATATGGAGTCGGAACTGGCAAGGGAGCTTTCAGAGCTTGACAACGTCATCATTGACACCGGTGGCGGCATCATTGAACGGCCTGAAAACATTGAGGCCCTGCGGAACAATGCGGTTATTTTCTGGTTAAAGGCCTCGGTGGATGTCATTGTAACGAGAATTACCGGTGGCACTGAAAGACCTGCCCTGACCGAGGGGAAAACCTTCACCGAAGAGGTGGCGGAGGTTCTGGAACGCCGGACCTCAAAATACCAGGATGCAGCCCGGCATGAAATCGACACCGATCACTTGACCCCGGAGCATGTGGCGGACAGGATTATTGAGCATATGCAGCCCGCTTGATTCCCCGGACAGCTGGTTAAGCAACATTTGCCGAGACTTCATAGTGTGAATCAAGGTCAGGCTTGACCTATGGGAATTTATTTCTGAACAGATCACCCATAAGTCAAGCCTGACCCGGTTCCGTGCGGGGGGCAAATCCGAAAAGTCGAACCAATTGCTTGCAATCATTGCTGACTGGCAGGGCTTGCTGTCATGTGGCTTCCGCGAAAATGAAAAAAATGAATAGAAACAGCTTGTTAGCCTTGAAAAAAAACCAGTTCCCCCCTTGGAGATGACTGTTGTCTGTCGAGACTTGAAAAGCTGTCCACCCGGGTATTGAGAAAAGAGAAACCCGGCCCGAAGGAAAATAATTAACCATCCCGCCTCCATAATTCCTGCCTATACCTGTGTGCACATTCCGGCGAATGCCCATCCTCACAGACAGTAGCCTCCTTTTTGCACCCTGCTAACTAATATCATCTGAGAAGTTGACAATTACGTCATGACAGGTTATTTAAGCTAGCGGCATGCGGTATTCGGCTCTACCAGCCGCAGCTTTTGCCCAATCAATTTTCGCCGCAAGGCGCGGCAATGATATAAAAAATTCAGGTGTGTTATCCACCGGCAACGTCAAGGAGAAATCAATGGCAAAAAAAACCGTCCAGAATGTTCTCGATTCAAATCAGTTCAAATCCCTTGTGGCCAAACGGGCCAAGGTTTCGACCCTGCTGATGATCCTGCTTTTCCTGCTGTATTACGGTTTTGTCCTGTTAATCGGCTTCAATAAACCGTTCATGGCACAGAAGATCGGAGAAAGCGTCACTCTGGGTATTCCCATGGCCGTGGCCGTCATCATTCTCGCCTGGTTGCTGACCCTTGCCTATGTCGTCTGGGCCAACGCCATCTACGACCCCGAGGTCGAGAAGCTGCGCGGACAACTGTTCGACTGATAATGCTTATTTCATCACTTTTTGATTGTCATTTAACCAATAAGGAGTAGATTTCCATGCCACCAGTTACAGAACAGGCGGCCGTCGCCATCCAGACGACCCTGGGGAAGCCGACTTTGCCGTCCATATCATTCTTTCTGATCATTGTTGTCATCACCATGCTCATCACCTACTGGGCCTCCAAACGCACCCGGTCGGCCAAGGAGTTTTACGCAGCCGGCCGCGGTATCAGCGCCTTCCAGAACGGCCTGGCCCTGGCCGGCGATTACATGAGCGCCGCATCCTTCCTGGGCATCGCGGGCATGGTCGCCCTCAAGGGCTATGACGGCATGATCTATGCCGTGGGCTGGCTCGTGGGCTGGCCGGCATTGATGTTTCTCATCGCCGAACCGCTCCGCAACCTGGGCAAGTTCACCTTTGCCGATGTTGTCGCCTACCGCCTCAAACAGACGCCGGTCCGCATTGCTTCAGCCATCGGCGGCATCCTCACGGTGCTCTTCTACACCATCGCCCAGATGGTCGGCTCCGGCAGCCTCATCAAGCTGATGTTCGGCCTGCCATACGAGGTGGCGGAAATCCTGGTGGGTGTCATCATGCTGGCCTATGTTCTTTTCGGCGGCATGCTGGCCACTACATGGGTGCAGATCATCAAGGCCGTGCTGCTGCTCTCCGGCGTGTCGGTGCTGATGCTGATCGTGCTGTCCAAATTCAATTTCGATCCGGGTGCTCTTTACACGGCGGTCGCCGGCCAGTATGGCCAGGCGGCCCTTGAGCCGGGCGGTCTCATTAGTAACCCCATAGACGCCGTTTCCCTAGGCCTTGCCCTCATGTTTGGTCTGCTGGGTCTGCCCCACATTCTGCAACGGTTCTTCACCGTGCCCAACGCCAAGGCAGCCCGCGTCTCCGTGCTCTATGCCTCCGGCTTCATCGGTTATTTTTACATCATCATCCCCATTGTCGGTTTCGGCGCCTCGGCCCTCATCGGTCGTGACATCATCACCCAGATCGACAAGGGCGGCAACATGGCTGCCCCGCTGCTGGCCGAGTTCCTCGGCGGCACGCCGTTTCTTGGTTTCATCGCCGCGGTGGCCTTTGCCACCATCCTGGCGGTGGTTGCCGGCCTGACCCTGGCCGCGGCCTCGGCCATTTCCCATGATATCTATGCGCATGTCATCAAGCGCGGTAAGGCCACCGAGAAGGAGGAGGTGCTGGCCAGCCGCATCGCCACCCTGATCTTCGGCGTTGTTGCGGTACTGCTGGGTATCCTGTTTAAAGGACAGAACGTGGCGTTCATGGTAGGTCTTGCCTTTGCCATCGCCTGCAGCGCCAACTTCCCGGCCCTGACCCTGTCCATTTTCTGGAAACGCTTCACCACTGCCGGCGCGGTCTGCTCCATCCTGACCGGCGCCTTCCTGGCCGTTGGCCTGATTATCATCAGCCCCACCGTCTGGGAGGATGTGCTGAAGAATCCGAAAGGCTCCGCGCTGTTTGCCCTGAAGAATCCGGCCATTGTTTCCATGACCGCCTCCTTCATCGTGGGTTGGCTTGTCTCTCTCATGACCAAGGAGAAGGCTGCTGAGCAGATGTTCGAGGATGAGAAGCTTCGCACCTACCTTGGAGTCGGTGCCGAATAAACTGTTATCCTCTTGTTTTTTGTCGTACCAACGAAAACGCGCCCGGGAGCTTCCAGGCGCGTTTTCGCATTTCAGAAAAGTCATTTGCCGATAGAATCGGGGCAGAGCTTGATCTTTGATCAATGAAATTCATTAAACTCTTCATGCTCGCACATTCGCCGGTTGGTTAACACCACGGGCCTGCTTTTTTTTCTAACAGAAATCTATTTTTAAATTAACCATTGACACCTGTAAAGGGCCATGATAGTTGTTTAATTAGAGAGTGGTTTTCCCCCTATGCTGCGACTGACATGAGATAAGGAACCACAATCTTATCCGACCGGCTTAACACGTAAAGCAACTTTTATCATCTCACCATCTTTCACACCCCTCTCCCCCGAGAAATTAGATGAAGCAGGGTAACTCTCCATTAGATATATGTGCGCTCGGGAGTTGCTGGCCCGCGGCCCTTGGCTTCACTGGGCTCTATTACGTGCTTCTGCAGGTCGTCACCTGGGTGTGGTTTGATGTGGCAATCGAACCGAGCGCCATGCCGATGGATCTGCTCGCCCACCTGCTGCTCGGCGTAATGCTTTACGCCCTGGCCCGCAGCCCTGCCTGGTTTATCGCGGTTCTCCTTGTCCTGCTGGCTCTCCTGCATCTGGTAAATGCCGCCAAGGTGGCCATGCTCGGCGGACCGATCATGCCGGACGACTTCCGGGCGCTACGAAGCCTGTTTCTGATCCTGCACGGCTGGCAGTTCGCCCTGTTGACCGGACTCAGCGCCTCTGCCGCGCTCCTCCTGCTGGGCATGCTGCAGTTGCGCAGGCGGCGGGCCTGGCTCGCTGTAGGACTGCTGGGCTCGGTCATGTTGACTCTAACCCAACTGCCGGCTGTAGTGACAGGGGCAATGGACCGCTGGTTCGGCAACTCGGTCTGGGATCAGCAGGGCAATTTCCAGAATCGCGGGCTACTGTTCCACCTCACCCACGAGAGTACCCGCTATCTGGCCCTCAAGGTCGCCAACCCGACACCCGCCGAGGTCGGAGTCGCCGTGGCAACCTTGAAACCAGGCTTCTTAGTACGCGCAGGCTTTAAGGACGCCGGCGTCCAGCCCCAACGCAATCTCCACATGATCGTACTTGAATCATTCTGGGATCCGGCCCTGCTCCGCTCGGCCAAACTGTCTGAAGACCCGCTTGATCCCAGGTTCCGGGCACTGTGGGCGGCCTCGGGGGAATCACATGCGCTGTCTCCCGTATTCGGCGGCTACACCGCTAACGCCGAGTTTGAGGCGCTGTGCGGATTCCCGGTCACCCACGATGCGGTGTTCTTTGAGGGCAGACTGCGCCGTGACGCTTACTGTCTGCCCAGGCACCTGGCCGAGGAGGGTTATGCCACCCTGGCCTCCCATCCGAACGTGGCCATGTTCTGGAACCGTGTGCATGCCTACCGCCGGGTGGGATTTCAGCATTACTGGTCCAAAGATCACTTCGAGCTGGACGACATGAACCGGGAATTCCTCAGTGACGCCTCCCTCTACCGCCAGGTCATGTCCCGTATCCAACCCCTGCTGGAAAGCGGGGTACCGATGCTTAATTACATACTGACCTTCTTCGGCCACCAGGATTACCCTCTCGGCCCTGAGCGTCCGCCGGTGATAACCGCAGCCAGCGCCGAACCGCTGGTGGAGGCCTATGCCAACACAATTTATTACAAGTCCCGGGAGCTCATGGATTTCCTCGATGAACTGCTGCAGGTGGACCCCAACGGCCTGATCGTGCTGTTCGGAGACCATCTGCCCTTTCTGGGTAACAACTACGAGGCCTTCGTGGAATCCAGTCTGCTGGCCGCTGAGCGCAGCGAGTTCACCGATGACATGTTTGCCACCATGACGCAGACCCCTCTGATCATCATTGACGGTGAGGCCGGCCCGGTTCCGGCCGGCGATCTGCCGCTCTACCGGTTGCCGGATCTGTTGCTCGGTCTCCTGGGTGAGGACCGGGCCACCGTCATGGGTTTAACCCGCACCCCCCCCGATCTCAGCATCCGGCCGCTGCCCGGTATGCAGTACGTTCTCGCTGAAGGTAATATAACTGTATGCAGAGATAACACCGATGAATCGCCGCTGTGCAGAGGAGTAGCGCACTGGCTGAATGCGGTGGAAAAACTGACTGAGGACCTTTGCTCCGGCCGGCAACATCTTCTGCAGAGCCCCCAGCCCCAGCAAGACGGCTTGCCCTTGTAGCCATCCCCGGTCTGCCTTAACTTCCCAAGGTAAGAGACTGCCTGCAGCAGGAAAATGCCGTGCGCTTTCACAATACCCTCCCCTTTTTCAGCTCCGGCAAGGAATAAAAGGTTCCACGCCAGACAATGCCTTGCTGCAGGATGGTCGCCAGCACAGCCTGCCATGTCATGCAGAGCCTGATATACGGCGTCAAGGGGAACCAGATGACGTGCCGCCAGGCAATGCCGCTGTACAGCGCCGCCATGACAAACAGGGTTGCCTGCAGGACAATAACAGCGAGATTGACCAAACGTGTCGCCCCTTCAGTCATAAACAAGGCCCATGGCGGCCAGATGCTGATGAGAAGCTGCAGGCCGGTGAGGACACAGAGCCTGGGAAAGCTGTATTCAAGGGCCGCGTAGGTGTTTTTCCTGAGCCCCCTGCTCATCTCCCTGATGGAGCCATACCATTGCACGGCAATAAAATGGTAACCGTACAGGCATTCCTGCATAAAACCACGCATTTTGAGGAGTTTGCCAAGCATGATATCGTCCAGGGGGCAAAGCCTGATGGCTGCATGGCCGCCTGCCCCGCGGTAGGCGGCAGCCCGCACCAAATTGAATGCGCCGATGCCGATGAATTTATCCGATACCGGATCAGCGGCCTTCCATGGCTGCAGATAGCTGATCAGACTGACCCCGAATTCGATCACCACCATTTGCAGCAAACTCGATGGCAGGACAGCCCTGAAAAAAAGGGTGAGATGGTCCAGGTTGCGGGCGCACATCCGCGCCATGGCCCTCTTTAAGGTGGAGGGCTCCATGACGACATCGGCATCGGTGAAAAGAAGATACTCGCCCATTGCCCGCTCCGCCCCCAGGTGCAGGGCGTGATTCTTGCCGAGCCAGCCACCGGGCAGTTCGCTGACATGTATTACCGCAAGCTGCGGATGCAGGGCGCTGATTTCTTCCAGGATGGCGCCGGTGGCATCGGTTGAGCGGTCGTTGACCACGATGATCTCCAGAGGCCGGTAATCAAGGGCCAGCACCGACAGCAACGCCGTACGGATATTTTTCTCTTCATTTAAGGCGGGAATGATGACGGAAACGGCAGGCCGGACTTCATCAGCCAGGGGAGCAATATCGTCAAGCCACGTCATGCGCCTCGCGCCGCACCATCCATGGAGGCCGAAGACTGCGATGCCGATGAAGGTGACAATAGACAGAAGCAGCAGAAAATCCATATTTTTCAACCCTTAATCAGCGGTGTAGGGAAAGATAGCATCCAGATGGCAGACATATGGGACTATGGGACAGCCAAGGTAATTTTCTCGGCCATGGTCAAAATATTTCGACTTTTCCCGTTTTTTTTTGCATAGTGCAACATCATCGTTCCCTTATATACCGCAAGCTGTGACATTTCAGCAGATTCAATACAATCAGATGGAAAAAATTCTCGCAACCTTCCCCTGGTGGGTACTTATCATCGCCTGCCTGACCATCGGTCTTGCCCCCTTTCATCCGCCCCACGTGTGGGAAAAACTGCAGATGCTGGTAAAAGGCCAACTGGTCCGGCCCATCGACTGGTTCGACTTTTTCCTGCACGGCGCCCCCTGGCTCCTGCTGGCGGTGAAGGCGATATTTGCCCTGAAGTCATCCGCATAATACTTTGACAGCAGATGCAGGGCAGGCAAAATCGTTATCAATTTGCAAGCACAGGGAACAGAAAGGAGAATGAGCATGAACCCTAAACTGGACTTTATCTTTACCCGGCGCAGCATCCGCCGGTATGAGGATCACGAGGTGCCGGAGGCGATCCTGGCCGATCTGCTGGAGGCCGGCATGGCCGCTCCGTCGGCAGTAGCCAGGGACCCCTGGCATTTCATTGTGCTCCGCAGACGGGAAAACCTGGACAGACTGGCGGACATTCTGCCCCACGGCAAGATGCTGCGCCAGGCAACCGCCGCCTTGGTGGTCTGCGGCGACATCAACCGGGCCCATGACAAAAAGGAATCCTACATGCTGCAGGATCTAAGCGCTGCGGTGGAAAACATCCTGCTGGCCGCCAACGCTTCGGGTCTTGGCTCCTGCTGGCTTGGCGTTCATCCGCGCGCGGAACGGATGGAAGGGATAAAAAAGATGTTTGGTCTGCCGGAGGGCATCATTCCCATGTGCGCCATCGCCTTGGGCTGGCCGGCCGAAAAGCCCGAGGCCCGCACCCGATTCAGAAGTGAATGCGTGCACAAGGAAAAGTGGTAAAATTCGCCGGCCCCGCACGCACGGCAGGCAGGGGGCCAGTTGCAACACTCACTGCCCATCTTCCGGCCAGGAGGCCTCCCTGTTAACTTGGCGGAACCCTCCCGGCCGGAAGATATTCTGAAAACGGATGCCAGCTAACCCCCATCTCCGTAAGCGGGAACAACAAATAATGAAAGTCCCGCTCCGGCCTAAGCGATCTCCACCAGCTCGATATCAAAGATCAGCTCTTCTCCAGCCAGTGGGGGATTGGCATCCAGAATGACGTGCTCGTCCGTTATATTCGCCACTGAAACCATAACGGGTTCGCCGTCAGGGCCGCTCAACTGCAGCTTTTGTCCCACCTCGGGATTTAAACCAGGCGGCACCTGATTCCTGGGGAAAGGCATTATCAGCTCCTCATTGCGCGGCCCATACGCTTTTTCCACCGGGATCGTCACATTTTTGCAAGCCCCCAGGCTCATACCGATCACCGCCTCCTCAAATCCGGGAATCACCTGCCCGCCGCCAATGGTGAATCCCAAAGGATCGCGGCCAGCCGATGAATCAAAAACCGTGCCGTCAGCAAGTTTGCCGGTATAGTGAATTTTAACGCTATCGCCTTTTTTTGCCTCTGCCATTTTATGCTCCTTTTAAGCTGTATCAGTTTATATGAATTTTCCCTATATTTCTGAAAAGTTACAAAACTACGGCCGTTTCCAGTAAACGGCGCAGGAATATACCATAAAAAAACCAGAAAAGATACCTGGCGGGACGGACCATTGCGGAAAAAAGCTGAACTAGCCGAAACAGCAATGATTCCGGCCTGGTGATGATGCGGATTTGTTTCGGGGGCACAACAACAAAGGCAGACCACCCCCGGCAAGGAGAAGAAACGTAGCGTCAGGGCCGGGGCGAAGGCTGACTGTCGATTGTTGGGGGCGGAGTCCCTTTATTGCCGGTAAAGAGGCGGCCCAGAACGGTAAAAACCTTTTTGATTGCTGTCCACAGTTTCGGCAGCACCCATATCATCAGAACGATGAGAATAAGCAGCACAACTAAAAAAACATAGGGATGGGCCAGGGCCGCCCAGACACCGGCAATGACCGCCACATCCTCGACCAGGGAGGCAAGCCAGTTGCTGAATGGTTCCGGCGAGGTGTTGATCAGAACTCTGGAACCGGCCTTGGTCGCATGACTGCCTGCGGCCAGGGTGCCGCCTAGAATGGCGGCCGTTACCGTCACCGCGCTGTTGACTTCGCCCAGGCTTCCTGCCGCCAGCATGGCCCCTGCCGGAATGCGGATAAAGGTATGGATGGAATCCCAGCCGGTATCGACTCCGGGCATCTTGTCCGCGACAAACTCCACCACATACATGAGGCCAGCTGCTCCGATGACCAGAGGATTGGTTAAAATCTGTAAATCCGGGGGAAGCGTCATGTTGCCGGTGGCGCCAAGCAGGCCCAGAGTAAGCAGAGTGGCATAAAGATTGATACCGCTTGCCCAGGCCGCTCCCATACTCAGCGAGATGGTATGTATAAGCTGATTCATTTCATCCATATTTATTACTCCTCAATGGCTGCAGGGCAACATCGCGTTTCCCCAAACAATACCCTTCCCCATGATATAATTTTCAGCCAGATAGGCAAGGGATAATTTTGCGACCACCGGCCGATTCGGGCTTATTTTGATTCCGTTGCGTCAATTTGCCACATTTTCCGATTTGTGATAATGTATTACAAGTTAAAATTAGGTGAGAAGCCCCAATATTTTCAGAATCCTCTCGATACTATCCCTGCGGAGAATCTCATGGTGCCAGTACCCCAGAAAAGCAAAACTCCCAAGGTGACAGACGCGATTTTCATGATAAATGCCAACTGGGAACTCACCTCGTTCAACAAGGCGGCGGAGGATCTTTTCGGTCTTAAATCTGACAACGTGCTCGGCAGAAGCTGTCATGAAATCTTTGGTAACGACAAGCGTTTTGCAGAACTTTTTTCATCCCTTTGCCCCTCCATTTCCGCCGGGAAAATAGTCACCGACTTCAACCTGGTCATTGAAAACACCACCAATAACAAACTGACCGCCGTGCTGGCAACCGCTGTGCCAATTCCCAGCAAGGAGGGAAATCCCTCCGGCGCTATTGTCATTTTTCAGGACGCTTCCTCAAGCTACATGTGCACCAGAATGATTTTAGACAGTATCGCTGACGGAGTATTTACCGTTGACCGCAACTGGAAGATAACATCTTTTAATGCTGCGGCCGAGTCCATCACCGGCTGGAACAAAGAGGATGCCATCGGCAAATTCTGCGGGGATGTCTTCCATTCCAGCATCTGCGGCAAAAGCTGCGCCATCGCCCAGAGTCTGTATAGCGGCAAACCCGTACCGAACCGCTCAATCACCATCGGCCATATCGATGGCAGTCGGGTTCCGGTCAGCATCTGCGCTTCACCCCTCACCGATCATGAGGGCAACATTATTGGCGGGGTGGAGACCTTCCGTGATCTTTCCGCCATCTCAATGCTGCAGAAACAGCTGAGCAAAAGCTACACCTTTGACGAGATTATCAGTAAAAGCACATCTATGCAGCGAATTTTCGGCATTCTTCCGGACATCGCCCGCAGTCCGAGCACCGTGCTCATTCTCGGAGAAAGCGGAACAGGCAAGGAACTGGTAGCCAGGGCCATTTATCACGCCAGCACACGTAACGACAAACCCTTTGTCGCCGTTAACTGCGGCGCCCTGCCTGAAACCCTGCTGGAATCAGAGTTGTTCGGCTACAAGGCCGGAGCCTTTACCGATGCCAAACAGAACAAGGAGGGCCGCTTTGCCGCTGCGGAGAAAGGCACCCTCTTCCTTGACGAAATCGGCGATATTCCCCAATCACTGCAGGTTAAACTGCTCCGGGTTCTGCAGAATAAAATATACGAGCCGCTTGGCTCCAATGTCCCGGTCAAGGCAGATGTCCGTATTATCACCGCAACCAACCGCGACCTGCAGGAGCTTGTCCATAAAGGGCTGTTCCGTGAAGATCTTTTTTATCGTCTCAACGTGGTCAAAATACATCTCCCGCCGCTGCGGGAACGCATGGAGGATGTGCCGATATTAATCGAGCACTTCATTAAACAATACAGCGCCCAGCAGGGAAAAGATATCGTCGGCATCTCCAGCGCCGCACTGAATCTCCTCATGCGCTACAACTATCCTGGCAATATCAGGGAACTTGAAAATATTATTGAATATGCTTTTATTCTCTGCGAAGGCGGCTTCATCCAGCCGGAACATCTGCCGGAACCATTTGCCGTACCATGCATCAGACCTGGCGCAGACAGCGAGAAGACTTCATCAAAACAGGGACTGCAAACACTGGATGAAATTGAAAAACAAGCCATTTACATGGCCCTGGAAAGAAACAGCTGGAAACGGATGGCAACCTGCCGCGAACTGGGCATTTCCAAAGACACGCTGCGCCGGAAAATCGACCGCTATAAGCTGGAAAGCGAGTTTTCCAAACAACTTGATGACCTGCCAGAACAGCAGTCATATGGGCAGATGAACGGAAGCCCGCAGGCAACAGCAAAAATCTAGAGTGAAGAGATCAATGCAAAGCCGCTCTCTCGCTCCAACAGCCCGCAGCAAAGATAACCGGAACACCTTTTCCCCTGCCCTTCAGCCGGCGGACGTCCCTCCGGCTCCATTTCTCTTTCAGGTTCATCTGCGCAAAGTTTCAGGCTCCTGCTTTTTTTCTGCCCTGATTGTTTCAGGAATTAGTGAACATCCTTGTATCGTTCTGTCATTTTCGCCAGCCTCAGGATAAAGCCTGAGCAAGAACAGATAATGGTAGGTAAAATTGGCAATGCCTTCATAACGGCCGCTGAAATACTTAAAGAAATCTCCTTGAGCAGGGTAATGCCCCACATGGGCAGGAAAAGCTTAG
>JBFMAY010000019.1:0-71672 GCA_040755455.1 Thermodesulfobacteriota bacterium | reverse complement strand
ATAGTGTTTGGTTAAATCGGCACTAACGTTCGTGTTAGATTCATCTATTAAGTTATTCGTGAGGAGGAAGGATTATGAATAAGAGTGAATTGGTTGAAAGCATGGCTTCTGCTGCGGGGATCAGCAAGGCCGCTGCGGAGAAGTCATTAACCGCTTTTCTTGATGCAGTAACAGATGCCTTGGCCAAAGGCGACAAAGTGACTCTGGTTGGCTTTGGTACCTTTTCAGTATCAGCGCGTGCTGCAAGGCAGGGAAGAAATCCGCAGACCGGTGCTACCATTAAGATTCCTTCAAGAAAGGTTGCTCGTTTCAAAGCGGGAAGTAAGCTTGCTGATGCTGTCAAATAAGCTGTTCTGATGATTTAGGCAGCACCAATTCACATTCGATATAGGCAACCGGATAATGTTCCGGTTCTGTTAGCTCAGCAGGTTGTGCATAATCATTACTTAAAGATGCGGAGAAATTAATCAGAATTTCTCCGCATCTTTATTCCAGCACCCAGGTCGGGACGTGGCTCAGTCTGGTAGAGCATAGCGTTCGGGACGCTAGGGTCGGAGGTTCAAATCCTCTCGTCCCGACCACCTTTAAAATCAACTAGTTAGCTCTGTTTCGGAATTTACAAAAAATCCTTGCCAATGGCTAATATATCAGCCAAGGTCGGGAAGTTTTTTGATTGATTGGCGGTGCAGCTCTTTTGATGTGTGCTGGTAGACTTTCAGTGTCGTTTCGATTGATTTGTGGCCAAGCATTTCCGAGACTGATTTCAGGTCGGCCCCTTGGTCGAGCAGGAAGGTGGCAAAGGCATGCCCCAGGTCGTAAGGCCGCAGCTTGCGAGTTATTTTCGCGTTTTTCTTTGCCGTGTTCCAGGCTATCTTGATTGATTTGATCTTTTTCCCTCGAAAGTGGACAATGGGGATATTTTTCCTCTTGTAGTTCTTTCTGTCCGCTTCCATCCATTCCGCAAGTTTACCGGCAAATGACTTACACCCCATAAGATCACGCCCATGCCGGGCGTAATCGGGTAGCCGGGGGATTTTCTCCCCCAGCCCCCACACCACCCTGCGTGCGTGCGGGTCCGCACAGGGCGGTTCCCAAAACAAGTCGACCCGTAAGACAGTAAGGAGAAATACCCCCTTGGAGGCAGACGATTTAATGCCGCGCCGCAGATCACTCATCCGGTCGGAATCAACGTGTCATGCGAGCACATTAAGCCCCATCCCCGTTTTGGGTTCGGTCCTTCGCCGCATGGTAACGACTACTATGACCTCTGCTGACTTCTGCTCACTCATCCATGATGTTGCCATCAGAGACGCTGCCGGGATCATCCGACAGCCCGTAGAGCAGATCTCCCCGGATAAGAACGTGATCTTTCACTATGCAACCGCAGCATTTACCGTATCTCGGGAACCCAGGGCTTTGTCATGTGTGGCTGACTTACCCGGAGACTCGGCCTTGTATGCTATTTCTGTTCGTCGGCTCATAGCTTTGCACTCCGGCTTCCTTCAGACGAACCCTCGCGAGATCGCCCTTGCCTTCGGCTAGTATTTATGTCATGTCTCACGACATTACAGGGTTCACATACAGGGGACTTTCACCCCATAAGATCACGCCCATGCCGGGCCTACACAGCCAGTCCAGCCGACACCGGGAAGGATGCGTTCCGATTGGTGGTTGTCAGTGGCCCGGTGCGGCTGACCAGCTCGTTGAGCCTGTAGAAAAAGCCAAAAACATTGATAAAATACGGGCATTTCAGGCTGATTTATTGTAGTTTTACAACAGACTAAAGGAGTAAGACCGCTTAACTTCAGCACGAGGAATTGCAGTGGCCAAATACAAACCTTATTCCTATGCCCAGGGTCAGCTCATCCCGGTGATGTTTTCCAGACAGATCCAGGCCGGCACCTTCGAATTCACCTTAAATCACCTCATCGACCACGAGCTTGACCTCTCCTGTTTTGACAGCCGGTTTATCAACGATGAAACCGGCGCCCCGGCCTTTGATCCCCGCATCCTGTTAAAAATCATCCTGTTCGCCTATTCCCGGGGTATTACCTCCAGCCGCAAGATCGCCCGGTGCTGCGAGGAGAATGTCATCTTCATGGCCCTATCCGCCAACAGCCGGCCCCATTTCACCACTATCTCTGATTTTATCTCCTCCATGGACAAGGAGGCCATTACCATCTTCCGGGAGGTCCTGCTGCTGTGTGACGAAATGGGCCTGATCGGCAAGGAGATGTTTGCCATCGACGGCTGCAAACTGCCGTCCAATGCTGCCAAGGAGTGGAGCGGCACCAGGGCGGACTTTAAGAGGAAGGCAGCCAAGATGGAAAAGGCCATCGAGTCGATGGTAAAAAACCACCATGTCAGCGACCGCAACCAGAGTGAGGAAGCACAGGCCGGCCGTGATGAGCAGTACGTGGCCACCCTGCGCAACCGGCTTACGAAAATAAGGAAATGGCTGAATGGCAATGATGACAAACCGGGTAAAACCGGCAAGCCACGCAAGAGCAACATCACGGATAATGATTCCGCCAAGATGAAAACCTCCCGTGGAGTTATCCAGGGCTATGACGGGGTGACCGCGGTTGACGGCAAACACCAGATCATCGTCCATGCCGAGGCCTTCGGCCAGGGGCAGGAGCATGACCTGCTGGAACCGATGATTGCCGGCACCCGTGAGAATTTTGAGACCATCGGCAAGGACGAGAATATCTTTGCCGACACAAAGCTTTCTGCTGACAGCGGTTTTCACAGCGGCAAGAACATGGAGATGCTGCACGAGCAGCAGATTGATGCCTATGTGGCGGCCCCCCATTTCCGAAAACGCGATCCCCGGTTTGCCGACGCGGACCGCTACAAAGAGCGGACCCGGCAAGAAAGGGGGAGACGCTCCGGCCACCCCAAACTCTTTGCCACCGAAGATTTCACCTTTGCGGATGACATGCGCTTTTGCCTCTGTCCGGCGGGCAAGCGTCTCTACCGGAGCGGCGGCAATGCCGTAACCAAGGGGCTATGCTCAATCCGCTTCAAGGGGCCGAAATCAGCCTGCCTGCCCTGCACGCTCAGGACCCAATGCCTGCGGCATCCGGAAAGAACCGAGATCAGGCAGGTTGCTTATTTTCATGGCCGTACGGAAAAGGCCAAGGACTCCTGCATCGAAAAGATGAAACGCAAGATCGATTCGACTGTGGGCCGGGCCATGTATGCCATGCGGCTGGCCATCGCGGAGCCGCCCTTTGCCCACATCTGCCGGGTAATGGGACTGGATCGGTTTACTCTTCGCGGACGAGACAAGGTCAACAGCCAATGGAATCTGTTCTGTGTTGTCCATAACATGAAAAAAATCCACCGCTATGGCGAAGGGTTCGCGTAGAAGCGGAAAACAGAAAGAAGCAGCCCTGAACAGGGCAAAAAAGAACATGAAAGCACCGTAAACGAGCCAAAAAGCTGAATAGCTGAGATAGAAAGCAGGATCGATGATAGCCGGAGATTTTCAAAAATGAGCATCTCCCGGCTATGCCTGTTACCCCAAAATAACTTTTTCTGCAGGCTCGTTAGGCTGTGACCGAATCTATTCACACCCATAAGGAGATTTCCCGAAATGGACATTCCACGGATATTCAACATCACTGAAAGTGCTCACCGCATCCACAACCCGATCACACCCGAAAAGCTCGCCACTCTCGGCGCGGCGCTGCGTCTGGAATCGGGGGCCCGAGTGCTCGACCTCGGCAGCGGTTCGGGGGAGATGCTGTGCACCTGGGCACGCGATCACGGCGTCATCGGCACCGGCATCGACATGAGCCAGTTGTTCACCGAGCAAGCGAAACTCCGTGCTGTAGAACTCGGCGTCGCCGATCAAGTCAAGTTCATCCATGGCGATGCGGCGGGCTATGTCTCTGACGAGAAGGCCAGTGTGGCAGCCTGTATCGGTGCCACTTGGATCGCCGGGGGAGTCATCGGCACTATCGAGCTTCTGGCGCGGAGCCTGCGCGCCGGAGGGATCATCCTCATCGGCGAGCCCTACTGGCGGCAGTTACCGCCGACGGAAGATGCTGCCAAGGGGTGTCTTGCCAACTCAATCTCCGACTTTCTCATGCTTCCAGAACTTCTCGCCTCTTTCGGCCACCTTGGCTACGACGTCGTTGAAATGGTTCTGGCTGACCAAGACGGCTGGGACAGATACGAGGCGGCCAAATGGCTCACCATGCGTCGATGGCTTGAAGTCAATCCTGACGACGAGTTAGCCAAAGATGTTCGAGCCAAACTGACCTCGGAACCCGAGCGCTACGCAGCTTACACGCGTGAATACCTGGGCTGGGGTGTGTTCGCGCTGATGCCGCGGTGATGCGTTGGCGCATCCGGCGGATCGTCAACGGCTGTGCCGCGCATCAGGCGGTGGTCGCCGGGATGTGAGCGAGCCTAGAACGCATCCGCCATCGCCGAAATCTCCGTCCAAAGGCTCTGCACGTTCAAGAGTGCATGCCCGAGCCAAGATATGGATCAGTGTGCTGACAAAGGAGGGCGAGGGGATGCCGGCTTCGAGGGGGAAAGGATAGGCCGCTGTCCCAGCTCTTGCTGCCGGGGATTTCAGGGGGCCAGGCCGTAGCGGATTCGGTCACGATTCATTTTTGGCCTCTTCCATAAGCACATGTATTCGTGTGAACTGCCTCGGTTTGCCCATGTCCGGAATCAGCCCCTGATCCACGCAATCCCGATAGCTCCATTCCGGTCTGGTCTCGGTGCGATAGGTCCAGAAGAACCAACCTGCGTATTTTTCGAAGCTCAGCAACTGGGCCGCGGCGAAACCCCGATAGGCGGCCGACATCTGGAACTCGTCCATTTCCTTCAGCGCATGGTTGAAAGTCTGTTCCGACCAAAGGGCAACCATCTTCAGAGTCATTCCCAGGCTCCATTCGCCGCAGTAAACCTGATAGCCCGACTCACGGATGATCTCGTCCGCCTCGCTGCGCAGGTCCACGGCACTCTTTCGAATATGGCCGAAGATGTCCATATCCACGTCGCTTTTTTCGAAACATTGATAGCGGTGGATATCAAGGGCCACGTTGCGGAACTCCGGCTCCTGGAGGAAGCCTTTATATTCCCGCCAGTCGCGGAAACCGTCATGGAAAACCACTGTTACCTGCTCGGGCGGGCAATGGCGTCGGATGCGGAGATAGGCGTCGGTGGTGAAACGCTTCAGCAGGCCGGTGGGAATCTGCCAGCTCGGCTCGTTGAGCACCTGGATACCGTACAGCGCCGGATGAGCGGAGTAACGCTGTGCCAGGCGCTCCAGTACATCCAGGGAGAACCGGATGTATTCCTCGTTGGTGTGCCACTCGCAAACACCAGCGATACCGCCATTATCGAAGCCGTTCTGGCAACCCGGCGCGGCATGGAGGTCGAGAATCACCCCCAGACCGAGTTCCTTGGCCCATCGGAAGACCTTGTCGACGATCCGAAGCCCCCCCGCCACGTAAGGGTAGCGCGCCTCGCGGTAGCTGTGATGATAGGGGTAGTCCTTGCCGAACAGCCAGTGGCCGACCGGCAGGCGAACGGCATTGATGCCGGCACGTTTCAGCCACGCAAAGTCCTTGCGGGTGATGTATGTATTCCAGTGATGGTGCAGGCGTCGTGTCGCCTCGGCCTCGCCCAGCTCGACACAGTAGGTCGTCTCATCTACGGCCTGCAGCCCTTCGAACAGACTGGGGGTGATCCATTTTTCAAGCACCAGCCAGCCGCCGAGATTAACACCGCGAAGTTTCCGGATAACGGGCGTGGTGTCGTTTTTATAGTCCGTTGCGTCAGTCATAGGAGGTCTCCAAGAGAAAAAAGGTTTTACAGGGCTAAACGGCGCGAGTAGAAAGAGGCGCTGTTGGGCATACGGGAAATCGCGAGCAGCGTGGCATCGGGGAGTTGCTCACGGATCAGGCGAAGCATCCGTTCCTCTTCCTGAGGCTCCAGGGAGCCGAAGGCCTCCTGCAGGAATATCCATTCCGGCCGGTTGAGCAGCAGTCGTACCATACCCAATCGTTGTTGTTCTTCCCTCGCCAGAGTCTGTGTCCATTTATCCTTCTGATCGAGTTGGTCGATCATATATTCAAGGCCCGTTACGCGCAATGCCTGCTCGATCTGTTCTCTGGAAAAGATCCGGCGGGAGGAGGGGTAACAGATGGTGTTACGGAGGATGCCGGTGGGAAGATGCGGCCGGTCCGGCATGAAGAAAAGACGGCCCTTGCTGGGGAGCTCGATGACGCCGCTGCCCCAGGGCCGGATTCCAGCGATGGCGCGAAACAGCTTTGCCCCGGTGGCTGTATTGCCGGTGATTAGCACATTTTCGCCCTTGCCGATCTCCATGTTGATATCCTGGGCCAATACCCGCCCGTCGTATTTGGTGATAGTGAGATTGCGAAAGGCCAATATCGGTTGATCGCCGGTCTTTACCTTGATCCAATGATCCGGACGGGCAAGCTCCTTCTCTAAAGTATCCAACACATGCAGCAGACTCAAGATACGTTCCACCGAGGCGCGCCATTCGGCGATCGCACCCGCGGTGTTGACCGGCCAGGAAAGGGCGCCGGTCATTTGCTGAAAGGCTTGGGCGGATTGCATCAGGGCGCCCAGCGTAATTTGCCCCAGGATATAGCGGGGAGCGGAAATCAGGATTGGAAAGGCCAGGTTGATGCCGCCATAACAGGAGCCGAACAGCAGGATATTTCTCCACACCTTGGTTTGTATGTCCCACACCACCCGTATCTTGCGGAAGAGCTCATGGAAATGATGCCGTTCGTATGGCTCGGCATGAATCAGCGCAATGGCCTGGCTGTTCTCGTGCGCTTCCAGCAGACCGGCGCGAAATCGGGCTTCCGCCGTCTGCTTGGCATCGGTTGTTCTGGTAATGGGCCGGTTTACCAGCCAGCCAAGACAGGAAGCCAACGCCGTGTAGATGATTGCGATCCAGACCAGATGCCCATAGATGGGGATCCGGGCGAATCCCAGGTCGAGTGTCACCACCCCGGAACGGGACCAGAGCACCTGCGTAAAGCCGATCAGCAGAAGAATAGCGTAAAAAAGCGAGTGGCCCAAGGAGATTGCAGACTCGGTTGCGATCCTGCAGTCCTCGGCGATCCGGCCATCCGGATTGTCGTGCGCGCCCGGCAGGAAGGAAATCAAATATTGATTGCCGGCCTTCATCCAGCGGGAATATACATGTTCCGTCAGCCAGTCGCGCCAATAAAACGTCAGATTTCTTTTTACGACCAGATGCGTTGAGGTCAGGGACATGTCGATGACAAGGAGGATCGCCAGCATCCCGACTTGAGTCATGAGACCTCTCATCGAATGCTGCTCCAGGGCGTTGAACAGTCCCGCACTCCACTTTGTAAGAACCACGGCCATGATCATTTGCCCGATGGTCAGGATCGCCAGGAAGAATGTGCTACCCCGAATTTTCAGCTTTCGGGTCGAACACCAGAAAAGCTTTGCCAGGCGAAGAAATTCAATAAAAAAATGTTTTGATTCAATCATTTGGATTCATAATTCCAAGAGTGGAGTGACGCCGCTCCGCTGAGCGCTGGCCATATCCGGCGCCACAGGCCGCATCGGCTTCAGCATTCATCGACAGACGGCTCATGTTGGACAATAAGCCTCTTAATACATCAGATTTAGCTTCTTCAAGGACCTTGCACACATGTTTGCCAACATCTACACTGAGCTCAGCCATCGTTGTCTCCCCCCGTTCTGTGAAGAGGCTTATCCGTGCCTTGTAAATCTCGTCTATAACATATAAATCTTTACATTTCCACGCCGGAAAAAGTAGTGTAATCTCCACCAGAAGAAGGATCGACATGCTGTTTCGTTCTGTCTGGTTTCCTTGTGGCCGCATAACCGTCCCGCATCTTGTTGAACGAAAAATTTCAAATACGGTAAAAGGTTGAGAGCCCACATCCAATAAGGGTAAGCCGTTGTTCAAAAATAACTGTTACATTATAATATCGTAAACGGCATAAGGGGCCGTAACGAAATGTCTCAAAATGTAATGGTTATTTCGTAACGGCCCCTAAATCAAAAAATTGTAAGGAGTTGCTCCCATGACCATTCCAGCATATAAAAACCCGGCGCTGACCGTTTCGGAGCGTATCGAAGATCTGCTCGGCCGCATGACCTTGAAAGAAAAAGCCGGGCAACTGAATCAGTGGTTCAATCTCGGTCCGGAACATTATGACATGGTTCGCAAAGGTGAGATCGGTTCCGATCTTCTTGCCGGCAGCTCCACGGCCGGCAATACCCCCCAGGAACGGATTCTTGCCAGGCGCAACAACGAAGTCCAGAAGATTGCGGTCACCGAATCCCGATTGGGAATCCCGTTGATCTTCGGACGGGATGTGATTCACGGCTATCGCACCGTTGCCCCTATTCCTCTCGGGATGGCCGCCGCCTGGTCGCCCGAGCTGGTTCAGGCCGCCAACACCATTGCCGCCAAAGAAGCGCGGGCCGATGGTGTCCATTGGGCCTTTTCGCCCATGCTGGATATCGCCCGTGACCCGCGCTGGGGACGGGTCGCCGAGGGCTTCGGCGAAGACCCCTTTCTGGCGGGGAAACTGGCCGCAGCCGCGGTGAGGGGTTTTCAAGGCAACGATCAGGAAGCGATCCCCGAGCGGTTTCCTGCCGATCGCGTCGTTGCTTGCGCCAAGCATTTTGTCGGCTACGGAGCGGCGGAAGGCGGGCGCGATTACAACACCACCGAAATCACACGGCAGACGCTGCACAACGTCTATCTGGCAACCTTCAAAGCGGCGATACAATCCGGGTGCGGCACCGTGATGAGCGCCTTTCATGATATCGGCGGCATCCCGCTCTCTGCCCATCGGTATCTGCTCACCGAAGTGCTGAAAGAACAATGGGGGTTCGGCGGCTTTGTCGTTTCCGACTGGGGGGCGGTGCGGGAATTGACCAACCACGGCATTGCCGACGACGACAAACATGCCGCCGAATTGGGCTGCGGAGCCGGGGTGGATATGGACATGTGCTCGATGGTGTACCTGAACAACCTTCCCGACCTGGTCCAGTCCGGCAAATTCTCCGAGGAACGTCTGGACGATGCCGTTCGCCGGGTGCTGCGGATAAAGTTCGCCCTCGGTCTCTTCGAGAGCCCGTATGTTGATCCGGAAGCATCACAGGCTGTCCACCTCTTGCCCGAATCGCTTGCCGTTATGCGCCGATTGGCCGCCGACAGCATGGTCCTGTTAAAAAATAACGGCGTCCTGCCGCTCCGCTCCGACAATCTTACTGTCTGCCTGAGTGGGCCGCTTGCAGACAGGCGCAAGGAGCTCTTTGGCTGCTGGACTATCGACGGGCGGGATGAAGAGGTGACGACACTGAAAGAGGCCATCACCGGCCGAATGGGGGCCGAAACCCGGCTCCACCATTATGAATTGGTCGACGATGCCGTGAAACTGGCGCGTGCAAGCGATGTGATGATCCTCGCTATCGGCGAATCGGAGGGCCGCTCCGGCGAGGATAACTGCACGACCACCATCGATCTGCCCGCCGGCCAGGAGGCGCTGGTAGAGTCGGCCCGCCGTATGGAAATACCGATAGTCGCCGTTGTGTTCGGTGGCAGGCCGCTGAATCTCACCCGGGTGATGGACTGGGCCGACGCCGTCCTGTTCGCGTGGCATCCGGGCATTACCGGCGGTCTGGGGGTTACCGACATCCTTTTCGGGGATGTGAATCCGTCCGGGCGGCTGCCCATCACCTTTCCGCGGTCTACCGGGCAGATCCCACTTTATTACAACCATCGTTCCACCGGCAGGCCGTTGCCTCGGGACAGCCGTCGTCATTCCCGTTACGTAGACTCACTCGACTCCCCGCTGTTCCCGTTCGGCTTCGGATTATCGTATACGACCTTCAAATATGGCAATCTGTGTGCGACTGCGGATCCGCAAATACCTGAAATCGTCGTGACCGCCCAGGTGACGAACACCGGCGACAGGGCCGGGACAACCGTCGCCCAATGTTACGTGCGGGATGTCGTCGCCAGTGTCGCGCGCCCTGTCAGGGAACTGAAAGGATTCGAGCGCGTCTCTCTTGAGGCCGGCCAGATCAAAACCATTCTGTTCAGACTCGGCCCGAAGGAAGTTTCTTATCTGGATGACAATGGTCATGAGGTCCTTGAGCCAGGCCGTTTCCAGGTCTGGGTCGGCGGCGACAGCAATACCGATCTGGGCGCGGACTTCGAGATCACCCCGGACGGCAGGTGGGTAGTGATCGATAAAGGAGAGTAGGGGGGTGATAAGAATTTGCTTTCAAGCGCCCAGGGTCAGGATAGAAGGAAAATACACTCGGACGACGGTTTCAGTAAAAATATAGCCAACCTGACCAAGGATAAAGAACAAGGACCAAATACCCAGGGTGGAATCTTTTCTTAATGAGACAGAGAATATTGACTTCCTTGACCAGGGTAGTACGATTACGCTGCCTCCTGATATGCTTGCCACAATCAAAAACAAGGTTCAGTCCGGAGCTTACGGCTCTACCTCTGAACTTATCAGAGAGGCAATGCGCCTGTGGCAAAAAAAAGATATCTCTATTCTGGAGTTCAAACGCCTCCTTGGTGTTTGTTATCAAACGCATGGCGAATCAAGCATAAACTCATGGAGGTCATGTTTGTGCGCGAGCAAGCCACCCTTCTTTAACGTACCATGCTTTCGACTTTGAAAAATATGCTCACCGCTACCTGGGCGAGGTTCAATACCGCGTTAACCGGCGTTTTGATCTCCAGCAAATGTTCAAGAGTTTTGTATTCACTGCCGCCAGATCTTGCAAGATCCCTGAGTACAAACTACGCCTTGCGGAAGATTAGCGCTAATCAGGTTGATGAAAATAACCGGCTAATACAAAAAATATTAGCCAAAATTTATACAAAATAATCTAATGATTTTATTTAGTTAAAATATATTTTTCGCGTTCGGGACGCTAGGGTCGGAGGTTCAAATCCTCTCGTCCCGACCACCTTCATTTTTTTCTTCAGCCAGTTGCTCTGAGCTGACGAATTTCTCAGCTTTCCTTTTCATCCGCCGCTTCGGTTCTGCTTGTTTCACTGCAGTCGCAAGAGTATAATAGCCGTACATATTTTCATTTTTTTCTTTTGGGTGGAGGTGACAAGATGGTTTGCAGTTTAAATGATGTCAGCTTTAACCATGCTTTTTTGTGCTTGAGCACCAACCGGCACCCTTGCCGCAGCTCCAATCTGCAGGTTGAACGGCGGCAAAGGATGTCTGGTCTGCTGTAAAAGGATGAGGTAGAGTATTACCATGAAGGGAGAAGACCGCATCAGGGTGCTGCAGGGGGTTGATCTTTTTTCCTCGTTTACCAGAGCTGATCTTGAGTTTTTTGCCTTCCACACGGAAGAGGTTCATTGTCGGCCGGGCGATATTCTGCTTGGCGAGGGAACGGAGGGAGAGGATTTTTTCGTGCTGCTGCAGGGCAAGCTTGAGGTTTATAAGGGCAAAAGAATTCTGTCTGAAATCACCCCGATAGATTATGTGGGCGAAATGGCCATCATCGAGGATAAACCCCGTTCCGCCACGGTGAAGGCCAGTGCGCCAAGTCTGCTGCTCAGGATTCCGGGGCCGCTTTTCCAGGGATTCCTGTTGAACAACCCGCAGGCCCTGCTGTCCATCATGAAGATTCTCAGTTGCCGTCTCAGGCAGGACAATGAGGTTATTGCCCACGAGTTTGAGCAGATCAATATCCTGGTGCATGATATGAAAAATCTTCTCTCCCTTTTTCTGTTTCTCGATAATTTCCCGGTTGAAAAGGGATCAAGCCAGGAAAAATATGTTCGCTACATGAAGATGGCCCGCAACCATATCGCCGCCCTGGTGGAGCAGGCCCTGGCCAATGTGAAAAAGCTTGTTGTCCCGGAAGGTTTCGTGCTCAACTCCCTGCCGGAGTTGATCGATGAAATGCGGGAATCTGATTTTGTCACTCACCCAGATCTGCAGGATAAGTGCATCATTGTCAGGCTGGCAGGCGATCTGCCTGAATTCTGCTTTTCAAAACTGCAGATCCGGCTGGTGTTGTTGAATCTGCTCATCAATGCCGCCCAGGCAAGCAGCTTCGGCGCTGAAATCGAGCTTGCGGCCCATGTCGCTGAAGACCATGTTGTCATCGAGGTGAAAGATCACGGTGAGGGGATTGCGGCAACAGTGGCGGATAAGGTATTTGATGCCCATTTTACCACCAAGGCAACGGGTAACGGGCTGGGGCTTCTTTCCTGTAAAGAGGTTGTGGAAAAAAAACATGGAGGAAGCATCGCGTTTGTCAGCAGGCCTGATGAGGGAACGATTTTTACCGTTTCTCTGCCGCTTTGCGGGGCTGGCCCTGCTGTTCCTCTGCAAGAGGCTGCGCAGGGTTAATTACTAAGCAGAAGGAGAAGAACGTATGAAAATCATGCAAAAATGGCTTCCCGCCGTCATCATGCTGTTTTTTCTGGTATTTCCCGTTGTTGTTTGGGGTCCCTGCATGGCGCACGCCGCCTCCGCCGAGGAGATCAATATCGGCGTTAACGGTACACTGAAGCGTTTTACGGAAGAGATAACCGGCGGCGATGAATTCTTGCAAAAGGCCGCGGGAGTGCTGGTTTTTCCAAGCGTCATCAAGGCAGGGCTCTTTGTTGGCGGCGAGTATGGAGAAGGGGCACTGCGCATAGGCGGCAAAACGGTGGAGTATTACAATACCGCTGCCGCCTCCATCGGTTTTCAGTTGGGGGCGCAGTCCAAATCCGTTGTGGTGGTTTTTTTAACCGGAAAGGCTCTGCAGGACTTCAGGAAGAGCGATGGCTGGAAAGCAGGGGTTGACGGATCGGTGGCGCTGCTGAAATGGGGTGTGGGAGAAGACATCAACACCATTGATATCACAGATCCCATTGTCGGTTTTGTCTTCAGCAACAAGGGGCTGATGTATAATTTGACCCTTGAGGGTTCGAAATTCACCAGGATCGTAAGGTAGAAAAGTGAAACAATCGCCGGAGGATTTCAAACAGCAGGTGGAGGCGACGGTCTCCTTTTTGCGGGAGAGGTGCGGCGAAAAACCTGAGGTCATCCTGGTGCTCGGCACGGGGCTGGGCGGTATTGCCGCAAAAATAGAAAATGCCCGCTGTCTGCCCTATGAAACCATTCCGAATTTTCCCAGATCAACGGTGACCAGCCATGCCGGCAACCTGATCTTCGGCGTGCTGGGCGGCAAACGGGTTGCCGCACTGCAGGGGCGATTTCACTATTACGAAGGCTATTCCACCCGGGAGTTGACCTTGCCGGTCCGGGCGCTCACCCTGCTGGGGGCGGAGATATTATTGGTTTCCAATGCTGCGGGCGGTCTTAATCCAGGCTATGCCCCGGGCACGCTGATGATCATCAGCGATCATCTCAATTTCATCCCGGATAACCCCTTGCGTGGTCCGAACGTGGATGAATGGGGGCCGAGGTTTCCGGACTGCTCGCAGATTTATGATCCGGATCTGATCGATCTGACCATTGACTGCGCCCGGAGACATAACATCGCCAATGTGGTGGCCGGCATCTATGTCGCTATTGCCGGACCGAGCCTGGAGACCCCTGCCGAGACCAGGTTTCTCCGTATGTGCGGCGCTGATGCGGTGGGCATGTCCACTGTCCCGGAGGTGATTGTGGCGGTGCATGCGGGGTTGAAGGTGCTCGGCATCTCCCTGGTGGCCAACGTCAACGATCCGGATAATTTTCAACCCATCCGCATCGAGGAAATTCTGGAACAGGCCGGCAAGGCGGAAGGGGATTTTGTCCAGTTGGTGGCGGCTGTACTGCAGGGGCTTGGCCAGGGTGGCGGCAGAGCAATTGCTGATAAAAAATAATTGGCCGGCCGCTTATGCCCGGCCGTGATCATGGGCGGCCATCCCGGCATACTGGGGCAGGTCCGGCGGGTGAGGAAGTTTTACAGTGGATAACAGGGTGATGACTCAGGAAAACCATCTGCAATGTGACATTCTGCTGCTTGGCACCGTGGTGACCATGGACGCGAACAATACCGTTATCAACGATGGGGCGGTGGCGGTTCGCGGGACGACAATCGCTGCCGTGGGGACGGCCCAGGAGCTGCGGCAGCAGTATCGGGCGGCCGAGACCCTTGCCCTGCCCAAGGCCCTGATCATGCCGGGGCTGGTCAATGTGCACACCCACGCCGCCATGTCATGCATGCGCGGACTTGCCGATGACCTGCCCCTCATGGCATGGCTGCAGGAGCATATCTTCCCGGTGGAGGGGAGATTGACGGGGGAGATGGTCTATCACGCCTCGCTGTTGTCCATGGTGGAGATGATCAAGTCAGGGACCACCAGTTTCTGTGACATGTATCTTTTTGCCGAGGATGTGGCCCGGGCCGCAGCCAGGAGCGGTATGCGGGCCTGGGTCGGCGAGGTGCTCTATGATTTTCCCTCGCCGAATTACGGCGAGCTTGCCGCAGGCTTTGCCTATGTGGAGGCCATGGCGAACCGCTACAAGGATCATCCCCTGATCAGTATCACCATGGATCCGCACTCCGTATATACCTGTTCACCTGACCTGTTGGTGGCGCTTAAGGAAAAGGCGGTGGCCCATGACTGCCCCTACGTCATTCATCTCTCGGAAAATGAAGACGAGGTGCAAACGGTGCGGAAACGCTACGGCAAAACGCCGGTAAACCATCTGGAGGCCCTGGGGTTGCTCGATCAGCGCGTCATCGCCGATCATTGCGTCATGCTGTCGGCCGAGGAGATCGCCCTGCTGGGCCAGCGGCAGGTGAAGGTGGCGCACTGTCCGGAAAGCAACATGAAACTTGCCTCAGGGGTTGCACCGGTGCCGGAGCTGCTGGCGGCGGGCGTGACCGTGGGGCTTGGTACGGACGGCAGTGCCAGCAACAATAATGTTGACCTCTTTGCCGAAATGGATATGGCGGCCAAGCTGCATAAGGTGCACCGGCTTGACCCCACGGTGATGACCGCCCGGCAAACCCTGCATATGGCCACCATGGGCGGAGCGGGGGTGCTTGGCGCGCCGCAGGATATCGGCAGTCTTGAGCCGGGCAAGAAGGCGGACATGATTGTCCTTGATCTTGACCAGCCCCATCTGACCCCCATGTACAATATTGCCTCCCATCTGGTTTACGCGGCCAAGGGCAGTGATGTCGCCCATTCGCTGATTAACGGGAAAATCGTCATGCGGCACAGGCAGCTGACCGAACTTGATGAAAAGGAAATCATGGCTCAGGTCAATGAAATGGCCCGTGCCTTGACTGGGAAACGTTGATTTTTTCTTTGCTGTCTGAGATGCTTTGCGTTATGAGTTGAGTTTATGGTATATTGGACTAGCAATTAACAGGAGAGGTTCATTATGTTTGGACTCGGCATGCCGGAACTTATTATTATTCTGGTGATCATCGTAATCATTTTCGGGGCAGGTAAACTGCCGGAGATTGGCTCGGGCATCGGTAAGGGCATCAAGAACTTTAAGAACGCCACACGAGATGAAGATGACAAGAAAAAGATAGACGAGGCCGGGAAGGATAATAAGGAAAGTTGATTTACGATTTGGATCATCTTCTCCTGGGTATTAGCGCCTGGGGAGGTTGATTTTCATAATAGTCTGCAAGGAGGTTAGCAATGTTTGGACTGGGAACGCCGGAACTTATCATTATTTTGGGGATAGCCTTTCTCGTTTTCGGCGGCAAGAAGCTGCCGGAGATCGGCGCCGGACTCGGCAAGGGAATCTCTTCCTTTAAGAAAGGACTGAAGGAGACGGAGGAAAGTGTACCTGGAGTAAAAGAGGTGACTGCTTTCAAAGAAGAGGTTGATAAGGTGAAGGATATCGGTAATGCCCTGAAAAAGGCGTGATGAGCGGTTCCCGGCGCGGGAAACATTTGTGCGAATAAAAAAAAGGGGGACAGGGGCATGCAGCCTGCCTGTTCCCCTTTCTTCATTTTGCGGATAAGCGGTTAATCTTCAAAATTCCCCGCAGGGCCTTTATCGGTAGCAAGGGCGGCGGCCCTGGCCATAATTTTTTCAGGGGTCCAGTCGGCGGGGTCTTCAATGCGCTGGGCCTTTGCTCCCAGATCAAAAGAGCCTTTCTGCAGGATGGCCTGGGTGGCCAGCTCCGCCGTATTTTCAGCGTTAAAGACATTGACCAGCATGTTGTAGACAAAGTCCTCCACTCGTTTGCACATCCGTTCACGGATGGCGGCCGGCTGGCCGAGCAGTCTGTTGTCAAAGGGCAGATTGAGGCTTTTGTAGCCTCCGGCCTTCCAGCCTTTTTCCTTGGCATAGTCCACCATGGACTGCCACATTTCTTCAGTGACCCCTTCATTTTTGACCTTGATCAGGTTGCCGTCACTATCCAGGATGGCATTGCCATAGTCGTTGACCTCAACACCCCATGATATCATCTGCAGGGCGGTGGCGACATTTGCTTTGGTGGTGCGGGTTTTCTGGGCGATTTCCCGCAGGCGGTCCGAGCTGTTGCCGGACGTGCCGTGCTGGGCGCCGGAGGTCTTGTAGGGAGACAGGGCCTGGTGGATTGTCGCGGTGAGGTCCACCTGGATGCCTTGGCTGCTCGCCTCAAGGCCATGGGTGGTGCCGTTGTTCAAGGCGATCCAGTTGGGAAAGATATTGTGGGCATTGAGTCCCTGGATGAGAAAAAGGGCCTCGGCCGGGGAGGAGAGCCCCTGGCTGCCTTTGATTTCGCCCACCTCGGTCTCCAGACCGGCCCAGGGGGGAATGAATTGATTGAGTTCCAGATTGGCCAGCAGGTTTTTGTCGTCCGGCATGTGCGAGGCGTCAATGGCTATGGAGGTGATGCCGGCCTCAAAGATGGTGGGGATCTCCACCCTGGCAAAGGGGAGGTCTTTTTCGCTCTTGATGCCGTAATGGTCGGCGTGAATGGCCACCGGAATGGTGATGTTCAGTTCGTTGCACACCTGATCGACCTGGCGGGCCATGTTCCAGTAGTTGGTCGGGCAATACGCCTTGGCCCCGCCCTCTGAGCGGGCAATCTCAATGATGATGGCGGCATTGGCTTTTTGGGCGGCCATCAGGGCGCCGCGGATGATAAAATAATTGCGGCCGTTGGCAGCCATGGTCATGGCCTTTCCCTTCTGCGCCAGGGCATGATCAATCACCTTGCCGCTGACGAGAAGAGCGCGTGAATGAGGGAAAAGCTTGACGATATTCGGCGGACGGCCGATGGCAAGTGCCTTGTTAAACTCTGCTGCGCTGACAGTCATAACAGTTCTCCGTGATGTGAAAATTTTTCCTGTAATATGCAGTTGAATGAATTCGTTAGAATTTTACAATATTTTTAACTGGATGGTCAGTATTTTTTTGTGAAAATCGTCATCAGGGGCATGGTCCCGTGATTTTTTTTGGCCGATTATCGGTTGACTGCTGAGTAAAAAAGGATAAGAAGAAATGTGTTGCGCTCGCGGTATGCCCCAAGAACAGGAAGGCTGTAAGCTGCTGTGTATGGATAAATGAAACAGGACCCGTATCTCATAGAAATTAAAAAAAGACTGGCGGCCAGGGAGGAGCAGTTCCTCGGGCCGCATGCGGCAAAAAGCAGGGAAGCCCTCCGCCGCCGTCCGGAACATCTTGAGGGGCACCGCCCGGCCTTTGCCGTGGACACGGACCGTATTCTCCATTCCCGGGCCTATACCAGATATATCGATAAAACCCAGGTCTTCTACATGGTCAGGAATGACCATATCACCCACCGGGTTCTCCATGTGCAGCTGGTTTCGAAAATTGCCAGAACCATCGGCCGGGTGCTCGCGTTGAACGAGGATCTCATCGAGTCCATCGCCCTGGGCCATGACATCGGGCATCCGCCGTTCGGCCATGACGGCGAAAAAATCCTTGACGGCTTATGCCGGGAGCATGGACTGCCCTCATTCCAGCATAATCTGCAGAGTGTCCGTTTTCTGGAGCATATCGAGAAAAAAGGCAAGGGGGTCAATCTTACCCTGCAGACCCTTGACGGCATTCTCTGCCATGACGGGGAGGTGCATGACCGCAGCCTGAGGCCTGAGCGCAATGTTTCCTTTGCCGATTTTGACGGCAAAATGCGCCGTAAGGCGGAAAACCCAGCCGCCGCTCTGGCGCCCATGACCCTGGAAGGCTGCGTTGTCCGTTTTGCCGACACCGTCAGTTATATCGGCCGTGACATTGAAGACGCCATTGAACTGGGCCTGATCAGGCGCAGCGATATCCCGGCGGACTGCAGGGCTGCCCTGGGTGAGAGCAACGGCACCATTGTCCATAACCTGGTCACCGATCTGTTGAAAAACAGCGAGCAGGATGCGATTGCCTTCAGTCCGGAAATTTCCGAGGCCTTGCGTGCTTTGAAAAAATTCAATTATGAGCGGATTTATTTGAATCCTGTCATAAAAAAGGACGTGCAAAAAATAAAAATATGTTACCGTCGCCTTTTCCTCGCCTACCTGGATGAAATGAATTCACATAAGGACAAGGGTACCTTTTTCTCCGAATTTATCAATAAGATGGATCCCGGTTATGCGGGCGAGACCCCTCCGGCCGTCATAGTCTGCGATTTTCTGGCAGGCATGACGGATGATTATTTTTTGAAACAGGCGAATTTGTTAGGCTGCGCCATCCCGCGAAAACAGTAATGGAGCGTATAAAAAGATTATTTCCGGGCGAAAACGCCCTGTTGCTCATTATTGCCTCTGCCATCGGACTTGCGGCGGGGTTTGCCAATATACTTTTCAGGTCTACCGAGGAACTCGTCCACCATTATATCTTCCAGGCCGGGCATGAACTGCTCATCGGGGATGGCGGGCTGCGTCTGCTGCTGCTTCCTCTGCTGCCCATGTCCGGCATGGTGCTGCTCATCCCCCTGTCCTATTTTTACCCCGGCGAGGTGAATGGCTACGGCTTTACCAACTTCCTGCGCAAGGTGAACCTGGAAGGAGGAATAATCAAATTTCGCACCATCCTGCTCAAGACCCTTTCCACCTCTCTCACCATCGGCACCGGCGGCTCAGCCGGGGTGGAGGGTCCCATCGCCCAGGTAGGCGGCGCCATCGGCTCCCAGGTCGGTCAGTTCTTCAGGGTGTCCGGCGATCGCATGAAGGTTTACATTGCCGCGGGTTGCGCTGGTGGTGTTGCCGCCATGTTCAACGCCCCCATTGCCGGAGTTTTTTTTGCATCGGAAATTGTCCTGCTCGGCACCTACGAAATGTCCTCATTTTCCGCCCTGGTTATCTCCTCGGCCATGGCCACTGTCGTCTCCCGGGCCACTTATGGCGAAACTCCGGCATTTCCCGTGCCGGATTATCAGCTTGTCAATGCCCCGGTGGAAATCCCCCTCTATATCCTGATGGGCGTTGTGGTGGGCATCGTGGCGGTACTGCATATCCGGATATTCTACTGGGTCAGGGACCGGTTTGCCGCCGTTCCCACCAATATCTGTGTCAAACCGATCGTCGGTGCCTTCATCGTCGGTTCCATCGGTATCGTCATGCCCCAGGTCATGGGCAACGGCTATGATTACATCGGCGAGGTGCTGCACGGCCACGGAGTTGTCTGGGTCATGCTGCTGCTGGTTTTTCTCAAGATTTTTGCCACGGCCGTTACCCTCGGTTCCGGCGGGGCAGGGGGAGTGTTTGCCCCCTCCCTGTTTATCGGGGCGGTGCTGGGCGGCACCTTCGGCGGCGCGGCCAACTATCTGCTGCCGGCGGGAACCATCGCGGCAAGCGGAGCCTATGCCGCGGTGGGCATCGGTTCATTTCTGGCCGCGGCGACCCATGCCCCGCTGACCGCCATCTTCCTGCTCTTTGAGATGACGGGCAATTATCTGATTATCATCCCGATCATGCTTGCCAGCGTCATCGGCACGGTTGTCGCAAAAAAACTTTTTCCTGATTCCATTGATACGGTTGATTTCACCCGGGAGGGAATTGATATCCATGATGGACGCGAAACCGCCGTCCTGAAGTCCATCAAGGTCGGCGTGGCCATGACCGAGGATGTGGGGTTCGTCAGCGAATCGGCCAATGTCAACCATCTGCTGAAAATTTTCAGCATGGCGGAAGGCGGCTTTTATTTCCCGGTGCTGGCTGACTCTGGTCCGAATGCCGGACAGATGGTCGGCATTATCTCCATGCAGGATGTGAAGACTATCCTTCATGACGAGAAGTTGCGGCTCAGCGCCAGTGTCGGCAATATCTGCGCCCGTAATGTGATCACCCTTACCCCTGACGACGATCTTTACACCGCCATGGCGCTTTTGAATAAGAAAGGAATCGAAGAGATCCCTGTGGTGGAAACCGAGAAAGCGCGCTGGGTTGTGGGCATGCTGAAGAGACGTGACCTGATTGCCGTCTACAACCGTGAGATCCTGAAAAAGGGCATCAGCAACCAGGGCATGACGCTGCCCCTTCCTTGATTGTCAGCCGTCCTTTCGCCTCAGGGGTACTTCCCGCCTTAACATTTCTTCCTGTTTATCACAATCCGCTATGCAATTGTTTCAGAAGGACATGAGGATTGGTTTTCTTGCTGATAATGATTATCTTTTTAATAAGCAAACAGAATGCTTTGCCATTTGCAAATGATCAGTTACCGATTCCTTCACAGTACAGAAGGAGGGAGGTGTTATATGAAGACATTAGAATTGTTCCGCGAGGCGCAGAATTTCTTCGTTGACGGACATCTACAGGAAAGTATAGACATGTTCACCCGGGCCCACGATGAAGGATATGACCCGGTGCGGACCTACTTGAGCCGCGGCGTGGCTTTTCTGAAAAGCGCAGACTATGACAGGGCCATCGATGATTTCAGCGCCGTCATTGCCCTGGATCCCGATAATGAACGGGGCTATTATTACCGGGGGATCGCCTTGATTGACAAGAGGGACTATGAGCATGCCCTGGAGGATCTGGATCATGCCATTGCGCTGAACCAGGAACGGGGCACGGCCTTTCTGGCCAGAGGGCTGGCGAAAAGCGAGCTTGGCTGCGAGGAGGACGCTGCCGTTGATTTCAAGGCTGCCGTGGCTTACTCCGATGTCGAGGTCGGCAGTTTCGCCCACACCTTCGGCAACACGCATACCCTGTTCGAGAAATCCATGGCCCTGCTGGAAGGCGAGCGTGGACCTCTGCGCATCGTGTTGACCCCGGCGGAAATCACCAAGCTCGAGAAGTGGATGGAAAACTGACAACCAGCATAGGAGATTCGCAATGCTGATCAAGGTGGGCCTTGCGGCCCACCTTTTTTATTGGCGGCAGGGAAATATGTCCCGGTTACCGGCAGTTGCCGCTATTCCGACAGCGAGATGTCCACCGAGGGCCGCAGGGTGGCGCAGGTTTTAACGGCGGCATGGATCATGCTGTTTTTGAAGGCCGCCACCCTGGCCGTATCGGTGGGCGCGCCCTCGTCATAGGCCACCAGGCCGATCTGGTGCAGAATGTAATCAAAACGGGGGGCCCATTTGCGCGAACCCAGCCGCGCTGTGGTGGAGCAGTTGTCCACCATGAAGGCCACGCCCTTGAAATGCATGTAGGGATTGAGTGAATCCACCGCCTCGATCACCGACTCGTTGCACACCTCGCTCAGGCAATGCCCCTTTTCCACCAGCAGGTCGATCTGGGCCATCATGGTGGCGCAGTAGACCCCGGCGGTAAAGGGGTTCAATGGGATGTCCTTTTCCACCCGGGCGGCCCGCACCTTTTTGCCCACCTGCCACATGCGGGTGCCGTCGATCTTGCCCATGGGGAAGCGTTTGAAGCGCTGGCCGGCCATGATGACGCTTCTGATCTCGTTGCCGCTGGCCACCTCGTCGTAGATCTCCAGCAGCATCTCAAAGGCCGGGGCGTAGCACAGGGAGTAAATCCGTTCAAAGATTTCTTTGCCTTTGGCGTCAAGTTTTTCATAAACCGCCAGGATGCCGTCATGGGAGATGGTCTTGCTGATCGGGCCGGTGACGCTTTCCACCGAGTGGCGGAAGGCCTCTTCCTCGCTCATCTTGTCAACCGTGATGAAGCGGCGGTAGAGCAGTTCCACGATGCCGTGCACTGCGCCGAGCAGGATGCCGCGCTCGCCGAAGATATCGCTGCGGTACTCATGGTCCAGGGTGGTCTTGAAGACAAAGGGGGCGCCCACGGCCACGGCCCAGCCCAGGGCATGATCCGTGGCCTTGCCGTTGATGTCCTGCTCCACCGCGAAACTGCAGTTGATGCCCGCGCCGTTGATGGTCTTGCCCTGCTCGTAAAGCCTGCGCACCGACGGTCCCATGCCCTTGGGGCAGACGCCGATGACGTTGATGTTCTTGGGGAAGGTCTGGCCGATGCTTTTGAGATAACCGAGCAGAAACCCGTGGGACAGGCCCAGGGTGGCACCGTCCTTCATGTTGGCGAATACCTGCTGATAATTCTCCGCCTGGGCCGCGTCGGAGATCAGCAGCATGACCAGATCCGATTCCCGGATGACCTGATACATCTCGCCCAGAGTACCGTTTTCCCTGGTGAAACCGGCGGCCGCCGCTGCCTGCATGGAGGCGCTGCCCTCGCGCAGGCCGATTTTGACCCTGATGTCGGTGCCGGTGAGCGAATCGCGGAAGTTCTGGGCCTGGGCCGGACCCTGGGAGCCCCAGCCGATGACGCCGATCTGTCTGATGCCGTCCAGGGCCCTGGGCAGCAGCGGGAAAAGATCACGGCCGCCCTTGACGATGGTCTCTTCGGTGTTGGCCAGTTTAATGGTCTGCGTCTTGAAGACATTTGAGGTAAAGGTTGTCTGCATGGAAGGTCTCCTCCTTGAAGATAAATTGAGCCGGGTGATTTTATCTATGCGTTGTAAGGGGCGGCTGGAAAGGCGCGGTTCCGGTGCCTCCCGCCTGGCCGGTAAGGAAAAATCGTGTTATCTTAATCCCAAACCCCAAAAAAAACAACCGATCACCACGGAACATTGCGCAAGGCCGCTAACCGCACCGAGGAGGGCAGGGCCATGAACCGTCTGGTGGAACTGGTGGAGAAGAGATTGGCTCGTGTTTTTTCCCCAGAGAGCGCGGAGCACACAAAAAAACACCACATCCAATTAACAATAATCAGCACTGCGGCTCGATGTTTTCTGTGGTTGATTTTTTAGTTTTTTTGAATTTATAACTCAACTAACCGCCATCTCCGCAAGTGGGAACAGCGAAGCATGAAAGTCTCGCCGGGTAGGAGCGGGCCATGCCCGCGACCTGTGGCATTGCGAGACCCCGTTATCGCGGGCATGGCCCGCTCCTACCGCGGAATAACAAGCAACCCTGCAGCAGTGACTTCCATATACTGACATGAAAATTCTGTTGTCTGTTGATCTGCAGTACCCGCGGCCTGTTAACCGCTTGCGGCTGATTATCCTGGCCTGGACAGCGGTAGTATTTATGACCGCAGCCTTTCTTTCATCCCATGCCCATGCCGGCCAGCAGGTCTGGACCCCTCCGGTTGGCAGCGGTGAGCGCCGGGCCATTATCCATGCCCTGCGGCAGGAGGTGAAGGCCCTGCACGGCCTTGACGCGCGGTTTGTCATCACCCATCTGCAAGTAAAAGATGACTGGGCCTGGCTCCAGACCCGGCCGCAGTCACCTGATGGGAAAAACAGCTATGAGGATATCGCCGCCCTCCTCCACAAGGTAAACGGCGCATGGCGGATCTGCGAGCTGGCCTGCACCGAGCAGGACCATCCCGACTGCCTGGACGGGCCGGAATACTTCAACGGGCTGCAGCGTCGTTTTCCCGAGGCGCCTGGGGAGATTTTTTCCGGGTTTTAAGTTTTTTGCCTGGGCCAAGGGGTGGAAGGATTCGTGAGGCGTGTACTTATGTGACACCCGGCGGGGTCAGGGTCTGGTTCTTATTTATTGCCCTGTTCCGCCAGCTGCTGCCTGGCTTTCGTAATATTGTCTCTGGCGATTTTCGTATGCGGATGATCAGGTCCTAATTTGTCGCTCCACACGGCCAGGGCCTTGTCATAATAGGCGACGGCCTTGTCGTATTCGCCTTTATTTGCCCAGGCAACGCCCAGGTTATTCCAATCCGTGGCCACACCCGGATGCTCATCGCCAAAGGCCTTTCTGTCCATGGCCAGGGCCATGTCATAATAGGCGATGGCCTTGTCGTATTCGCCTTTATCCGCCCAGGCAAGGCCCAGGTTGTTCCAGTCCCTTGCCACATTCGGATGCTCATCGCCAAAGGCCTTCCTGTCCACGGTCAGGGCCATATCATAATAGGCGATGGCCTTATCGAGGTCGCCTTTATTCCACCAGGCAATGCCCAGGTTGTTCCAATCCCTTGCCACATTCGGATGCTTATCGCCAAAGGCCTTCCTGTCCACGACCAGGGCCTTGCCATAATATTCAATGGCCTTGTCGTATTCACCTTTGTTCCGCCAGGCAATGCCCAGGTTGTTCCAGTCCCCGGCCACCTTGGGATGCTCATCGCCGAAGGCCTTGCTGTGCACGGCCAGAGCCTTTTCATAATATTCAATGGCCTTGTCGTACTCGCCTTTATCCGCCCAGGCAGCTCCCAGGTTATTCCAGTCCCTTGCTACATTGGGATGCTCATCGCCAAAGGCCTTCCTGTCCACGGCCAGGGCCTTTTCATAATATTCAATGGCCTTGTCGTACTCGCCTTTATTCCACCAGGCAGCTCCCAGGTTGTTGCGCAGTGTTGCGACGTTGATCGACTCTTCACCTTCCAGGGTCACATAGTGGTGTAATGCGTTTTCATAACTGGCTATGGCCTGGTCGTAGGAGGCGTTATCGGCATAAACCACGCCCAGCGTCCATTGATAATCAGCCACCTGATTAGTATCATCCCCTTGCTTGGCAAGCTCTATGGCCTGCTGATAAGAGTCTATGGCTTGTGGCAGGGCAAAACGGGTGTGCAACGATTTGGCCTGTAAGGCCTGGCTCTCGGCGGCCGAGCGTTTTCGTTTTATATAGCTTTCCTTGAATTTTTCCGCCGCCGCGTTGTCCAGCTCAACGGCTTTCGCCAACAAGGCCTCGGCCCTGGCAAAGTCGGCAACATCAATGGCCTGCCTGGCCTGGTCCTGCAGGGAGCGCACGTCGGGGTCGTCGGCTGCCAGCAGGGCGGCCCGCTTCTGCAGTTCCTGGTAACGTTCGGCCAATTGCCGCAGGGTGTTGTCCCATTCGGCAACGGGGACATGTTGTTGATCGAGGATCTTGAGGAAGTTTTTGACCGCCGCCTCGGCCACCCCCAGCTGCTTCGCCACCTCAATATCGCTGAGGCCGGCATAATTGTAGGTTCGCCTATCAATGGTTCCCGGACCGACCACGACATCTCCACCGCTGTGGATATCACCCGTGGTTATCGGACCCGGTGCAGGGGTTGATTTTTCGGGGGATTTGTAAAAGTAGGTATAGAGAGTCCACAGTCCGCCGACGATTGTCACCAGCCCGCCTCCCACCCAGGAGACAAGTTTGCGGTTTTCTTCGTTAAGAAGCCAGTTGAGTAGGTCGTTTAGCATAGCTGATGGTGTCTACGGTTGTGGCAATAGCTGTGGATGATTGTTCCCTGACCTGTTCTTTCATGTAAAATGATAATTTGCCGATGTCAATGTGGTAAAGTGTCACGGCAGGGGATAGGAATAAGCGGGGCAGGCCGTTTATGGAGGCTCCCGGCGGCTTTTTTGCCTCTGTGGAGCAAAGCGGGCGGCAACCGCCCGCTCTCTCACGTGTGCCTGCTCACAGGGCGAACATACTGAACAGCATCAGGATGTTCTTCTGGGTTTCCAGGCTTGCGTCAACCACGATCTTGATATTGTCCCCCTGAATGACCTGGGTGGCCAGGATGCGGTCGGCCATGATGCCGATATTATCCGCCATGATGAGGATCATGCTTCCCATCTCCAGGATGCGGTCCGCCATGACGCCGATGTCGGAGGACAGGCGCAGCATGGCGTCAAGCGAGGCGCTCAGGGTGGACAGCGAGGTGGCCGGGGCAAGCACCACCATCCGGGTCATCAGGGCGGCCGCGGACTGGGCCAGGGAGGCGGTGATGGCGACCAGGGTCTGCAGCGGCACCAGCATGTCGTCCGTCAGGCTCATGGTGGTGTTGTCAACCGAGCCGGCCACGGTGCGGTACACCGTTCCCACACTGTCCAGATAGACCTGCACCGAGTTTTGCAGGCTGGTGAGCTGGCTTGCCATGGTGAACGAGCTGAGGGTGACGTTTTCCATGGTGGCAAGCAGGGTGTTGCCGCTGATGACCAGCTGGTTCAGGTCGGTGGTGAAATTTGCCGGGTTCAGGGCGGCGCGGGCCGCGGGCAGGCCGATGCCCGTCTGCAGGATGACAAATGCCAGGACGATAAAGAATTTCTGCCGGAAACCGTGTGTTGCAGCCATAACCTCCTCCTTTTCATTTGGGAGCCGTTACGAAAAACCTCGTCATTGTTGATCATTTCGTTACGGCTTCTTATGCCGTCGCTGACCTCCAGACGGCGCTCCTTTTTTTTACTGCGGCTTATTTACTGACTTCGCGGTCGGCGGTCCGCCGGGAGACCTGAACTCACTGGAAAGCAAACCATGCCGCCGCATGATGCGCTGCAATGCCTGTCTCTCCAGGCCGCACTGTCTGGCTGCGGCGGTGACGTTGCCCTGATGCCTGGAGAGAAGCTTGCGCAGGTAGGCGATTGAAAATTGCCGCACCACCGCGGCCTTGGCCTCATGGTAGGAAAGACCGGCCAGCTTCTCCATCTGGTCCTCCGGGGGGCAGGGCCGCTCAGCCTGTTCATCCCCGGCGCGGAAGTCCGAGAGCGAAAGGGTATTGCCGGGGGCAAGCAGCACCGCTCGTTTGATCGTATTCTGCAGTTCCCGCACATTACCCGGCCATTGCTGCTGACAGAGGAACTGGAGGGCCTCCGGGGCCAGCAGAAGATCAGGCCGGTTATGCTGCCGTTTGTAGCGTTCCAGGAAATGGTGGACCAGCAGGGGAATGTCCTCGCGCATGTCCTGCAAACCGGGCATTTTCACGGTGACGACGTTTAAACGGTAGAAAAGGTCTGCGCGGAATTCCCTGGCCGGAATCCTGGCCTCAAGATCCTGATTGGTGGAGGCGACCACCCGCGCATCAACCTTGATGGTGTTGTTCTGCCCCAGGGGCTGGATCTCTTTTTCCTGGAGAACGCGCAGCAGTTTGGTCTGAACGGAGACCGGGATGTCGGCGATTTCGTCAAGCAGGATGGTCGATTGATCGGCGGCCAGGAAAAGGCCTTTCTTATCCTGGGTCGCGCCGGTAAAGGCCCCTTTGCAGTATCCGAACAGCTCGCTTTCCAGGATCTGTTCCGGCAGGGCCGGGCAGTTGACCGTGATCATCCGCTGCTGTTTTCTGTTGCTCAAGGCATGCAGGGCCCGGGCCGCCAGTTCCTTGCCGGTTCCGCTTGCGCCGCGGATCAGCACGGTGGCGTCCGTGTCGGCAATCCTGGCGATGAGGTCAAGAACCTTGCGCAGGGCAGGCGACTGGCCGATAAAGCCATGGGGCGGGGCGAGATCATCCAGTTTTTCCTGGAGCTGGCGGTTGTCACGGAGAAGACGGGTCCGTTCAAGACAATAGCGGACCACCCGGACGATATGGTCCTTGTCAAAGGGCTTCTGCAGAAAATCATAGGCGCCGTCTTTCAAGGCCTGCACCGCCATCTCAATGGTCCCGTAGCCGGTCATGACAACCACGGAAATGGTTTTATCCAGCTCCATGATTTTTTTCAGCAGGAGCAGCCCGTCAAGGTCCGGCATTTTGATATCGGTCACCACCACGTCGGGGCGGCAGCTCTCCAGCTCCCCCAGGGCCATGAGACCGGTGGCGGCCAGCATCACTTCGCAGTCGCATTGCCGGGCCAGCACCAGTTTGAGCATATTCAACATGTCCGGTTCGTCATCAACGATCATTACCAGCTGTTTGCTGTCAGTGACTGGCGCGGAGGCTGATTTTTTCATGGCGTCCTTCAGGGAGCTGAGGAAGTGAAAGTATGTCTGGATGAATCTGTCTGATAGCCTACCAGATGTTTTGCCATATTTTTTTAAAAACCTCCATTGAGATTTACTGGCAGAGGCGGCTTTTGTATGTTGAAGTGTCTTGCGGGAAGTCCTTGACCATGGGGGGAAAGTAACAAATCCGGGCCCTCATGGCCCGGATTTGTTACGGCAAAATGTCAGAACAATAAGAAAGTTGAATGTTAATAAAGGCCCAACAGATTCAGGCTGAGCAGCAGCAGTCCTGCGCAGGCAACCCTTTTGACCACAATCGGGTTGACCCGTTTCGCTATCTGCGGACCGATGTATCCTCCCAGCAGGGCGGCGGGAAACATGCAGAGAAAGAGGATAAGGTCAAAATTGCCGAACTGGAAATGCCTGATTGAACTCATGGATGTGTTGAAGAATATGGCGAGCAAAGAGCTGCCCACCACAATATACATCGGCAGGCGCAGGCCCACCGTCATAAGCGGAACCATGAACGGACCTCCGCCGAAACCGAACATGGAGGACATGACCGCGATGAGAAAACCGCCGATACAGCCGACAACCATATTTGCTTCAAATTCCTGACCCCAGAAATCTACTTTCATTGTCATTCCTCCTCTCTTATTGTTTGGCCTTGGCGGCTTCTTCGGCTCTTTTCTTGAATTCCTTCAGGATGGCCTGCTCTTTCTTGTTCTTGGCCAGATAGCCGGCCGTGGTCTGCCAGTACATCAATCCCGCCAGCACCAAGAGAATCCAGCCGAAGGCGAATTTGAACTGATCGAGGGTAATAAGTTCAGTCAGCTTGGGCCCGATGAAGCCGCCGAGCAGCATGGCGCAGCCAATCGCCCCTCCCAGTTTCCAGTTGATGAAGTTGATCTTTGAATAGTTGTAAATACCGCTGCCCTGGGAAAAAAGCACCGTTGGCGTAACGGTACCGGCCACAATGGTGTGCGGCAGCGGGAACAGGCTGACCAGTATGGGATTGAGAATAAAACCGCCGCCCGCGCCCATCAGGACGCCGAAGACGGAGATGACGAGACACAGCAGAAAAGGCCACAGTATATTCTGGCTGGTGCCGGCGGTTCCCAGATACACCATGGGAAAAGAGATGTTGTTTTCAAAGACGGCCGGGGCGCTTTTCAGGTTTTTGTCACAGACGGCGACAATGTTGTATTTTCCCGGAGCAAGGCCTTCGCGGATCTTGATTTCAGCGGAAAAGGTGCCGTCAGGGTTGACCGTGACATCCGGGCCGAGCACCTTGTCAATGTCTTGGAATCTGGCCTTGACCAGCTGCATGGAGCGCCTTCTGTTTTCCTTGTCGTCCATCTGCTCAAGCAGATTACCCCGGCTGCCGACGACGCTGGCCATGAGGGTAGCCTTATAACGGTCTATCTTCATTTTGGCCGGAACACTGTAGGCCACATCGGCGCCGAGTTCTTTGATGGCCTCGGAGTATTTCCATTTTTTGCCGGCCTTCTTCAGCTCGGCGATTTTATCTTTTTTATCAATGGGAACAAAGATCTTGTAATAGGCCGGCATGTCGTACGTCAGGTAGAAGACATAAGGAATCTGGCCGGTCTTCTCGTCCTTTTTGCTGTCAAAAAAGTTGGCGCGGACGGCCTTGTCGGCGGCCCATACCTCCAGATAGACGGGCATGCCTGCCGGGGCCTTGCCCGTGACCTTGATAACCCCGCCGTTATTTAATGACGTTTTATCGATCTGCACGGCGGGCGGCGTTCCTTCCTGGGCATGCGCCATGGTACCTGCCAGGGCGCAGACAATAAAAACTGACAGCATCGTCAACATTCGAAGACTTCTTTTCATGTTTTCCTCCTTATCTTGAGATGTCGGCACGGCGAAGGTGCCCTTGAGCTTCCATGTTTCACGCCATTTCGTGCAGGATGATGAACTTCAGGGCGTGGGTCGTGCATTTTGTGACGCAGGCGGGCTTGAGGCCTTGATCCACCCGGTCCATGCAGAAATCGCATTTCACCGCCTTGTTGGTTTCCGGATTATGCTGCGGGATCTGCCATGGGCAGGCGCCCTGGCAGGCCATGCAGCCGATGCATTTGTCAAAATCCACATGGACGATGCCGTCGGGGCGTTTGGTCATGGCGCCGGTGGGGCAGACCGGCACGCAAAACGGATCATCGCAGTGATAGCAGGCCTTGAAGGAAAATTCGGTCTTGGGCACGCCCTTGATTGATTTGAGCGGCTTGTGGTCAATCTCGCAGAGGATGGGCCCCACCGGCAGTCCTTTGTTGGTCTTGCAATGGACCTCGCAGCCGTGGCAGCCAATGCACCTTTTGGTGTTCAGATGGATCATGTATTTGTTCATAATTCAACCCTCCTTTTCGGGGTTCTGACGCTCCGGCGTACAAAAACAAAGGATTCGCAGAGATTGATGGCCCCGCCGGCCTCATCCCAGTCATCAAGTTTGCCCACCATCAGCTTCTGGTCGCTGAGGCCCGCATGGTAGGCCCGGGTCTGCAGGGGAATCTGGCGGCCGAAGCCGTGCACGGTGTATACCGCCTCGGGATGGATGAAGTCGGTGACATTGGCATGCACTGTTCCGGTGTAGCTGCTGTCTTCGGAGATGACATCCACCAGATCGCCATGGTTGATGCCCAGCTTGTTTGCCGCCCGGGTATTGATCCACAGGGTATTGGCCGGCATCAGTTCGGCAAGCAGCGGATTGTTGATGGTGTGGCCGTGGGTATGGACCGCGGAACGGCCGTAGACCAGGCGGAACATGCCCTTGGGCGGCTTGATCGGCGACTGGTACGGTTTCAGTGAAGGAAGCCCGGCATCCGTCAGTTTCTTGCTGATGATTTCGATCTTGCCCGATGGTGTTTTAAACTGCCCGTCAAGTTTGTCGCGGTCATACATGATCGGTTTGTCGGTCAGGGAGACAAAACCTTTCTCGTCAAAATCTTGCATGGTGTGGCCGGTTGGTTCAAGCTGCCAGGCCCATAGTTCCTCAATGGAGTTGTAGGGAAAATGGGCGCCGATATCCAGTCGATCTGCCAGCTGCTTGAAAATCTCCCAGGAGGGTTTGGTGTCGAACTTGGGCTCAACGGCCTTGCGGCGCACGGCAAGTCTTGGTTTCAGCCCCTTTTGCAGGCAGATGGGGTTGTCCCGTTCAAGGTAGGTGGATTCCGGCAGGATGACATCCGCATACCAGCCGAATTCGCTGTAATGGGTGTCGATGGAGACCAGCAGGTCGCATTTGTCCATGGCCCGTTTCTGGCGCTGGGGATCGGGCATGGCGCAGAAGGGATCATGGCGCATGGCGATCCACGCCTTGATGGGGTAAGGGTCTTCGCTCAGCATGGTGTTGAAAAAGAGGTGCGCCAGCCCGGGACCCTTGTCAAAATGTTTGTATTTCCAGCCGACGCCATCACCCCGCTTGATGTCAGGCTTGGGACAGTCAAGGCTGCGGATACCTTTCATGCCGCAGTCAGCCGCGCCCTTGGGGATGATGAGGCCGCCCTGCATCTCGATGTTGCCCATCAGGACATTGAGCAGGTGCAGGGCGCGGCTGGCATAAAAGGAATCCTTATAGCGCGACAGGTTCCAGCCGGGATGAAAGATGACCCTGGGCCGGTCTTCCGCCACTTCGTCAATGAAATCCTTGATGGCGCTTTCCTTGACCCCGCATTCCTTGGCCGCCCATTCCGGCGAATACGGACCGATGAAGGAGCACAGCTCGTCAAAACCGCTGGCATAGCGCTGGATAAAGTCTGCATCATAGAGTTGCTTTTTGATGATCTCGTGGATCATGGCCAGCGCCAGGGCGTAATCCGTGCCCGGCCGCACCTGGAAAAAACGGGTGGCCTTCAGGCCGGTCATGGTCTGGCGGACGTCCACATAGGTGAGCTTGCCGCCCCGGTCCAGCATGTCCATGGTCTGCAGGTTTTCGGCGATGCGCAGTGAGGCGAACATGTTGCGGCCGAAAAGAACCAGATGATTGGCGTTCTTGATGTCGTAAATGAAATCCTTCCTGCCCACCCCGTTAATGGACAGGCTGGCATGGTGCGGGTTGCGGCCGCAGGTGTTGTCGTGGTTCGTGTAGTTGGGCGAGCCGAAGGCATGAATAAAGGTCTTGTACATGTTCTGCCAAGGGCCGCCCCGGGAGGAGAGAACCACCGATTCCGGTCCGTGTTCCTTCTTGATTTTTTTGAGTTTGTCCGCGATATAATCGTAGGCGGTGGTCCAGCTTACCTTCTGCCAGCGTCCAGCCCCGCGCCCGCCCTCACGGATGAGGGGTTGCTGCGGCCGTTCCGTATCATCGATCAGCGCCATGCCTGCCGAACCTTTCGCGCACAGGGCGCAGTCCAGCAGGTGCGGATTACCCTCAATCCATGTCACGCGGTTGTTTTCAGTCTCCACCCGAATAGGACAGCGCACCGTGCACATGCCGCAAATGGAGTAAACTGATTTTTTCATGTCATCCTCCCATTTCTTGTTGGTGTTCTCTTGCGCCAGGCGTTCCTGGTCCGGCGTTTCTAGCCGCGGAGAACCTTGTTGACCTTCTCCTCAAGTTCATCCTTGTCAAGTGGCTTGACACAATACTCGTTGGCGCCGAGGCTGATAGCCTCGCAGGCGGTTTCCAAGGTCGGATAACCGGTGAGCATGATGGTCCGCATTTCCGGCAGGATTGTTTGCATCCGGGCCAGGACTGCAATGCCGCTCATTTTTTTGAGTTTTATGTCCAGGATAGCCAGATCGACTTTATTGGTTCCGGCAAATCTGATGGCCTCTTCCTCATCGGTGAAGGTGTGGACGGTATGCCCCTTTTTGCTCAGAATCTTTTTGATCAGTATGCCGGCATCGTACACATCGTCCAAAACGATAATCTCGGCCATATGGTCTTATTGCTCCTCATTGATGGCTTTTTTTTCCGCGGCAACAGGAAGCCGGACATGAAATGCCGTTCCTGGCGTTTTTTGTCCTGTTGCCGCATCCTGCACCGGGCTTTCCACGGAGATGCTGCCGCCATGGTCCCGGATGATCCCATAGGTGACGGACAAGCCGAGCCCTGTGCCTTTACCCACCTCCTTGGTGGTAAAAAACGGGTCAAAAATCTTTGCCTTGATGTCATCGGCAATGCCGGTGCCGGTATCCCGGACAGCGACGGCCACCTCCCCTGATGTCTGATCATGGCTGGTGGTAACAATTATTTCACCGCCGTTTGTCATGGCCTGATGGGCATTATTGAACAGATTGATAAATACCTGGCGTAGTTTTTCCGCATCACCGATCAGCCTGGGTAAGGCGGGATCAAAACAACGGCGAACCTGGATATGGTCGATATTGAGGTAATGCTCCGTAACAGCAAGAACATCCTCTATTATTTCGTTCAGGTCGATCTCGATTTTCGCACTGCCGGACTGGCGGGAGAATTTAAGCAGATCAGCAACAATTTTGCGGCAGACTTTGGTTTGCCGCTCGATAACCTGCAAATTTCCATATGCTTCACTGGTTTTATCAAAATCATCCATCATCAACTGGCTATAACCCAGGATAACCCCCAGGGGGGTATTGATCTCATGGGCCACCCCCGCAGCCACCTGGCCCACTGATGCCATCTTTTCCTGTTTAATCAGCTGATCCGTCATGTTGCGCAGGCGCGTCATGTCCTTGGCTATGCCTTCGCAACCGGTCATGAAGCCGTTTTTATCAAAAATGGCATTGGCGGAGAGAAGAATGTGGCGGGCCGACCCATCATTGCCTTCGAGTTCCATTTCAAAGTCGCTGACAGAGCCGTGTTCACTGAGGGCCAGGAGATATTGGTCAAGGTCGTTATCATTTTTAAAAAATGAGAGGAGATTGAATTGCCCGGGAGCTTTGTCAAATCCCAGCATTTTTAAGCCGCTTTGGTTGATATCGGTAATTTTGCCGCCAATATCGCAGAAGTAGACCATGTCTTTGGAGTTTTCAAAAAAATGACGGAACTTTTTCTCTGATTTGGAAAGCTCGCGGGTCCGTTCCGCAACCATATCCTCAAGATAGGTGTTAACTTTTTGCAGTTCCTCGGCTGTTTCAGCCAGTTTCCGGTTGGCCTCCGCCAGTTTTTCAGCCTCTGCCCGGATCGCTTTATAGGCCGCCAGACCCGTGTGGTAATAGATGGTGGCCGAGGCCACCGAGATCATGAGCAGGGTATTGAAACCACCTGACCAGGGCGAGAGCTGTTGCCAGATTGTTTCTTGTCCTCCCATGACCAGAATGATTCTGAGGATGTGCCCCACGCCGCGGGAAATGGAAAAGGCGGTCATGGCAAGGCAGAAATAGAAGAGAAAGCCCCAGAGGAAGTTGACCGGTTGCAGTTTCACCAGAAAATAGGCGTAGCGCAGGGCCATGAAGGAAAGAAAAATAACCAGCCCGGAACCGGCAAAGTCAACGAGAATGGTGGGCGAGAGCGCGAGACCGGTCATTGCCGTATCTCCGCTTTGGCTTCCAGGTAGAAGGTCCGCAGACTGATAAAGAGGGCCAGCAGCGCAGGTACGTTGAGGAAGTGATCCATTTTGACGATAAAGTATATAATTTTAAAGAGACCGATTGGTGGAGCGAGCTGTTCGCGCCAGGTGCCGATATCGATTAAATCATCAGGAGAAAGGCGCACGGAAAATTCATGGCCGGTGAATGCCATCAGGTTCCAGAAAAACAGCAGGAAACAGAAGAGGCGCAGGTAACGCCAGCCCTTGCTTGTCAAGGATGTGGTGCGGCGGGTGTGCCAGTATAGATAGGCAAGGGCTCCCATGAAAAGGACATGGGCCATCTGGTGAACATAAAGACCTTCCGGTTCACCGTGGGATTGCAGCGCCCAGGCGTCGGCAGTCTGCAGCAGATAGAGGATGGTTGTAAAAAGTATTGCCGGGGTGTGGAAAGAGCGTCTCATGTTATTCCCTCATCAATTTGCCTGATTGCAAAAGGCATTTTTTATGCCCGTTTGGTGAGTTGCTGGGAAAAAGATTTTTTTTATCCATAAATTCAAATAATTAAGCGGATGGGTGTTTCTTGGTTAATTCCATGGATGCCCAGGGTTGGGAGCCTGAAGCCAAAAGTGCAACGTGAATGTTGCTGGATGCGGGTGGTAAAACCTGTGCGATGGCAGCAGGGCTGGTCTTTTTAAGATGTCAGGCGTGTTCAGGCGACAGCGCAACTTTAATGATGCATGCGCTGGTTTGAGCTGGTAACGGCTGGTGATCGGTTGAGGGGAGGGCGATGCCGGGCGGAAATGATGCATCATTTTTGTTGCAGGGGACCGGGTGAGGAGAAAATAGCTACCGGCACGCGGCGTATAATACCGGTGCCGTATGGCGCCCAGTCTCCTCATCATGCTGCTGCCCCGGGAATATGGGCAAAAGAGGTTGCCGGGTCCCGGTTTACCGCGCTTCGCGTTCGGCGATCTGCCAGAATGCCTGAACCGCCGGGTTATTCATGTTCTTCTCAAAGGTGCAGACACTGACGGCAAAAGGCGCCAGCCCAGGACTTACCTCCAGGGTGACGACCTGGTCTCGCATGGGGCTTTTGTCCAGCACCAGTTTGGGCACCACGCCGATGCCGCAGCCGAGGCTGACCATGGTGATGATGGCCTCGTTGCCCGCCACCTGGGCGTAGATGTGCGGCTGGATGGCGCGTTCCCTGAACCAGGTGTCAAGTCGCTGGCGGCCCAGGCCGCGCTCGGCCATGATCATGGGCACGGTCCGCCAGTCGATGGCCGCCTCCGGTCCGGCCGGCTTGTTGTCCAAATGGGCAGGGCCGATGAAGAGCAGCGGGGTTTCAATGACCTTGATGAATTTGAGCTGGGGCGGCAGTTTGTCCGGCAGGGCGGCAACGGTGATATCCGCCTCGCTGTTCTGCAGTTTTTCCAGGGCATTGGCCTGATCGCCGGTCTGCAGGGTGATATGGATCTCGGGGTAGAGCTTGCGGTATTTTTTCAGCATGTGCGGCAGGATGCCGTAGACGGCGGTGACCGAGCAGTAAAGGGAGATTTCGCCCCGCAGGGTTTCCTCGTCAATGGCCAGTTCGTTGACCAGCTTGTGCCAGCTGCTGATCGTCTCCTCGGTATAGGTTCTGAAACGTTGGCCCGCCTGGGTCAGGGCAACCGATCGGTTGTCGCGGATGAAGAGTTTTTTCCCCACCTCCTCCTCCAGACGCTGGATGGTCCGGGTCAGGGCCGACGGGGTGATGTGGCAGGCCTGGCTGGTGCGGCCGAAATGCAGGGTGCCGGCCAGGTGCTTGAAGAGTTTGAGTTCCTGGATATTCATGCTTTGCTTGGGTTATTCCGGGTGTTGCCACGATGATGGAGGCAGGTGCAAGACCTGCTCCTTGTATATGTCATGGTGTCTGTTACATATGACATGTGGCCTCCCGTGACCGTGTGGCGCGCAGGGCTCACCCTGGTAAGGCAAGGTTAAGGTGCAGGCCTTTTTGTTTCGTTGATGTCGTTGCAATATCTGCAATATGATATAGCGAATAAATCACTTTACGCAACAAAAATCAATGGTAAGCTGGAATAATATCGTTTCAGTCAGAAAAAAGAATGAATTTGCAAGGAGATCACCATGGCGCAGAATTATTTCAATACCTTACCATTACGCATCCAGCTTGAGGAGCTCGGCCAGTGCCGTTTCATGGACCAATCCGAATTCAACGGGGTTGAGGCCCTCAAGGGCAAAAAGATCGTCATCATCGGCTGCGGGGCCCAGGGCCTGCATCAGGGCCTCAATCTGCGGGACAGCGGCCTTGACATCTGCTATGCCCTGCGGGAGTCGGCCATTGCCGAAAAACGCCAGTCATGGAAGAACGCCACCGCTAACGGTTTTCAGGTTGGCACCTACCAGGAGCTGATCCCTGCTGCTGATCTGGTCATCAACCTGACCCCGGACAAACAGCACACCGGGGTGGTCACGGCGGTGATGCCGCTGATGAAGCAGGGGGCATGTCTGTCCTATTCCCACGGCTTTAATATCGTGGAAGAGGGCATGCAGATCCGCAAGGACCTGACCGTGATCATGGTGGCCCCGAAATCCCCCGGCACCGAGGTGCGGGAGGAGTATAAGCGAGGCTTCGGCGTGCCGACCCTGATCGCCGTGCACCGGGAAAACGATCCCAAGGGCGAGGGCTGGGAGCTTGCCAAGGCCTATGCCTGCGGCACCGGCGCTGACCGGGCCGGGGTGCTGCAGTCGTCATTTATCGCCGAGGTCAAATCCGACCTGATGGGCGAACAGACCATTCTCTGCGGCATGCTGCAGGTGGGGTCCCTGCTGTGCTATGACAAGATGATCGAAAAAGGTGTGGATGCCGGCTACGCCTCCAAGCTGATCCAGTATGGCTGGGAGACCATTACCGAGGCACTGAAACACGGCGGCATCACCAATATGCTGGACCGTCTCGCCAATCCGGCCAAGCTCATGGCGGTCGATTTGGCCGATGAACTCAAGACGATCCTCAAGCCGCTTTTTGAGAAACACATGGACGACATCATGTCCGGTTACTTTTCGCGGACCATGATGGAGGACTGGGCCAAGGGTGATGCCAACCTGCTCAAGTGGCGGGCCGAGACCGGGGAGACCGCTTTTGAGAAATCGGTCAGCACGGACGCCGTCATCCCCGAGCAGGAGTATTTCGACCATGGTATTCTCATGGTGGCCATGGTCAAGGCCGGGGTCGAGCTGGCCTTTGACACCATGGTTTCCGCCGGCATCAAGGAGGAATCCGCCTACTATGAGTCCCTGCACGAGGTGCCGCTGATTGCCAACACCATTGCCCGTAAAAAATTGTACGAGATGAACGTGGTCATCTCCGACACCGCTGAATACGGCTGCTACCTCTTCACCCAGGGCGCCCTGCCGCTACTTGCCGGTTTCATGAAGAAGATCGAGACGGATGTCATCGGCCGGGGGCTGGTGCTGAAGGATAACGGGGTGGATAATATCGAGCTGATCCGGGCCAACGAGGCCATCCGCTATACCGGCGTGGAGATGATCGGCGAGGAACTGCGATCGTACATGGGGGCCATGAAGCCGATTTTCTAAAGAGAGAGTTCGGTTCGCTCAGTGCTGATTTGTTGTTGAAAGGGAGGCCTTTTTGCGGGCTTCCCTTTTTGCTTTTGCAGATTGGGCGGTTAACTGGTACATTCGGCCCATCAATTGATCGGAATTTTTATCTCTTTGCCTTATGCATGTGGTCCGGTTTTGCCTCCGGCCCGACAATTTTGTTATGACCGAACTTTCCCCGCACATACTGACCGCCCTGCTCTGGCTCATTTGGTGTTCTTTCCACAGTCTGCTCATTTCCCGCTGGTGGCTCGGGCTGTGTCATCGGGTATTCGGCGGCCGGATCGTTGCCGGCTGCTATCGTCTTTTTTTCAATGTCATCAGCCTGCTGACGCTGCTGCCGGTTGTGGTCTATCAATTTTCCGTCAAACAGGTTATTTTGTTTGCCTGGCCCGGCTGGTGGCTCGGCCTGAAGGTCGTTCTCTATGTCTATGCCTTGTATATGTTTAACGCCGGCTTGCAGCGTTATGACCTCTCATTTTTTCTGGGACTAAAGCAGCTTCATGCCTTCAGGACCGGCAGGACGGCCCCTGCCGCATCCTTTACCGCGGACCACAGGGGAGGGGTGCGGCATCCCTGGTATTCGGGCGGGATTGCCCTGGTATGGGCCTTCGGGTCGGTTACGGATATTTCGCTGGTGAGCAAGATTGTTCTGTCACTCTATTTTCTGGTCGGCACGTGGCTTGAGGAAGGAAAGCTGCGGCGCGATATCGGCAAACCCTATGACGAGTACTGCCGGCAGCTGCCGATGCTGATTCCGTGGCCCTGGGTGAAAAAATGAAGAAAGCAGCCTCCGATACCGGCAGGATTGCCCGTTCTGCCGGCACCGTCTCCATTGCCGTCATGTGCAGCCGGGTGCTGGGACTGGTGCGGGAGCAGGTCTTTGCCGTGATGTTCGGGGCAGGCTTTGCCTATGACGCCTTTGTCGTGGCCTTCCGCATTCCCAACCTGCTGCGCGATCTTTTCGGCGAGGGGGCGCTCAGTTCCGCCTTTGTCGCGGTTTTTTCCGACTATGACGCCAACAAGGGAGAAAAGGCCACCTGGCAGCTCGCCAACAATGTGCTGGTCTTTTTTGCCATGCTGCTGAGCCTGGTCACCCTGGCCGGCATTTTTCTGGCCGACCCGCTGGTGCGGCTGCTGGTGGATGCCGAGTTTGTTCAGGTGCCGGGCAAGGTTGATCTGACCCGGCAGCTGACCATTGTCATGTTTCCCTTTCTGATTTTTATCTCGCTCTCCGCCGTGGTGATGGGCATGCTCAACACCAAGGGCCGTTTTTTCATTCCGGCCATGGCCTCCAGCTTCTTCAACCTAGGCTCCATCGCCGGCGGCCTCTGCCTGGCCTTTATCCTGCCGAAATTCGGCTATCCGGCCATCATGGGCATGGCGCTGGGCACTTTGATCGGCGGCTTTCTGCAGCTGGCCGGCCAACTGCCCGCCCTGTTTAGGGCCGGCTTTGTTTTTGCCCCTAGGCTTGATCTTGCCGATCCCGGCCTGCGGCGCATTGTCCGGCTCATGCTGCCGGCGGTCATCGGCCTGTCCGCCACCCAGATCAACATCTTTATTAACACCCGCTTCGCCTCCTCCTGCGTGGAGGGCAGCGTATCCTGGCTCAATTACGCCTTTCGTTTGGTGCAGCTGCCCATTGGTGTTTTCGGGGTGGCGATTTCCATCGCCTCGCTGCCTGTCATCGCCCGTTATGCGGCGGCCAAGGATCTGGGCAAGATGCGGGAGACCTTCACCTCGTCGCTCACCATGGCCTTCTGTCTGACCATCCCGGCCAGTTTCGGCCTGTGGCTGCTGGCGGACCCCATTATCAGGATCATCTTCCAGTACGGGGCCTTCACCGCCTTTGACACGGCGCGCACCGCCGAGGCCCTGCGTTTTTACGCGGTGGGGCTGTTCGCCTATTCCTCGGTGAAAATCATGGTCCCGGTTTTTTTCGCCCTTGATGACACCCGCTACCCGGTCATCGCCAGCTTTCTTGCCGTGGCGGCCAATCTCATTTTTGTTACCGCCTCCATTGACCTGTTCCAGCACCGGGCCATCGCCCTTTCCACCTCATGCGCCATGATCTGTAATTTCCTGTTCCTGAGTGTGGTGCTGTACAAGAAGCTGGCCGGCTATTCGCTGGCCTATCTGTTTGAGGGGATTGGTAAGGTCTTTTGCGCCTCCCTTGTCATGACCATTTGTCTGAAGGGGCTGCTGTTGCTTGGGCAGAATTATTTCAATCAGTCGATTTTTCTGCAGATTGCCGGTGTTTTCGTGTATATAGCAACGGCAGTCGTGGTTTACGGCGGCCTGCTGTATCTGCTGAGAGTCAAGGAGCTTTCCCTGATTATCGACAAAATCAAGCAGAAGTTGGCCGGTTGAGCTGGCGCAGCAGGTTCAGCTGGGCGAGCAGGGCGGGCACGGCGCTGTCAACCCGCAGGATGCGCGGGCCCATGGCGAAGGGCTGAAAGCCAGCGGCGCGGAACATGTCGATCTCAAAATCGACCCAGCCCCCCTCCGGGCCGATGGCCATGACCGCCCGCTCGGTCAGGGGCAGGGCAACCGTTTGCGCGAGAAAGGGGAAGGGGCCGGGATGGGCGGCAAGACGCACCGGGCAGTCGTCCATGACTTGGGGCAGCAGGTCCTCGACAAAGGGTCTGAAGCGCTTGTGGATGCTCACCTCCGGGACCATGGTGTCAACCGCCTGTTCCAGACCGTGCAGCAGCAGCGGGTAATAGTTGTTTTCCTTAAGCAGCGAGGCGGAAAAGAAACTTTTTTCCACCCGGCTGGCGTTGATGAGAAAAATTCTTCTCACCCCGAACATGGCGGCCTGGGAAAAGATCCTTTTGAGCATGATGGGGCGGGGCAGGGCCAGGATCAGGTCAATGGCCGGCCGGTCAGGGACGGGACCTTGGTGGTTGGTGGCAAGTTCCACCGAGTCCGCCGTGATGTTGACCACGGTGCTGGTGCCCATGGGGCCGTTGATCAGCCCGGTGCGCAAAGTGTCGCCGCAGGCCGCGCCAAGCACGTTGCTGATATGATCGCTGCGTCTGTCCCGCAGGGTCACCCGGTTGTTGGTGACCTCGGCCGGATCGATGAGAATGATATTCATGGGTATGGGCTTCTGGGTTGAGAGTTTCGGGTTGACTGCGGGAAAAACATTACAGTTACAAGAAATCAGGGCGGAATCTTTTTTACCATGCTGGCCGTATATAACCTTATTCAGCTGCTGGGGCTGGTCCTTCTTTGGCCTCTTCTTCTTTTGCTGGTGGTCTGCAAGGCCAAATACCGGCTGCGCATTCCTGCAAGACTCGGTTGCGGGCTGAGTAAGCTGGCCAAAAAAATTCCCGCAGGCCGACCACGCATCTGGATACATGCCCTTTCCGTGGGCGAGGTCTCCTCGGCAGTCACCCTGGTGCAAGCCATCCGAGAGCATTTCCCGCATGCGGTATTGCTTTTTTCCGCCTCCACCGCATCCGGTGAGAAGTTCGCCAGCAGCAAGGGCCTGCCGGTTGATCTCTTCATCCCGTTCCCCCTTGATGTGTATCCTGTGGTGCGGCGCTTTGTCAAAACCTTGCGGCCCGATCTCTTTATCCTCGTTGAAACCGATTTCTGGCCGAATTTTCTCCATCAGCTTGCCGCTGAAAATATTAGCGCCCTGCTGGTCAATGGCCGCATCTCCCAGGAATCATATCGGAAATACTCCTTTTTTCAAGCTTTCTTTCTGCCCATGTTTCATTCGTTTTCCTTTCTTGCCATGCAGCGCCAGGAGGATGTGGAAAAAATGGTCAGCCTGGGGGTTGCGGCAGAGAGGTTGAAAAACCTCGGCAACCTTAAATTTGATGCCATGCTGCCGAAGACGGGCGCGCGGCTGCTTGGCAGACAAGAGCTGGGTATTGCTGCGGCCCGGCCTCTGCTCATAGCCGGCAGCACCCACGACGGCGAAGAGGAGATGTTGTGTCGGGTGTATCAGGAGCTTGCCGGGCAATTTCCTTCCCTGTTGCTCATCCTTGCCCCGCGCAATATTGAGCGGGCCACGGCTGTGGTAAAAATGGTCCGCCACATGGGACTGGCCGCCTCCACCCGCAGTGCGGGAAGCCGGGCTGATGATCAGGTGATGGTGCTTGATACCATGGGGGAGCTGGCCGGCCTTTACCGGCTGGCTGATGTGGCCTTTATCGGCGGCAGTCTGGTGCCCCGGGGAGGCCACAACCCGCTTGAGCCGGCGGTGTCCGGCACTCCGGTTCTTTTCGGCCGGCATATGGAGGATTTCGCCGATGTGGTTGAGGACATGCTTGCCGCCGGGTGCGCCATCCAGGTCGGCGGCGAACAGGAGCTTTTGCAGGGCATCTCTGCTTATCTACAGGACCCGGAGCATGGTAAGGAAAAGGGGGAGGCGGCCCGCCGATTTGTGGAGGCCCGCCAGGGGGTGAACATGCGTCATATTGATCTGATCAGACAGGTGTTGTCATGAGTGAGCACTTAAAACTTCTCTATACCTTAGGCAGGCCCTTTTCACCCCTTTATAGTTTCGTCATGTCGCTCAGGGCTTCATGGTACCGCAAAGGGCTGTTCAAGCAGCACCGGTTGCCGGTGCCGGTGATCAGCGTCGGCAACCTCACCATGGGCGGCACCGGCAAAACCCCCATGGTGATGTATCTGGCTAGGCTGCTGGCCGACAGGAGCCCGGTCATTGTCAGCCGGGGATATGGGGGCAAGGCGAAAGAGCGGGTCAATGTGGTTTCAGACGGCCGGACAGTCAGCCTGACCGCCCCGGCTGCAGGCGACGAGCCGTTTTATATGGCGGAGAATCTGCCGGGGGTGCCGGTGCTCACCAGCCGCAACCGGGTTGACGGCGGCCGGTACGCCGTGGAACATCTCGGCGCAGGCACCGTGATCCTGGATGACGGCTTTCAGCATCTCGGCCTCTTTCGCGATGTTAATCTGGCCCTGTTCAAGGTCGATACCTTTCTCGGCAATAACCGGGTGTTTCCAGGCGGCGATATGCGGGAGCCGCTCAAAGCCCTTGAACGGGCCGACTGCTTTGTCCTGACCTGTGTTGACGAGGACTCTCTCAACAGGGCGGAGGCGATCAAAAAGGCGCTGAACAGCCGTTTCCCCGGCATCCCGGTTTTCATGGCGGAATACCGGCCCGTCTCGCTGACTGCGGCGGACGGCAGCCAGGTCGCCCTTGCCGATGGCCCGGAGTCATTTTTCGGCTTCTGCGGGCTGGCAAACCCCCAGTCATTCAAGCGAAGTCTGCAGCTGGCCGGGATCAGAACGGCAGGTTTCCAGGTTTTCCGCGATCACTGCCCTTACTTCAAGCCGGAGCTTGACTTTCTCCACAAACAGTCAAGGGATAGCTCCGCCCAAGCCTACATTACTACCGAGAAGGATCTGGTCAAGCTCAAGGGCAAGCAACTTGCCAAGCCTCTTTATGCCCTGCGCATGGAGGTGATGGCCGGGGATGATTTTGATCGGTTTGTGTTGGGAAAACTGCAGATGGTCGGCTGACAGGTATGTGCAAAAGGACATGGTGTGTTTTTTAGACAACAATTTTCGGCCGGTGCAATGGGTTTAATTGACAATGGTCTGCTTATTAATATTTTGAAATTATTATAATTTTTAAATTTTTTTCTATTTTTGGTAGGCTGGCTTCTTTTTTGCTAATACCTGAACAAACAGTTTTGTGAATATTTCCGAAGGTGATTTTTCACCCACCTTTTTGCTCATAGAGAGTTCAATATAAGAAGGTCAGTTAATGGATAAGTGGCAGCACACAATTAAAAAAACCGTCAGTTTCGCCGGTGTGGGTCTTCATTCCGGTAAAACTGTCAAACTGTATATCAAACCCGCAGGCCCAAGCACCGGTATCCTTTTCGTACGCACCGATCTGGGCCGGAAGGTCGTCATTCCCGCGACCGTGTACCGGGTAACCGATACCCGGCTGGCCACCACCCTGGCCAAGGATGATGTCACCGTGTCAACCACCGAGCATCTTCTTGCCGCCCTGGCCGGCGTGGGGATTGATAACGCGGTCATTGAGCTTGATAATGATGAAGTGCCCATCATGGACGGCAGCGCCGCTCCTTTTGTGCATGTGTTGAAAAAGGTGGGCCGCAAACGTCAGAATGTGGCACGATTTCTGGTGAAAATCACCAGAAAGATCGAGATCCGCAACGGTGACTCCATGATCCTCATCGAACCCCACGACGGGTTCAAGGTCAGTGGAGAAATCGATTTTGCCCATCATCTGGTGCGAAAACAGAAATTTTCCGTTGAGGTTGATGCGCAGACCTTTATCAAGGAAATCGCCTCAGCCCGTACTTTCGGCTTTCTGCATGAGGTGGAGTATCTGCGGCAGAACGGCAAGGCCCTGGGGGGGTCCCTGGACAATGCCATTGTCATCGATCGTTCGGAAATCCTTAATACGGAAGGGTTGCGCTTCTCCAACGAGTTTGTCCGTCATAAGCTGCTCGATCTCATTGGCGATCTGGCTCTGCTGGGTTGCCCGGTGCTGGGGCACATTACCGCCGTTAAATCAGGGCATGCCCAGCATCTGCAGCTTATGAAGGAAATCGCCGAACATCCGGAATGCTGGCAGTTTGTCAAATGGACGGATAATGGCGAGGAGAGCGCTTTTGAAAAGGTGGTAATGACCACCAGGGCTGCCGGCAACAAGATATTGCCGTTTCTGGTGCCGCCCCAGGTTCTGCCTGGTCCCAACAGCTCGCCTCTGCCGGCTTGATATGGTTTGCTGATTATTGTTTACCCACCTTGAAAGGCGCCGGCTTCGCTTTGCGGCCCCGGGGGCATATTTGCCGCTTCCGAGGCTGCCGGGAGGAGCGTGAGCGCCTTTGTCGTTTCCTCAATATGCATCCCCCCTCATTTCTGCCGTTCTCACAGAGTTCGCCTCTCTTGCTGGTGGTGACATTGCCACCTGTCCGTGGCCATGCTGATGGTGCGGAAAATTTCCGATGAAGTACGGATTATTCCGCAACCGCATCCGTATGTTTGTGAGTTGTCTGCAAATCGATGTTGAAATGGGTGGCAAAAAAGACTAAAGACTTAGGAGCCGTTACGCAATAGCCTTTTCATTTTCGAGCATTTCGTTATGGCTCCTTATGCCGTCTCCGGCATTCAGACGACGATATTATTTTTTCACAACGGCTTAATGACTTACCCCATATGCCAGTCAACTCTCAGGAGTGCAAGAAATGAAATTACAGGGAAAGATAGGATTTTTAGGTGGAGGCCGCATGGCTGAAGCTCTCATCAAAGGAATTTTACAGGCAGGTCTTGCGGAAAGCTCCAGCATCATTGCCGTGGACCCGGACAAAGACCGCCGGCAGTTTCTCAATGAATCCTTTGCCATTGCAACGGGAGAATCACACTCCATCCTGACGGACTGTGCCATGGTGATTCTGGCGGTCAAGCCGCAGATCATGGGGCGGCTTCTTGAGGAATGCGCGGCGTGGCTGACCGGTCAGCATCTTGTCATATCCATCGCCGCCGGGATTCCGATTTCCTTTATCGAGGGCCGGCTGGCAACGGGGTGCCGGGTCATCCGCGTAATGCCCAATACCCCGGCCCTGGTCCTGGAAGGGGCCTCCGCCTTAAGCGGCGGCGCAAACGTCACCTCCGAGGATATGGAAACAGCGGGCCACATTTTTTCAGCCATCGGCAGGAGTATTGTCCTGCCGGAAAATTATCTTGATGCCGTCACCGGTTTGAGCGGCAGCGGCCCGGCCTATGTTTTTCAGTTCATCGATGCCCTGATTGACGGCGGGGTAAAGGTGGGCCTGAGCCGCCAGGACGCTGAAATCCTTGTTCTGCAGACCGTGCTCGGCTCGGTCAAGCTGGCCATGGAAACCGGCAAGCATCCGGCCGTACTCAAGGCCATGGTCACCTCGCCGGGCGGGACGACCATCGCCGGACTCCATGAGCTTGAAAAGGCGGGTTTCAAGGCAGGCATCATGACCGCCGTGGAGGCCGCGACCAGACGTTCCGAAGAACTCGGCAAACTTGTTGTCGGCTAGCCCGGGTCAAGACTCTGTAAGAAGCCATGCTGCAGCAAAAGAGATAAAATATGGGTTATAAAAAGGCCGGCATTATTTTAAAAAAAGATTCAGCCCGGGCCAGAATGGTTGCTGATGAGCTGGTTGACTGGTTTTACCGGAAATCCATTGAAACAGCCATTGACATCATTGCCCCGGACCTTGATATCCTGATCATCCTGGGGGGTGACGGCACCCTGCTGCATGTGGCCGAGGAGGCCAGTCAATGCCAGGTGCCGGTGGTGGGGGTCAATCTCGGTAATCTTGGTTTTCTGACAGAGGTTGCGGAGGATGAAAAGTTTCAGGCGCTTGAGATGATCCTCTCTGGTTCAGCCCTGATTGAAAACAGGATGATGCTGAAAACCAGGCTCAATTCCGACGGCAGACACGGCAGATGGCGTTACGCCCTAAATGACGTGGTTATCAGCAAAGGCGCCATTGACAGGCTGGTTCGTCTCTGCACCTGGGTTGATGCCGAGTATCTCAACACCTACAAGGCCGATGGGCTGATATTTTCCACCCCCACAGGCTCCACCGCCTATAATCTCTCGGCCGGAGGCCCCATCGTCCACCCCGAGCTTGCCGCCATCATGATAACGCCGATCTGTCCTTTCATGCTTGAGAGCCGGCCGGTGCTGCTGCCCGACACCGTTCGTTTAAGCACGAGGCTTGCCGGGCCTGCGGCGGACGTCAAGGTGATCATCGACGGACAGCTTGCCTGGAACATGGATGAGACGGATAATCTGGAACTGGCCATCTCGGAAAAACCGTTGCGTCTCATCTGTTCGCCGCAAAAAGGCTATTTTGATATTCTGCGCCGCAAATTGAACTGGGGCGGAACGGGTGACAATGTATAGCCCAGTGGGAAGACGGCATCTCACAGAGATCACAAAGCCTGGAGATCTGAAAGGCCTTGCGTCTCTGTGGGATTTGTTTCAGGCTGCGGCGGCCCTGGAGGGGACAGTCCGGGACGGGTTATTCCTCATAGGCGGCGGACAGTTTTTCCTTTTCCTGCTTCATGGCTTCCTTGCCCGCTTCAATGGCGGCGCTTAAGGTCTGTTTTTTCTCGTCCAGGTACTCCTTGCCGTGGCTGACCATTTCCGTTCCCCGGTTGATCAGCTGTTTGCCATGCTCAATCATCTCCTTGCCGCGATCAATGGCGTGCTCGGCAGAGTGTTTGACGTTTGCCGGAATCTTGCTGCCTTTCTCCTTCAGATCGTGACCGTAGCCTTTAAGAATTTCTCGTGTTTCTTCACCTGTTCTCGGTGCAACAAGCAGGGCGATGCCTGCCCCGATAACGGTACCTGCAAGAAATGATATGACGGCAATGCCGGCACTGCAATTATTGTCTCTATTCATCAAAATACCTCCTTTCTGAGGGGTTGGGTTTTTTGAAAAAATTGGTAAAAGCGGCTACCCCAGCGCTTAGTGCGCTGATTTGCACAACGACAGGGGTAATTGTTTCCTTGACTAGAGAGGCGGTGGATAAAAGAGTATCACCCGCCTGTTGGACCGTGTCGATGATATGATCGGTTTTTTCAATTTTTTCGTTGAGGGAAACGGTAAGGGTGTGAAGTTCCCCGTTCACTTCGGTAGCTTTGTGTAAAAACGGTTCCAGCTCGTTATTGATTTTTGCCAGGGAGGTTGCCGCCATTTCGGCGGTTCGTTTGATCTGGTACAGAGCCGGAACCAGGGCTGCGACAAAGATCACGATACCCACTGAAGCTATGATGAAAAAAATATCACTGATCGGCACTGGCAATCTCCTTGGATGTCTTTTAATATTTTGCCCATATCATACCGTATCTGTAAAATAAATTCTTGTTATTCATAATCGCCCGGTCAATTTTTTTTGATTCGGAATTTTTTCATTTTGTACTGCAGCAGGCTTTTGGTGATACCAAGAGCTTCCGCGGCCTTTGTCTGGACAAAATCGGCTTTGATCAGGGCGTTGCGCAGCGCCTTTTCTTCGATGGCGTCAAGCATGTCCGGCAGGGCGGTGCCGGGAGGTACAAGGTCATCGGGATTAAAGGACTGGCTGAGCGGCGCCGCAACCTTTGCTGAGCTCCCATCGGGCTGTACATCTTCCGGGAAAATGGTATTGTTGACGCAGAGGATGCTTGCTCGCTCGATGGTGTTTTCAAGCTCCCGGATATTGCCCTCCCAGGGCAGGGTGGTCAAAAATCGAAGAGTGGTCGGGGAAATCTTAAGCTCCGGCTGATTGAGCTGTCTGGCGAATTTGCTGACAAAATGTTCGGCCAGCAGGGGGATGTCGTCAAGCCGCTCCCGCAGGGGCGGCAGATGCAGATGGAGGACATTCAACCGATAATAAAGATCTTCCCGGAAGCGACCCGCCTCGACCTCTGCCTTGAGGTCCTTGTTCGTTGCGGCAACGATGCGCACATCCACTTTCTGTTCCTGGGCGCCGCCGACCCGCTGGAAGGTTTTTTCCTGCAGGATGCGCAGCAGTTTCGCCTGCAGGGACAGGGCCATCTCGCCGATTTCATCAAGAAAGAGGGTGCCGCGGTCCGCCAGTTCGAAGCGGCCTTTGCGCAGGGCAATGGCGCCGGTGAAGGCGCCTTTTTCATGACCGAAGAGTTCGCTTTCCAGCAGAGACTCGGGCAGGGCGGCGCAGTTGACCGAAATGAACGGCTCCTTGTCCCTTGGGCTGTAATTGTGGATGGCCCGGGCAACCAGCTCTTTGCCTGTGCCTGATTCTCCGGTGATCAGCACGGATGCGGGGGTGGGGGCCACCTTTTCAATCATGGAGAATAGGAGCTGCATCTGTTTGTTTTTGCCGATCATTTCGGCAAAGCTGTATCGTTTCTTTACCTCGCTGCGCAGGCGGATGTTTTCGCGCAGCAGCGAGTAGTGCTCAACAGCCTTGGTGATGTTGGCGATGAGTTCATCGTTTTTAAAGGGTTTGGTCAGGTAATTGAAGGCCCCGTCCCGCATGGCGGCCACCGCCTTTTCCACCTCGCCGTAAGCGGTGAGCATGATGACCGGCAGGTTATGGTTGATAGCCTTTACCTGTCTGAGAAGCTCCATGCCGCCCATGACCGGCATCTGCATGTCGGTGAGCACCAGGTCGAGATCGGTTGTCCGGACAATATCAAGGGCCTTTTCCCCATTTTCCGCGGCAAAGACCTCAAAACCTTCATCCCGCAGTATTTCGGTCAGGATGATGAGATAATTCGGTTCATCATCTACCACCAGAATTGTGTGCATGCCAGTCTCTGTTTCTATTCTTCAATTTCGTGAAATGATAAAACGTTTCTTTCCATTACCCAGGCGGCGGGGCATGATCACCCGGGCGGAAAGGGATGTCTGCGGTTTGGTCCGGCGCGGAAGCGGACAGATGATTTTTCAGGGCAACGAGAAGCTGATATGGTGTGCGTTGTTTTGTGTTGATCTCGGCCAGCGCTGTGCCGTTTCTGATGGCGCCGTGAAAATCACTGCCACCTGTGATGAGCAGTTCCAGGTGCTGGCCGAGGGCAATAAGCTTCTGGCGAACGGCAGCGGAATAAATCGGATAATAGGCCTCAAGCCCCTCAAGCCCGATTCCTTTCATTTCCAGTAATACAGCGGGCAGCGTCAGCATGGTCTGATCAATGGTGAGCGGATGGGCCAGCACAGCAATCCCTCCGGCCGCGGTGATCATGGCAATGGCGTCGGCCGCCATCAGTCTTTTTCTTTCAACGTATGCCAGGCCGCCTTTGCGCAGATAACGATAAAAGGCCTCATCTGTGGTTTTGACCACCTTTTTCTCAAGCAGCAGCCTGGCGATATGGGGGCGCCCGGTCTGCCCCGTCTGCGAATGACGCCTGAGATCTTCTCTTGTCGCCTCGATACCCAGGGCATTCAATTTTACCAGAATGCCGGCGTTGCGCTCGTTTCTCGCTGTCTGTATCTTTTGCAGATTCTGCTGCAGGACCGCATCCTGGTGGCGGAAACCATATCCCAGGATGTGCATGGGGATGTCATCGAGATAGGCGCTGATCTCAACGCCGGAAAGTACCTCAACCCCCTGTCGTTCCCCTTCCTCCAGAGCTTCATCAATACCTTCGACGGTGTCATGGTCGGTAACGGCGATACCTCTGAGGCCTGCCCTTACGGCCTCCTGAACCAGTTCGGCCGGGGTCATCGTACCGTCGGAGCAGCTTGAGTGAAGGTGCAAATCAATGTATTCCATTTTTGAATCCTACCCCGAAGGACCAACCTATGCAAGTCTAATGAGGCCTGAATGCATCATTCGGTTCCAGTTTGTTTTTTTGTTTGAGCTATGGGGTGCACTCTTGTTATGATAAATTAATTTCCTTTAGGTAAACCCCCGGCTTTGCCGGGGGACAATAAAAGTTTGACGGTTCCAGAAAAATAGAGAAGCCTCCAGCCCCGTGAACCGGTCAAAGTCACGAGAAGGGAGGCTTCATGAACGACATACAATGTTTAAGCCATACGAAATGGGAATGCAAGTACCATGTTGTGTGGATACCGAAATACCGTCGGAAAGCGTTATACGGGGAACTTCGGAAAAATCTTGGAGAAGTATTCCATGAATTTGCTCGGCAAAAGGAGAGCAAAGTGCTGGAAGGCCACCTGCAGCCAGATCATGTACATATGCTCATATCGATACCACCGAAATACTCTGTGGCCCAAGTGGTGGGATATATGAAGGGGAAAAGCGCAATACATATTGCGCGGACTTACCTTGGGCAGAGAAAGAACTACAGCGGTATGCATTTCTGGGCAAGGGGGTATTTCGTATCAACAGTGGGCGCTGATGAAGAAGTTGTACGACTCTATATCAAAGAGCAGGAGAAAGAAGACAATCGTGTCCAACAACTGTCACTGTTTAAATAGTTGACCACCGAATGGTGGTCAGAGAATCTTTTTAACATACCGCTTTGAGCGGTTCACTGTGTTAATGCCACCGGCTTTGCCGGTGGTCACTTACTTATTAGCAATAGGCTGATGGTTTTTTCATCAGTTTTCTGTTTTTTCATCAGGAGGTAGGCATGGCCCAGATTGACGCTTTTTTTAAGTTAATGAACGATCAGGGAGCCTCGGATCTTCACCTTGTTGCCGGCCAGCAGCCGGTTCTGCGGATCAGGGGCGATATGGAACGGGTAAAGTACAAAGTAATGGATAATGATACCCTGAAAGCTATGCTTTTTGAGATAGTCAGCGAGGACAAGGCCAAGATCTTTGAAGAAACGGGTGATGTGGATTTTGGTTATGAGCTGCCCGGCCTGGCCCGTTACCGTGGTAATCTTTTTCAGCAGAAGTATGGTATCGGCGCGGTATTCCGGGAAATTCCAAGCGAAATACTGACCTGCGATCAGCTCAGCCTGCCAGCGGTGGTGAAAAAGTTCGCCTCCCTGCCGAAAGGCATGGTGTTGGTAACCGGTCCCACGGGAAGCGGTAAGTCAACAACTCTTGCCGCCATAGTCGACGAGGTGAACAAAACCCGCAGTGATCATATTCTCACCATTGAAGACCCTATAGAGTTCGTGCACAAAAGCCAGAAGTGCATTGTCAACCACCGGGAGGTCGGTCTCCATACCAAAAGCTTTTCCGCCGCCCTGCGCGGTGCTCTGCGCGAAGACCCGGATATCATCCTGGTGGGCGAGATGCGTGACCTGGAAACCATTGCCCTGGCCATGGAGGCGGCCATGACCGGTCATCTGGTTTTTGGCACCCTGCATACGCTGAACGCGTCCAAGACGGTGGACAGGGTTATTGAAATTTTTCCCTCCAGCCAGCAGGCCCAGGTGCGATCCACCCTGGCCGATGCCCTGAAGGCGGTGGTGTCACAGACCCTGTTTAAACGTATCGACAAAAAAGGGCGATGTGCGGCCCTGGAGATTCTCATTTGCACCCCGGCCGTGCGCAACCTGATCCGTGAAGGCAAGACCTATCAGATTCCATCCGCCATGCAGACCGGAAAGCGCTATGGCATGCAGACCCTGGACGATGCCATCCTGGACCATCTTACCAGCGGCAGGATCTCACCTGATGCAGCTTATTCCAACTGCATTGAAAAGGGGAAATTCGTCCAGTTTCTCACAAAACCGCCCACGGATTTTACCGATGTGTAGACAGGGTTCTGCGCACCTCTAGGGTGCCTCCGTCCGCCACCGTGAAGATGACGGCCCCGTCCTGCGCCGTGTTATAGATGGTGCAGCCGGCACTCCGGCAGCGGTTGATGACATCGGGCGCCGGGAAGAGGGGGGTTCTGTTGTGGCCCGCAGAAATCACCGCATATTCCGGCGCCACGGCGGAGAGGAATTTTGCGCTGGTTGATGAGCTGCTGCCATGGTGCGCCAGCAGGAGCACGTCGGCCTGAATCTCTTTTTGCTCCTCCGCCATTTGCTGTTCCGCGTACTCTCCTATGTCTCCGGTGAAAAGAAAGTCTTTCCCTTGGCTGGTAAGCCGCATTGCCAGACTTCGGTCATTTTCGCTGCCAGTTGACTCATCCAGATGGATATCGGCCACATTAGAAAATCGTGACTTACTGCTGGCAAAAAGCGTTTCGCCGCTCCGGGGAACGCGGATGGCGGCGCCCTGTCTGCCGGCCAGATCCAGCAGGGCGGTGTAGCTGGCATTGGCGGCATTCCCGCCGTTAATCCAGATGGTTTCCGGCCGGAATCTTTTGATGATAAAGTCAAGGCCGTTAAAATGATCCGCATCGGGATGGCTGATGACCACCGCATCCAAATGGCTGATTCTTTTGCTCCAGAGAAACGGGGCGATGACCCTTTCCCCGACATTATAGTGCGGGGAATAGGAGCCGCCGCCGTCAATCAAGGCGGTAAAACCGCCGGCCAGTTCGATGACAACGGCATTGCCCTGTCCCACGTCCAGCACGGTAATTGTGTCTGTCTCCGTAGAGTGCTGTTTGTAAAAGATATAGCCGGTGGTAATCAGCAGGGTGACGATGCTGATGATTGCGGTCAGTCTGGCGGTTGTTGATTTATTGAGGAAAAGAATACTGAATAGAAGGGCATAGTAGCAGACGATTTCGAGGGGCAACGGCGTGGGCAGCCAGATGGAGCTGAACGGCAGCGCGGCCAGCCAGGTGCAGAGCCTGTCCGCCAGGCTCACACCCATTGCCCCGAGAGTGAGGAGAAGGCGGGCGATGTCCGGGGCAAAAAAGATAAAGGGTACACTGATCAGTCCCAGGGGCAAGGCCCAGTAACAGAGCAGAGGCTCAAGCAGCAGGGTGGAAATTGTGGACAGTGGCGAAAAACGGTTGAAATAAAAAACCAGCAACGGCAGGATTCCGGCGAGGGCGGCAAGGGAAAGGAAAAATCCTCCTTTTATGAGTGTGCTGATTTTGCCCAAGATCATCTTCCTCTGATATTCTTCTGTTTTATCTTCTGAGGGCAATACGAGCGGCATGAACTGGGGCATGATGGCAGCAATGGCGATCACTGCCGCAAAAGAGAGTTGAAAGGAAACGTTAAAAAGCTCAGCAGGGTTTATGAGCAGGATAATAAGGGCGGCGATGGCGATGTTGGTCGGGAAATGCCATTGACGGTCAAAGAGTACTGCCAAGAGAAAAACCGAGATCATGATGAGCGAGCGAACAACCGGGGTTTGCAAACCGGCGATCAGGGCGTACCCGCAGAGAATGGGCATGATGAGATACACCGCCGTTTTCCAGGCCGAGGTATGGATGAGCAGCCAAGTTGAGCGTTTGATGAGCCAGTTGATGACAGAGCCGGCCCCGAAGGCGATGAGTCCCATATGCAACCCGGAGATGGCCAGGAGATCAATGGCGCCGGTTGCCTTGAAGTTTTCAAGGGTTGCCGGCGAGAGTGCCGCCCTTTCACCGGTTAAGATCGCCATGTAGAGACTGCTCTGGCCGGCAGCAAGATGGGTGGTGAGAAATTGATTGATGTGATAGCGAACTTGTTCCGGAAAAAACCGCAGGTTCCGCCAGAATGAATTGCCGTCATCCGCGGGCAAAGTTGTTATATGGGCCGGTGAGCTGATCCAGCCGGTAACCCAGATCGATTTGCCGGCAAGAAATTTCCGGTAATCAAAACCGCCCGGGTTGGACAATCCCCTTGGCCGCGAGACCAGTGCCCTGACCAGCAGGCGCTGGCCCGGGCGTATCTCTTCCGGCGGTGGTCCTCTGAGGGTCAGTTCGATGTTGCCCTGGGCAGGTTTGAATATCAATGGCTGCGGGTCGGAGGAATTATCCTGCTGCACCTCTGTGATTATGTTGTTTTCCTGGGTAAGATAAGCATCAGCCTGCATCAGCAGGCGGGTTGTGTCCGCTGCAACAGCCGGTGCTTGCAGGAGCGTGCCAACCAGGGTTGCCTCCTGGCTGTATGCAAAAAGCCGGTAAAGACTGTCCGTTTTGCTGGGCGGTTGCAGGGACGCTCCGTGCAGCAAGCCGCAAACAAACCAGAAAAGCAGCAGCAGAGGCAGTTGCAAGGCGTTTTTAGTAAACCAGCAGAGAAAAACAGCCAGGGCAAGGAAAAGAACGGCCGGGAAAAGAAGAATGGGGTTTTGAACAAGGTATGCCGCACCGGCGATGCCGGCAGCAAAGGCGATCACCGCCTGGATGAGCAGATGGGGTGATCGCCCGGAGAAAAGCACCGGGAATCCTCTTAATCGAGGAAAAACTTCAGTTTATCCCGTCTGCTGGAGTGACGCAGGCGATTCAACGCCTTTTTTTCAATCTGCCGGATACGCTCCCGGGAAACATTGAATCGTTTGCCGATCTCTTCGAGGGTGTATTCGGCATCTTCGCCGATGCCGAAACGAAGCCGGATGATTTTTTCTTCCCTGGGGCTCAAGGTGGCAAGGATATTTTTGACCCTGTCCGACAGTTCGGTGTTTTTCACCGCTTCATAGGGAGAAACTGATTCCTGGTTTTCCAGAAAGTCGCCGAGGGTGCTGTCGTCATCGCCCACCGGAGTTTCCAGGGAGATCGGTTCTCTGGATGCCTCAAGGATGGCAAGAATCTTGTCCATGGGCAGTCCGGTTTTTTCGGAAATTTCCACCGGGGTGGGTTCGCGGCCGAGTTCCTTGAGCAGGGAATAGAAGGCCTTGAAAAACTGGCTGCGCAACTCCAGGAAATGCACCGGAAGACGAATGGTGCGGGTCTTGTCCAGAATCGCCCGGGTGATTGCCTGTCTGATCCACCAGCTGGCGTAGGTGCTGAACTTGTTGCCTTTTTTGTAGTCAAACCGGAAGACGGCCCGCATGAGGCCGAGATTGCCTTCCTGGATGAGATCGGCCAGGCTTAAGCCCTGGTGCATATAGCGTTTGGCAATGCTAACGACCAGTCGCAGGTTGGCCTTGATCATGGCGTCCTTGGCGGACTCGATGGAACGGGCGTAGAGATTTATCTTGTTTTCCGCCTGCTGCAGATGCTCGATATCAGGATGAAGGGCAGAGACCTCCTGCATTTTTTTGCACATGAAGTTGAGGTGTTGTTTCTTGGGTTTCAGGGTTGGGTCCCGTTTTTCCCACAGGGATATGCGGTCCACCAGTGCCTTCATTTCCTCAACACCTGATTCATCGCTATGGATGGTTTTGATGATGGCGTCAAAACCCTCCCTGATGATTTTACTATACTTTTCCTCCTCTTCCGGGGTGAGGAGATCAAAACGACCCATTTCGCGCAGGTAGGTGGTGGTGGTCTCTTCCGCCTCCTGCAGCTCGTCCTTGGCTGCAGCAGACTTACCCCCCGCTTTTCTGGCTTCCTCAGCCTCTTCTTCCTGCCAGTCCTTGCCATCAGACCGTTTGTTCTTGCCCAGTTCCGGACGGCTGGCAACGTCAATTTCGTTCTGATCTAAAAAGGCAAAAATTTCATCGATATAGCTGGCGTCAGTGTCTTCCGGAATAAGGTCGTTCAGCGTGTCAATGCTGATACAGCCTTTTTCCTTCCCAGCTTTCAGTATTCTGTCTTTAATATCGACATGCACTGATTTTTGTCTCCCGACTCGGTTAAGATGTTGCTGATGGGTGTTTGCATTGGTAAAGATGCAGTGAAAGCAAAATGAAGCGGACTTTCAGAGCACGAAAACTCTTTAATCTATAACAAGCTTTAATTTGTTGCAATAGAAAAAAGAGAAATCGTTGTCTTGACTTTGCGGTAAAGGTATTTCATAATTTATTTTCTGATTGGCGTGAGGAATGTTAAGGCGTGTCTTGCTAGAAAAGAAATGTAATCATGCTCTTTCACTTTAGCAAAAAAAAAGATTCTTTGACAAGGAAGAAAAATGCTCCAGCAGCGATCCAGCGGTATTCTTGCCCATCTGTCTTCCCTCCCTGGTCCCTACGGCATAGGTGATCTTGATTCAGCATACTTTTTTTTGGACTTCCTCGAACAGGCGGGACAGTCCTATTGGCAGTTTCTGCCAACGGGTATGGTCGATGATGTTTTCGGCAATTCCCCCTATATGAGCCTTTCGGCATTTGCCGGTAATCCTCTTTTGATAAGTCCGGCTCTTCTTCTTGAGAAGGGTCTGCTGCACAGAGAGGATCTACTGGGCAAGCCTTATTTTTCCGAATATATGGTTGATTATTCTGCTGTGACGGATTTTAAGAACAGGTTGCTGGCCATGAGTTTTCAGAGATTTTTAGCCATCAAGCTGTTTGATGAGGCTTTTGATCATTTCTGCCGCGAGCATGCGGCATGGCTTGAGGATTTTGCCCTGTTCATGAGTTTGCGGGAAAAGTTCGACTCCAAGCCCTGGTATGAATGGCCCCGGAAAATTGCCGCCCATGATAAAAAGAGTCTGGCGAAGGAGGCAAAGGAGCTTGATGAGCGATGCAGGTATCACAAATTCGTTCAGTTTGTCTTTTTCATGCAATGGCGGAGAATGCGTCAGGCTGCCCAGAAGAAAGCGATAAGGCTGATCGGGGATATCCCCATTTATGTTGGTTTGGACAGTGCCGATGTCTGGGCCAATCAGTCGTGTTTCGACCTTGATAAGACTACCCTGCAACCCCTGCATGTTGCCGGGGTTCCCCCAGATTATTTCAGTGAAACCGGGCAGCGCTGGGGTAATCCTCTCTATCTCTGGGAGGTGAACCGGCGACCGAACCAAAGGCTTTATGCGTGGTGGCGGCAGCGGTTCCTTCATATCGGCAGAATGGTTGATGTGGTGCGTATTGATCATTTCCGCGGCTTTGCCTCGTACTGGCAGATCCCGGCCGGTGAGGAAACGGCAGTGAACGGCAAATGGATCAAGGGCCCCGGTTTTTTCTTTTTCGAGCAGCTAAAGGAGGCAACCGGCGGGATCGATATCATTGCCGAAGATCTGGGCGTCATTACCCCGGATGTTGAAAAATTGCGGGATGGATTAGGTTATCCGGGTATGAAAATTCTGCAGTTTGCCTTTGATTCAGACGAGTTAAACCTCTATCTTCCCCACAATTTCCAAACAAAAAACTGCGTGGTCTATACCGGTACCCATGACAATGACACCACGGTCGGCTGGTATTTTGACGGTAAGGTTCCCCAGGCAAGTAAAGACCGGGCACGGCGTTATGCCAACAGCGACGGGCAGGTGATACACCGTGATTTTGTGCGGATGGCCTTTGCCTCGGTGGCCACTCTGGCGGTCGTTCCCTTGCAGGATGTGCTGGGATTCGGTTCAGATTGCCGGATGAACCGGCCCAGTGTGCTGAAGGGGAACTGGGTATGGCGATGCGCCTCTCCCTTTCTTTCGCCGGAAGTCATTCATTACCTGCGGGATGAGGTTCTCTTCTATGGACGGGGTAAGAGCGCCCCGGCGGTAAAAGGAGTATGAACGATGAAAGTGCTGGCCTTTAATGGCTCTCCCCGGCACGGCGGCAACACGCAGGTGTTGCTTTCCGCAGTGGCGAAAGGGGTGGCGTCTGCCGGTGGTGAGATTGAGATCATCCGCCTGGCTGATTTGAGCATCTCCCCTTGTTTGAGCTGCGGCGGGTGTGACAAGACGGGCGTCTGCGTGGTAAAAGATGATATGGGCCTGCTGTATGAAAAGATGGATGGGGCGCGAAGGATTATCCTTGCCTCGCCCATCTACTTCTACAGTATCACGGCCCAGGCCAAGGCCTTTGTTGACCGGGCTCAGGCCTTCTGGAGCCGGAAATATATTTTGAAGAAAAAGGGCGAGTGGCAGGAAAATACCGGCAAGCTCGGTTTTTTTGTCTCCGTGGCCGCCACCAAAGGCGAAAAGATTTTTGATGGTGCGGTGCTGACCTCGAAATATTTCTATGACGCCATTGGCTTCGGCTACGGCGGTGCCCTGCTTGTCAAGGGTATCGATAAACGGGGTGAGATGGCAAAGGATGTTGACAGGATGGCCCAGGCCGAAGAGTTCGGCCGGCGGATCGTTACCTGAGTCTTCATATAATTCTTGACATTTCTCTGATTTCCGTTAAGTTAGTGTCCCATCATTCAAGGCCCCATCGTCTAGCGGTCAGGACGTTGGCCTCTCACGCCGAAAACAGGGGTTCGATTCCCCTTGGGGTCACCACGTGAAATGTATAAAGGAAATCAGCTTATTGCAGCTGATTTCCTTTTTTTTTGGACTGTCGTCCTGTTTTTTAAGGAAAAAATGTGCCCGGCCGGCTGCGATCGCTTGCCGGCGAAAGGCCCATGAAAACCGGCTGGCGCCGTAACGCAATGAGGGGAATATGAATGTGATTTTCAGTGAAACCCTGTCAGCTGCCACCGCCCCGCTTGTGCTTGTTTCAGGCATCGGCATCCTGGTTTTGACGATAAACGCGCGCTATATCCAGGCAACCAGCAGAACGAGAGAATTATATGATCGTTCTCTTGCCGGCAATGCTCCTGCCTCAATAAACCGGGAAATCGATCTGCTGGTGCTACGCTGCCGATTGTTGAAGTATAGTTTTGCCACCCTTGTGTTAAGCACGATATTGAGCAGCTTCCTGGTAATGATGTCTCTTTTTGATAAGTTGCTTGGTCTGTCCGTGCCGGTATTTGCCATTTCACTTATCGGCGGCAGTTGCCTCTTCATCCTGGTGTCGATGGTGCTGCTCTTTGTCGATGTGCTGTTATCAATGAAGGCAACCATGATTCATATCGGCCGTTCTTCCCGGGGGAGGGAGAGCAGATAGTCATCCCGCCCGGTCAATCGCAGCAATGCGGGGGGATAATATGATGATTTTCCGTGTTATGCCGGCAGGGGCCGCGTATCTTTTTTTTGCGTTGCCGCCATGTCGGCAACCACATTGTCGACATTGATAAACAGTCCGTCGCCGAGCCGCATGAACTCTTCAAGCCATTTCCCTGCTTCGCGGTCACCGTTGTCAGCCAGTTCCTGTCTGGCCGGATAACTGGAGTGCAGCAGGTCGAAATAAGTATTCTGGGCCTGCCAGAGGTTCGCCTGGACAGGGAAGAGATAGAGCATTGACAGCTTGGCATTCATCTGCTGCAGGTTGTTGACTGTCGGGTCATCCTTGACCGCGAACATTTCCTTTTCGATGCGGTCACGCAGGATTCTCTCAAGCCATTCATTGTCCAGGGAGATGTGCCACCGGTTGATTTCATCGAGCAGCAGGCGGATGGTCTCATGGGTTGATCGTTGGCTTTTGAGGGCATTGACCAGTTTCCTTTTGAGGGTAACCTCGGCGGCAATGGTAAAGGGCGCTGGTATGCGGTGCCCGCATTCCTCAAGCAGTATGGTGAGAAATGAGGTCTTGCTGTAGACCGCCTCAAGGGTTTCTCCGACGTATTCAAGCTCCCCTTCCAGGACGATGTTGAGCAATTCCTCCTGTTCATCCTTGAAAAGATCCTTGATGGTGTAACGATCCGTCCCCAGGTAGTGGTCAATGACCTTCAGGGCTGCGCTCGGCCCCTTGGTCTTCAGACTGGTAAAGAGTGAATCCGCCAGTTGCGCATAGAGGTGATTGGCGGGGGATATCGCCTGCAAGGTTGCCTTGGCTGGCGCGGTTATGGCGGAACAGGCCTTGACCGTACAGTAATAGTCATGGGGCTCCTGCTGCAGGGCGGCAAAGATAAAGGAGGACTCTTCCTCGGTGATGGTGGATCTGGCGTGCAATCTGCCTGAAGCGGCAAGGGTATGTTCATGCCGCTGCTTCTCATATTCCTTCAGTTCGATGATGTAACAGCCGAGGCTGTTTTTCTGTTGATAATTCTCAAAAAACGAGCTGAGGGAAAAATGGATGGCCACCTCTTTGAGGTGGGACTTGGCGGCAAGGGCGAATCTCCGGTAAATGTCGGCCCCGGTCCCCATGCCGCTGATGTTGCTTTGGGCTTTCTCGAGCCGTTCCATGAACGCCTCTTCCAGCGCTTCTCCCGAACATCGCTCCGCCAGTTCAATGGCCCGGGCTGCGTATCGCAGCACCTGGGTGGCTTCGATGCCGGACATTTCATCAAAAAACCAGCCGCAACTGGTGTACATCAGCATGGCATTCCTCTGCATCTCCAGCAGTTGCAAGGCCTTGGACCGCTCCGTATTGTTCAGCGGTTTTGCCGCACATCGGTCAAGAAAAACGTTCTTGGCGGCTTCAGAGCGGGCCATGATCACGTCAATGTATTGATCCCGGGCCAGCCAGGGATTCTGCAAGAGTTGGGGGGCAAGTCTTCCGTAAATGCGGATCAGTTCATACCTGAGCCAGTCAAGGCTTTCCCGCAGTGTTTGCCGCCATTTCTGGTTCCAGTCGGCGTGCCCCCCGGCCCGGCAGCCGCAATCCCCCCGCCAGCGCTCAATGCCGTGCACACAGCTCCAGGAGCTGTTGTCGATAATCTCAACCTCATGGGTGGGGCTGAACAGGGAAAGATATTCCCCGTAATTTGTCAGGCCGACATCAGGCTTTTTCCTGACCTGTTCAAGGGCATAGGCCAGGGCCATATCGCCGAACCGGTGATGGTGGCCATAGGTCTCACCGTCGGTGGCGACGTTAACCAGCGGCGGATTTTTTCCTGCGGCGGGCAGGGCCTGGAAAAGTCTGTTTTCGAAGTTTTCCGCATTCTGCAGGAGGCCGCCAAAGGCCAGATCGTGGGCGATGGCGCCGTGATAGAAAAAAACAGCAATGGTGCCGCCGCAGGGAAGACGCACCAGATAAGGCATGGTGGGGTCAACGGACCCGTCGCTGGCATCAAGCCAGGCCGTTGCATTGAGGGGCCGGACTCTCCTGGCCTGCCGGGGAGCAAGAATGGTAAAGCGAATGTCGTGATCGTAGAGGATTTCCAGGGTGTCGAGGTTCACCGCGGTTTCCGGTAGCCACATCCCCTCCGGAGCGCGGTTGAAATGTTTGCGGAATGAACTGATGCCCCAGACGGTTTGGGTGATCTTGTCCCGCCGGTTGGCCAGCGGCATGATCATGTGGTTGTATGGCTGGGCGATGGCATTGCCGTGCCCCCCGTGTTTTTCCGAGCTTATCTGGTCCGCCTCAATAATTTTTCTGTAAATGTCGGGGGCGTTCCGCTCGATCCAGGACAAGAGGGTGGGGCCGAAGTTAAAGCTGATATGCTCATAGTTGTTGACAATGCCGGTTATTCTGCTTCTGGCATCCAGTATGCGGGAAACGGCATTTGGTGCGTAACACTCGGCATGCACCCTGGCGTTCCAATCATGATAGGGCTCGGCCGAGTCTTGCACCTCGATGCGTTCAAGCCAGGGGTTCTCCCGTGGAGGCTGATAGAAATGGCCATGGATGCAGATGTATCCGTTCATAGGTCTCCTTGGCAGGCCGGTACGGCGCAGGGTTGTCATTGTATTCGGCCTGTCGCCTTGGATGCGGGGAGGGCAGTCGATTCATAACTCATGCCTATAGTAGATTGGATTTTTTGTCCTTGTCAAGGGAATATGAGCTGGTCATGTGGTAGGATGGCCCGGATCAGTCTTGCCGGTCAGGGCTTATGGGTTGTTCTGGGCTGAGAAGAAGCGGATTGCAGAAGGGGCCATCCCTGCCCGCTGCGGGCAGCGCAGCAGGCGGGGATGGTGTTGTCAGGCCGGATTGCTCTTAACGCAAACCGGGGATTTGATAGGTGTGGATATAGCCGATGGTTTGCAGATTATCATCGGACATGGCGGTAAAGCCCGAGATGTCGGTGCCGGTATAATCCTGACCAGTGGTGCCGTCGCCGAAGACGTTTTCAAAGATCGGCATGTTTGTTTGCACCCAGGTGCCGGGTGTGGCAGGATCTTCAACCAGAACCGTGACGTTGCCGTCATAGGTTGCTGGATTGCCTCCGCCAGGTTCCGTTACTTTATTTCCACGGTTGGTGAAGGTGGACATCCTGTTGTACGATTCATGTTGGTGGCATAGTTGAAATACACCGGGTTTTTGGCATAACTAATGGCCCCGTCGACCGGGTCGCCGTTTTCATCATACTCGCTGTAGCCGACCACCAGATTGATGCCCAGAATGGAGTTCAGGTAAACAACCTTGTCCATGGTCATCCTGCCGGTTTTATCTGCTGCCGAGGCAACAAAGGTGGCGCTGAAAATGAAATCGTCGCCGACCGACATATCGTTTGCAGATTTGGTCGTAATTCCGTGAGACTCTTCGCAGCCTTCACAGGCTTCCAGTGAAACGACCAAATTGCCCTCTGCATCACGCGTAGTCCAGTAGGTGGTGATATTGGAGGCATCAACCAGATTGCCGAGCCCGAATTCCTGCATCTTCGCGATATCGATGGTGGGCCGCAATGATTTTGACGGTCCGTCTTCAAGTTCAAGCAGCTTCCACAGCGGGATGCCGCCGCGGATTGAGCGATCGATGGCGCCCCGCTCATCCGCCGGGGTTATCAGGTTCCCGTCTTTCATGAGTTTGATGTACAGGGCCAGGTTTTCCAGGGCTGAGTCGATGGCCTTGGTCACGGTCTCGATATATACCGGGGTGCCGTCGGGATTGGTGAGGAACTCGTCATAGATATCGGTGGTCAGCAGCAGCCGGCCCGAGGCGTCGACGGCTATGCTTTTGGCGTTGTTGAGATTGTTGATGGCTTCATCAAAGGCATGGTCCAGAACCGCATCGGGAGCACGGCCCAGGTTCAGACGACCAAATTCAACCTCCTGCACCAAGTCGTTGTAATAAATGTCCGAGTAATAGGTCACCCCGTCCCAGGTTTCGCCACTGGCCAGAAAAATACTGCTTTCAACCTCGCACTCGGTTCTTTCCCAGGTTGAGTCATAGGCAATGACCAGGGGCAGATGGTTTGCCGGGAGACCGGTTTTGGACGATATGTCGCCCCACCGCACGGCGTCGGCCACCGGTTGCACGCACTGGCTCGGATACGGCGCGGGATAATAAATGTCGCCCGTCATGGGGTTGATGACATATTCGCCGGTGTCTTCATTGACAATGGTGTACCTGCCGAAACCTTCGGTCAGTTTCGGTTCACCGCCGATGGCAGGGGCGGTGGTCCAGGCCTGCTGCATGACCTGGTAGGGAGAGCCGGTGGCGGGATTAATAACCGGGTTGCCGTCCTCATCAATCCAGTTACCCAGGACCAGAACCGGTTCTCCTGTAACGGGATCAACCGCAGGTACTCTTTTGGTTTCCCCGCCCAGATAGCGGTCGATCACATAGAGATCGCCGAAAAGCGATCCCTGGTCAGATCCATTGTCGGTCAAGGGGCCATCAGTGGTGGTGCCTCCATCCGTACTTCCACCTGTGCTGCCAGACCCGGATCCCGACCCGGATCCCGACCCGGAACCGGCTGTGGTGGTGCCAGTGCCCCCCATGTAACCATTTCCGGCCAGGGCGTTCACCGAGCAACCCAGAAACAAAGCAAATACTGCGACATACATTGAGCGTTTCATACAGTTCCTCCTTTTTTCCTCATTTTTCTCATTAGGGCTGTTGCCAGCCCCTGGTTTCAGTAACTCTTCCCTCATTTATTCTCTTGAAAAGTTGTAACTCCCAAGAGAAACTCCTCAGAAACTGTAGCTGTTATTTTTTTCCTGGTTAATTGGGCATGATATCGCACAAGGAAACTTTAAATTGTGCATAGCTTGCCACCTGTACTGTTTGTTAATGTGGATTTAGTTTCAAATGTTAATCATGCAAAATGTTGTCCACTTGAAACACGAAAAGACGGTATTTTTTTTCTCCTGTAACTTGCTGAATTAACGATATTTTTTCTTTATCAGCAATATCAGTAACATTGGGCGGATAGGTATTTGTACGGATATCCGGAAAATTTTGCTAAACTCACCAGGGAGGCGGGTATTTTTTTTATTTTTTCTACTAAATAGACTAATTAATACAAAATGTTATGTGTTGTATTCTGGTGAATTACTATTCATTAGTCGGCATGGAGGATCGGTAATATTAATGATGGGGGTATGCCAGCAGATGGCCGGTGAGGGTAATTAAAAAACAGCCTATCCCGTCTTCTCTTGTTGGTGAAGGGCGCATGACAACAGCATAAATAATGATTCGCGCACAGCAACTCAAAGGGGTATTCGTTTGTGGCATTTCATTTCTTAAGTCGTCAGTTTCTGGTGAACAGTTGGACATTTTCTGGTGAGTTTGCGGCCTGAGTGCGTCGCTGACTAGCCGTTATTTTTACAAAAACATGATGTCGGGTTAGGAATTTGCGCAGGTCGTTTGTGCACGAGGCAACTGGATGTGCTTTGTTGTTCTGGCTGAGTCAGTATGTGTTTTATTGTGCACAGTTGGCACAAATAGCACATTGTATTTGCGTCATCGCGGGCGGTTGAGTTATGGTTCGTTGCCCGTTAAAAAAAATCCGCCCAAATGCGTCAATACCTTTCATCGAATTAGTTCGCCTGCCAGATTAAATTCGCAGTAGGCATATTGATTGTGCTAACTTGCTGTTAAAATGATATTTTTTGGTCGCTATGGTTTGGGGATATTTCCTGTATGGGTATTTTTACGGATATATGGAAAAATTTCCGTAAAATTGAAAAATGCGGCAGTTTTTCCTTACGTGCTTATGGTGTTATTGGTTGCAGGTTTTCATTAGCGGAATGAACCACAGGAGTTTCGCGGTAAGTGCTTGGTAGAGAGCTCTCAGTCAATCCAGTCATTCCTGTAAGAGTTGTTTAGCAAACGTCATGCGCGGTATGCCGTGAAAAAACTTGCGAACAAAGGCGGAAACGGGTAGTTTGAAAAATTGTTTCCAGTTGATTTTTTCATTATTTTGTTTGTTTTTTTAGGGGAGAAATATGTCAAACTATCTTTTTACCTCAGAGTCTGTTTCCGAAGGTCATCCTGATAAGGTCGCGGATCAGATTTCCGACGCCGTTCTGGACGGCATCCTGGCCAAGGACAAATTTGCCAGGGTTGCCTGTGAAACATTGGTTACCACTGGTATGGTGATCATTGCCGGCGAGATAACCACCACAGCCTGGGTGGATATGCCCCAGATTGTCCGGGATACAGTCAAGGAAATCGGCTACAATTCTTCCGAGATGGGCTTTGATTCCCAGTCCTGTGCGGTATTGACCAGTATTGATAAACAGTCCCCCGATATTGCCATGGGCGTCAACGAGGGTACAGGACTTGATCTTGACCAAGGCGCCGGTGACCAGGGACTCATGTTCGGCTACGCCTGTTCGGAAACCAAGGTACTCATGCCCATGCCCATCACTTTTGCCCACCGGTTGATGAAGAGGCAGGCGGAAGTACGCAAGAGCGGTCGTTTGCCTTGGCTGCGGCCTGACGGCAAGAGCCAGGTGACCATTGAATATGAGCACAAATGTCCCAAAAGAATAGAGGCCGTCGTCCTTTCCACCCAGCATGATGCCATTGTTGATTATGAGGACCTGAAGGAGGGGGTGATGGAAGAGATCATCAAGCCTGTGCTGCCCGCGAACATGATTGATAAGAATACTAAGTTTTTCATCAATCCCACCGGCCGTTTTGTCATCGGCGGACCGGTCGGCGACTGCGGCGTCACCGGCCGCAAGATCATTGTCGACACCTACGGCGGCATGGGATCCCATGGCGGCGGGGCCTTCTCCGGCAAGGATCCTTCCAAGGTTGACCGTTCCTCCTCCTATATGGGGCGTTATGTGGCCAAAAACATCGTGGCCGCGGGTCTTGCCACCGAGGTTGAGGTGCAGGTGGCCTACGCCATCGGTATTTCCAAGCCTGTCTCCATTAATGTGAATACCTTTGGCACGGAAAAGATCCCCAACGGCAAGATCAGGGATCTGGTCATGGCCCATTTTGATCTGCGGCCCAAGGCGATCATCCAGCATCTTGATCTGCTGCGGCCGATCTATAAGAAGACGGCGGCCTACGGCCATTTCGGCAGGGAGCGCGCCGAGTTTACCTGGGAAAAAACCGACAAGGCGGACATCCTGCGGGATGCCGCCGGCTTAAAAGGGAACAAATAATGAGTGTATTTACCGATTATAAAGTAGCGGACATGGGGCTTGCCGAATGGGGCCGCAAGGAGGTCGCCATCGCGGAAACGGAAATGCCCGGTCTGATGGCGGTGCGGGAAGAGTATGCCGGTAAGGAACCGCTCAAAGGCGCACGGATCGCCGGCTGTCTGCATATGACCATCCAGACCGCGGTGCTGATGGAAACCCTGGTGGAGCTCGGCGCTGAGCTGCGCTGGTCATCATGCAATATTTTCTCCACCCAGGATCATGCCGCCGCGGCCATGGCTGCCGCGGGCATTCCCGTTTTTGCCTGGAAGGGCGAAACCGAGGAGCAGTTCTGGTGGTGCATTGACCAGACCATCTTCGGCCCGGATAACTGGCGGCCGAATCTGATTCTTGACGACGGCGGCGATCTCACCCAGGTCATGCATGAGAAGTATCCTGAACTGATGAAGGATGTGAAGGGCATCAGTGAGGAGACCACCACCGGGGTGCACCGGCTCAACGAGATGATGCGGGCCGGCAAACTGCTTGCCCCGGCCTTTAATGTCAATGATTCGGTGACCAAATCCAAGTTCGATAATCTCTATGGCTGCCGCGAATCCCTGATTGACGGGATCAAGCGGGGCACCGATGTGATGGTGGCCGGCAAAACCGCGGTGGTGTGCGGTTACGGCGATGTGGGCAAGGGCTGCGCCCAGGCCCTGCGGGGCATGGGCGCCACAGTGCTGATCACCGAGATTGATCCCATCTGCGCCCTGCAGGCGGCCATGGAAGGCTACCGGGTGGTCACCATGGAAGAGGCTGCCCCGGTGGGCGATATCTTCGTCACCTGTACCGGCAATGTCCGGGTCATTACCCGGTCCCACATGGACGTCATGAAGGATCAGTCCATTGTCTGCAATATCGGCCATTTTGACAGCGAGATTGATATCGCCTCAATCCGTGGACTCACCTGGGAAAATATCAAACCCCAGGTTGATCATGTGATCTTCCCTGACGGCAAAAGGATTATTGTCCTGGCCGAGGGCCGGCTGGTGAACCTCGGCTGTGCCACCGGCCACCCCAGTTTCGTCATGAGCAACTCCTTCACCAATCAGATCATGGCCCAGATCGAACTGTGGAAATACAGCGATAAGATGGAGAGAAAAGTATATTTTCTCCCCAAACAGCTCGATGAAAAGGTGGCCCGTCTGCATCTGAAAAAAATCGGCGTCCATCTCACCACCCTGAGCAAGGAGCAGGCCGATTATATCGGTGTGCCGGTAAATGGTCCATACAAGCCGGACTATTATCGTTACTAAGGTGAGGTCCTGATGTCAGCCAGCCTGCCTGATTTTATTACCTGGTTTCTCGACCCTGCCCACCATGATCACCCGGTGGACAGGGTTGAGCTGGTGCAGACCCATATCTCCTATGTGCTGCTGGCTGGGGATTTCGTCTACAAGTTCAAGAAACCAGTCAACTTCGGCTTTCTCGATTTCACCACCCTGGACAAACGCCGCCACTTCTGCCAACAGGAACTGCTCTTAAACCGCCGTCTCTGTCCGGACATCTATCTTGATGTTTTTCCCGTCTGCCGGGCGCAAGCCGGTTTCTCCTTCGGCGGGGCCGGCGAAGCGGTCGAGTATGGCGTCAGAATGAAGATGCTGCCCCAGGAGCGGATGATGGGCAGGGTGATTGCCAGGGGCGAGCTGAACCAGTCCCATATCAATGACATCGTCGCCACCTTGGTGCCGTTTTACGACCGGGCCGCAGGCGGGAGCGAGATCGCCGGCTTCGGCACGGCCCGGGCGGTGAGCGTCAACGTCCTGGAAAATTTTGATCAGACCAGGGGTTTTATCGGCAAGGGGGCGCTGCGGCAGGGGCAGTTCGATGCCATCAGCAGCTATGCCCGCTCCTTTCTGCACAATGAGGCCCTTTTTCTTGAGCGCAGCGCAAACCGGGTGAAGGACTGTCACGGCGATCTGTACTCGGCCAATATCTGCCTGGCCGGCAAGGTCTATATCTTTGACTGCATCGAGTTTAATGAACGGTTCCGCTACTGTGACGTGGCAAGCGATGTGGCCTTCCTGGCCATGGATCTCGATTTTCATGGCCTGCAGGCACTTTCCGGCTTCTTCATTGACCGCTTTGTGGCGGCAAGCGGGGACCCCGGGCTGCTGGCCGTGTTGTCCTTTTATAAATGTTACCGGGCCTACGTGCGCGGCAAGATCGGCCTGTTCACCGCCCATGCGCCGGAGGTGGACGAGGCGACCCGCGCCAGGGCGCTCGCCCAGGCGGAAAAATATTTCCTACTGGCCGAGCAATATGCCGGCTAGCCTTTTTGTCTTCATGGGGTTGATCGCCAGCGGCAAGAGCACCCTGGCCCGGGGTCTGGCAAAGGAATTTTCCCTGCCCTATTTCAACACGGATGTGGTGCGCAAGGAGCTGGCCGGCAAGGCCCCGGAGTCGCGTCAGGGCAGCGCCTTGCATCAGGGCATCTACACCCCGGAGTTCACCCGCATGACCTATGATGCCCTGCTTGAGCATGCCAGATGGGAGCTGAGCAGAAACCAGTCCGTGGTGCTCGACGGCTCCTATCATAAACGCAGTGAGCGGCAGCGGGTGGTGCAGTGTGCGGCTGAGTGCGGGGCCTCGCTTTTTTTCATCCTATGCCGGTGTGATGAGGAAGAGACACGGCGGCGTCTCTCGGTCCGGGCCAGAAATCCCAAGGCCGTTTCTGACGGAACCTGGGAGATCTATCAACGCCAGCAGGAGAGCATGGAGTTCCCCGACGAACTGCCCGCTGCCGCCCTGCTGGTCTTTGACACCAAAGGTTCTTCTTCTTTTTTGCTGCGGAAACTCATCACCATGCTGCCCAAAAATTCCGGCCATTGATCCTCGTTGCCGGCCCCTTTTCCCGAATCATTTCCCTGTTTTTTCCCCGCCTTGCCGTTTATGCTGCAATGACGCTGCACCCCAGCGAGCATTTGCGTAAATATATCCCAAAATATTGGCTGGTTGAGTGAGTTGTCTGCTATACTTAAAAAAATGGGGCAACAGCAATACGGATACGGGGGCGCTGTCCTTCAACTGGCGCGGATGAGGATAACGGTTACCGGCGGATGAAACAGGAAACGCATGAAAAGAAGGGCAAGCTCTTCAGCCAGACCATTTTTTATGACTGGTGCAAGGCCTGCGGCATCTGCATCGCCTTCTGCCCGCAGGAGGTTTTCGGCAGAAATGCCCAGGGCAGGCCGGTGGTGGCCCAGCCGGATGCATGCACCGGCTGCCGTTTCTGTGAGATTCATTGCCCTGACTTTGCCATAACCATTGCCGACCGCTTTCCGGAACGGGGCAAGGATCAATCAGATAAGACTCAAAATGGTGCAGTCTGCGAGGCATGTGATGGGTGATAAAGTGATGCAGCGTCAGCTGCTGCAGGGAAACGAAGCCCTTGTGGAAGGGGCTCTGGCCGCCGGGTGCCGTTTTTTTGCCGGCTATCCCATCACCCCTGCCTCCGAGATTGCTGAGATGATGTCCAACCGGCTGCCGGCTGCCGGCGGCACCTTTATCCAGATGGAGGATGAAATAGCCGGCATGGGCGCCATCATCGGCGCGTCGCTGGCCGGAGTAAAAAGCCTCACTGCAACAAGCGGTCCGGGCTTTTCATTGATGCAGGAAAATCTTGGCTTTGCCTGTGCGGCGGAGGTGCCCTGTGTGGTGGTCAACGTCATGCGGGCCGGCCCCAGCACCGGAATGTCCACCAGCCCTGCCCAGGGCGATGTCATGCAGGCCAGATGGGGGACCCATGGTGATCACCCGGCAATCGTCCTGGCCGTCTCAACCGTGAACGACTGTTTTGCCATCACCGTCCACGCCTTTAACCTTGCAGAGAAGTACCGGGTGCCGGTTATCGTGCTGTCGGACGAAATTGTCGCCCATACCAGGGAGGCCTTTGTCCTGCCCGATCCAGCCACCATCACAGTGATTGACCGCACCCGTCCCGCCGTGCCGCCGGAGTGGTATATTCCTTATGAGGACAACAGCCGCGGGGTGCCCGCCATGGCTGATATGGGCAGCGGCTACCGGCACCATGTCACCGGGCTGATCCATGATGCCCGCGGCTTTCCCACCGAGCGGCCCGAGGAGGTGGACGCCTTTATCCGCCGGTTGTTCCGCAAGATCACCAATGGTTTTGCTGAAATCCAGATGACCAGGACTGTCATGATGGAGGATGCGGAAATTGCCGTGATCGCCTACGGCGCGGTGTCCCGCTCCGCCCTGCGGGCCGTGAGGCAGGCCAGAAGCCAGGGGATCAAGGCCGGCCTGCTGCAACTCATCACCCTCTATCCCTTTCCCCGCAAGGCGGTGGACGCCGTGCTGCGGCAATGCCGCCGGGTTCTGGTGCCGGAAATGAATATGGGGCAGGTGGTCAGAGAGGTGAAACGGGTGAATCTTGCCACGGAGATTGTAAGGCATAACCGGGTGGACGGCCAGCTCATAACCCCGGATGAGCTTTATGATCATCTGCTTTCCATGTGATTACTGACCATATTATTGCTGATTAAGTGAAGAAATTATAAAACTATGACAGAAATATCATTTGGACTTTCTATTTTGAGTATTTGTTTGGCGCTGTTCGCAATATTTTTGCAAATGAGAGATAAGGCGAGGCTTGAAGTCGTTTCTGTGCATCCAGGAATCTGTGGAAGCCGTAAGTCTAATGATTCCCAATGGGATCATAATGTGACAAGCATAGAGGTTATTATTGAAAATAAGGGTGACAGAGCAGCAATTGACTGTGAGGCTGTAATTGTTTTTCCGCATATCGAGGCACTCCCACTGCATCAACAGACAAGAAACCATATAGTAGATTTCAAAACCAGAACCTTTAATATTCAACCAAAATCAAAAATTAGAGTGGTCGGTGCTTGGAATTTTTCAAGTGACGGTGCCATAAATGGTACCAAGCATGTAATGACGCCTGGTGAGTTCATTGAAAAGTGCACTCCTTTAAAGATTATCGTTTCTCAAGGTATTAAAAAATATAAATTTGATTTCAGCAAAGAGACAGCAAGAGAGATTTTCCAAAAGCACCAAGAACAGCAATATTTAACTTTTCTTCTACAGGTTGTAGCTGATTTTTTGTTAGGAAAACTCTATAACCCATTGATTTAACAAAGGCGAGTGTCTCCCCGAGCTCAAAAAGGTAGTGCCAACGATTGTTTCATTTTTTCT
>JBFMAY010000018.1:0-72871 GCA_040755455.1 Thermodesulfobacteriota bacterium | reverse complement strand
AAACCGAGTGGTCAAAAAATACCGTCTACGTTGAACGGCAAAGCCTGAAACCTTCAAAGGCGATTGAACCGCTCATTGACCAGGCGGCCGGGATCGCCATTTCAGTCTGTGCCTACATGAAGATGTCCGCTGATAACATAGGGGATATCATTTCCATGTTCAATCTCATGATGCGCAAGAAACTTACAGAGATGTACAGCACCAAATACGAGCAATTCATTGATAAATTCGTGGTCCGGCAGGTTGACTGCTGGGATTCTCTTTACGCTTCGACTATCCCTGGGCTGTAAGGGTAACCATGGCGCAAAAGCTGCGCTTGCTTGTTACTTGATTTGAATCAATTGCCTTTTGGCGGGAAATATCAAAATGTGTGCAGAACTTGAAGAATTACGAATTCTCCGGCTTGCTGAGGTGAAAAGACTTACAGGACTTGGGAAAACAAGCATCTATAAATTAATGGGTGAAGGTAATTTCCCCCGCGCTGTGTCGCTTGGCTCCCGTGCTGTTGGCTGGATAGTCCGTGATATTCGCGGTTGGCTACAGGAAAGAAATTTTGCTTCATTATGACTAAAAGGCAAACAGGGTTCAGCTTCCCGTTGCTCTAAAAGGAATGATTTCTGCCCCTGCCTTTATTTTATCCAGGTAATCAGCCCAAGATTGCATCATTTTTTTCCTTTCCGGCAAATATGTTGTTCGATTGTACGCCCGGCCTAAAGGGTCTCGTACTGCGTGTGCAAGTTGGTGCTCTACTATTTCCGGTCGAAATCCAAGGACTTCATCAAGAATTGTTCTTGCCATCGCCCTGAAACCATGCCCGGTCATTTCTTCCTTTGTATTATACCCAAGTCGACGTAATGCCGCGTTGACAGTGTTGTTGCTCATCGCTCGTAATGCTGTTCTCGAGGAAGGAAACACGAACCGGCCAGCACCGGTTAGAGGTTGCAAGTTTCGAAGGATAGCAACAGCTTGAGTTGCCAAAGGGACTAAATGAAATTCGCCTTTTCTTCTTATTTTTTCCGCCTTCCTGAGCTTTAACCGTTCAATCGGCACATTCCAGGCGGCTTGATCAAGGTCAAACTCTGACCATTCCGCTTGTCTTAATTCACCTGGTCGCAGAAAAAATAATGGAGCCAACCGCAGGGCACATATTGTGACAAAGCTCCCGCTGTATCCGTCAATGGCTCTCATAAGACGTGCTACTTCTATAGGGTCAGTGATTGCAGCGTAGTGTTGTTTATGAATGGCAGGCAGTGCGCCGCGCAAGTCAGGGGTTGGGTCGCGTTCGGCTCTACCTGTAGCAATTGCGTAGCGGAAAACCTGCCCGCAATTCTGTTTCGCCCTGTGCGCGGTGTCTAATGTACCTTTTTCCTCAAGTCGTCGCAGACATTCAAGTAGTTCGGAAGGCACAATGGAACGTATGGGCTTTGATCCCAACCACGGGAAGATATATAGCTCAAGCCTTCTGATGATTTTTTCTGAGTGGCTTTCGGCCCAAGTAGGTGCATATTTGGCATGCCACTCTCTGGCGATAACCTCAAACGTGTCTTGCTCTTGAGAATGTGCAGCCTTTTGAGCTTTCTTGACTGCTCCCGGATCGATGTCCTTTTCCAGCAAAATACGGGCATCGTCACGTTTCCGCCTGGCCTCGGCAAGTGTTGTTTGGGGGTATGTTCCAAGAGTAAGGAGTTTTTCTCTACCCCCAAAGCGATACTTAAGCCGCCAAAGCTTGCCGCCTGTTGGGGTAATCAGACAGAACAGTCCGCCGCCATCAAACAATTTAACATCCTTTTCGGCTGCTCTTGCTGTCCTTATTTTGGTATCCGTGAGTGGTACAATTCGTTTAGGCATGGGCCATCCATTTATTTTGGGGGTATCCACATTAGGGGTAGGGCTACATACCCCTATACATACCCCTAAATCTTATGGATTTTACCGTACCATGACGAACTTTTCTGGACAACAAAAAACCCGCTAAGCCTTTCAGCCAGCGGGTTAAGTGCACTTTAGCGAACTGCCTCGAACTATCAAATGGTGGAGCTAAGCGGGATCGAACCGCTGGCCTCTTGAATGCCATTCAAGCGCTCTCCCAGCTGAGCTATAGCCCCACATGTCTGGAAAATTTGAGCACTTATAATCTTTTTGAATTCTTGCTGTCAAGTTTTTTTTCCCGCCATTCCTAACATGCAAACCCACCGCATCCATAAATCAGTTAACTCAAGCATTTTTCTTGCTAACATTTTTTTTGTTTGCTAAGGTGACAAAGTTAAGGTTTAAGTAGCATGAGCGATCAAAACATATCTCGCAACTGGTGGGGATATTCTTTGAAAGTTTTCCTCTACGTAATCCCAATTACCGGGCTCTCATGGTTAGTCATGGCCCGGTTCCCGGTTATAAAAATTATTCAAATTCAACCTCTAAGGGAGTGCATAGATGTTTTCTCCTTTTGATTCATTATTCGGCTGGCTCTCAAACGATCTGGCCATTGATCTTGGTACGGCAAACACCCTTGTCTATGTTAAAGGGAAAGGTATTGTCCTGCGTGAACCTTCCGTGGTGGCAGTGCGCAAGGACCATCGCAGCAACAAGGTTCTTGCCGTGGGCAAAGAAGCGAAAATGATGCTTGGCCGGACCCCTGGAAATATTGTTGCCATACGCCCCATTAAAGATGGCGTTATTGCTGATTTTGAAGTAACCGAGGCCATGCTGCGCTATTTCATCAACAAGGTGCATAATCGGCGCACCCTTGTCCACCCGCGCATCATTATCAGTGTGCCTTCGGGCATCACGCAGGTTGAAAAAAGAGCTGTACGTGAATCTGCCGAATCAGCCGGCGCCAGAGAAGTCTACCTCATCGAGGAGCCAATGGCGGCCGCCATTGGCGCAGGGCTGCCCATCACCGAACCCACCGCCAACATGATCGTTGACATCGGTGGCGGCACCACCGAGGTCGCGGTCATATCCCTGGCCGGTATTGTTTATTCCAAATCCGTCAGGGTTGCCGGAGACAAAATGGACGACGCCATACTCCAGCACATCAAGCGGAAACATAACCTGGCCATCGGCGAGCATTCCGCGGAAGTCATCAAAACAACCATTGCCGACGTCATGCCGGAACCACCCTACGAAACCATGGATATCAAGGGTAGAGATCTGGTATCCGGCGTGCCAAAGACATTAACCATCGACTCGGGCGAGATCAACCAGGCCATTGCCGAACAGGTTGATGCCATTATCGAAACAGTAAAAATGGCTCTGGAGCTGACCCCGCCAGAACTTTCCGCCGATATCGTGGACCAGGGCATTGTCCTGACCGGCGGAGGCGGCATGCTGCGCAATCTTGACAAGCGCCTCAAACAAGAGACAGGCCTGCCGATCATCATAGCAGAAGACCCCTTGTCATCCGTCGTCCTCGGCTCCGGGAAGGCCCTGGAAAATATCGATGTGCTCAAAGAGGTGATGGTCAACTAGTTTATCCTGATGAGAAAAAAAAATAAGAAATCAAAGCAGATCCAGATTTTTTTCCTCTTTGGCTCCATCCTGACCTTCATCCTCATTCTGATTGCCTCCACGGTGGGCCGTCAGGAATTAAACGGCCCGCAAAGACTTGCTCTCGACCTCATTGGCAAAGGCCAGTATGTCATTACCCGTCTTACCAACGGCGTAGCCAATGTATGGTCTGACTATATCGGGCTTCTCTATGTCCGGGATGAAAACAAGAGACTCCAGGAAGAACTGGATAAATTCAAGGAGACCAATATCAAGTATCGGGAGGCAGTGGCCACCAATGTCCGCTTGAGCAAACTGCTGCAGATTAAAGATTCACTGCCCCCGCCAACCCTGACCGCCCAGATCGTAGGACGCGACCCTTCCCTCTGGTTCCGCACCATCATTGTGGACCGAGGCAGCAGCGAAGGGGTGGAAAAGGGCATGCCGGTTGTCACCGTGGAAGGCGTGGTAGGGCAGATACTGGACACATCACCGAACTACTCGAAAGTCCTTCTGGCCAATGATCCCAACAGCGCCATTGATGTGCTCGTGCAGAAAAACAGGGTACAGGGAATCCTCAAGGGCAACGGCAGCAACGGTTTCAATCTCCTTTACGTCTTGAAGAACGCCGATGTGGAGAAAGGCGATGCCATTGTCACCTCCGGACTGGGTGACATCTTTCCCAAAGGGCTGCCGGTGGGCAAGGTTTCCGAAGTCACCAAAAGCAAAAGGGGAATGTTTCAGCAAATTGATGTCGAACCGTCGGTAGATTTTTCACAGCTGGAATATCTGATTATTATCATGCATGAAAATTCATTGGCAGATCAGGACTTTGAGAAAAAATACCACTAATCATGCCTGTTATTTCCTACTTCTTCCTTGGTGTTTTTCTGCTGCTTCTGCAGACCTCTCTGCTGACTATGCTGCCCGGGTGGGTCGGCAGCCCTGATCCCTTTTTCGTGCTCATAGTTTTCGTGGCCATACGTCTCCAGCTCGTCCACGGAGCGGTGCTGCTTCTGTTGCTGGGACTTGTCATGGATATTTTCTCCGGTATTTTTCTGGGAATCTACCCGATCACCTACCTGCTGCTTTTTTTTCTGCTGCACGGACTTGCACGACGACTGGCCATCCATGAAGTGGTCCATCGCATTCCTCTGGTGATTGCCAGCTATCTCTTGGTTAATGCTCTTCTTTATACTTTTGCCTCCATTCTGGCCCCGGAAAACGAGTTGAACTGGAACTGGAAAGATATTCTACTGGAGATACTGCTGCTCGGCATGATCACCATACCGCTCTTTACGCTGTTTGAATCTTTTGATACATTTCTGACCCCAAAGAAAGCAGCCCAGTTTTTTCTCCGGCCAAAAAACAAAAACACTTTCAGGGATTAACCCGTTTCCCCATTTCCTACCATGCCCAGAATACGGCGAGCTGTCGAAAAAATACATAAAATCGATGAGGAAGAGCTGATCATCCTCAAAAAAAGGGTTGATATTGCCACCGCCATTATCATCGTTTTTATCGCCCTTCTCATCGCCCGCCTCTGGTTTCTACAGATCAAGAAAGGTGAGGAATACGTAAAACTGTCGGAAAACAACAGAATCCGCATCCAGCAAATCCAGGCACCCCGGGGCAATATTCTTGACCGCTTCGGCCGCGTTATCATCACCAACAGGCCATATTTCAATCTGGTTTGGACAAAAGAAGACGCCCCGAATCCGGATGAAGTGATAAAACGACTTGCCCAGATACTCAATGAGGATATCTCCAACCTGCTGAACTGTATCCGGGAAGCATCCGGCCAGCCACGCTACATGCCGATTCTGCTCAAAGAAGACATTGACTGGAAAACCCTTGTCTTTATCGAGAACCACCATTTCGACCTGCCGGGCGTCCGCGTTGAGGCAGTGCCAAGCCGCGATTACCTTTACGGCAACATGGCGTCCCATCTCATCGGCTATCTGGGGCAGATCAGCAAAGAAGAGCTGGAAGTCCTCAAAAACAGCAAGTATCAGGGCGGTGATCCCATCGGCAAAATGGGAATCGAAAAACTGTTTGAAAAAGAGTTGCGGGGCGAAAAGGGCCACCGCTACCTTGAGGTTGACGTTCTTGGTTTTGAACAGAAGATACTCCAACACCAGGACCCCCTGCCGGGTAATGATCTGCAGCTGACCATAGACATAGACCTGCAGCTGACCGCCGAAAAAGCCATGGAAGGGCTCGGCGGTGCCGTGGTGGCCATGGAGGTTAATACGGGCAAACTGCTGGCGTTGGCAAGCGCTCCACCCCTCAAGCTTGACGAGTTCATCGGCGGAATTTCCACGAAGGTGTGGCAGGAGCATCTCAACGATCCGCTGCATCCCCTGATCGATAAAACAACTCAGGGTCAGTACCCACCCGGATCAACATACAAAATCATTACGGCGCTGGCAGGTCTGGGCGAAAAAATTATTACCCCGCAAACTGTTTTCTATTGCAACGGCGGCCTCAATATCTATAACCGGCGCTACGGTTGCTGGAAAACCGGGGGACACGGCGCGATCAGCCTGCAGAGAGCCTTGGCCGAATCCTGCGATGTTTATTTCTATCAGGTCGGGCAACGGGTTGGGGTGGATAGACTCGCAGCCTATGCGGAAAGTTTAGGTCTGGGCCAGAAAACCGGCATTGAACTTGAACATGAAAAACCTGGGCTCACCCCCACTTCCGCCTGGAAAAAGAAGAAAAAGAATGAAGCATGGCAGGACGGCGAAACCCTTTCCGTTGCCATTGGTCAGGGATTTAATCTGGCAACCCCTTTACAGATCTGCCGTATGACGGCTGCCCTGGTCAATGGCGGCAAGCTCTACAAACCCCAGATCATCGAAACAATCAAGGCCCCAGAGGGCTCCACCCTTGACAAGGTCCAACCCGACCTTCTCGGCACGGTTTACGGCTCCGCGCAGGACAGGAATCTCATTATAAAAGGATTGATCGATGCAGTGAACACCAAGCATGGCACAGCGACCAGCGCCAAAATGCCAACGATTACAGTGGGCGGTAAAACCGGCACCGCCCAGGTGGTTCGCATGGCCAAGTTCAAGAGCATACCGCAGTCGCTGCTCCCCAGGCAATACAAGGATCATGCCTGGTTCACCTGTTTTGCCCCCGCAGAGAAACCGGAAATTGCCATAACCGTGCTTGTTGAGCATAGCGGCCATGGAGGTTCGGTGGCCGCGCCTATTGCCAAACAGCTGCTGGAAGAGTATTTTAAGGAAAAAACCGTCGAGGAAACAAACCAGTAAGGATATATTAAATTGCATCGTCAAGATGGCTGCAGGAGGCTGTTGCCCGCCCTTAATAATCCAGCTTGCGATAATTCTCCCCTAGATCATGTTACGATTTGACCGACGACTCATACAGCATTTCGACTGGATTATCCTGCTCTGGCTGGCACTTATTGCCACCATGTGCCTCATGAACCTTTACAGCGCGATTTATCCGGATAAACCGGCGGGCACTCCGATCTATATCAAGCAGCTCTATTATTTCATTATGGGCATGGGGCTGGTCTTGGCCATTATCAGCGTAGATTACCGCATCTTCATGTCCTGGAACTACCCCATGTACGGCGCCATCTGCCTGCTGCTGCTCTCTGCCCTGATTTTCGGCAAAACCATGTCCGGAGCCCAGCGCTGGATCAATCTAGGTTTTTTCAATCTGCAACCATCCGAGCCGGCCAAACTCATGCTCGTGATCACCCTGGCAAGTTACTATTCCCGTAAGGACACCGGCAAGGGATTTACCCTGAAAGAACTGGGCATCCCCATTGCCCTGACCCTTTTCCCTTTTCTGCTCATCCTCAAACAGCCGGATCTGGGTACGGCGCTGATGCTTGGCTTTATCTTTGTTTCCATGACGCTGTTTGTCAAACTCAAATGGCAAACCCTGAATATTCTGCTGGGGGTCTGCGCCTCCCTCATCCCCATCGCCTGGAAATTCATTCTTAAACCATACCAGCGCCAGCGCATTGAAACATTTCTCAACCCGGAGGCTGATCCGTTAAAGAGCGGCTATCATATCATGCAGTCAAAGATCGCCGTCGGCAGCGGACTGACCTTCGGCAAGGGATATCTGGCGGGGACCCAAGGCCATCTTGATTTCCTGCCGGAACGCCATACCGACTTCGCCTTTTCCATCTGGGCCGAGGAGTTCGGCTTTGTCGGCTCTGCCCTGTTTTTATCCATTTATTTTTTCCTCATCCTCTGGGGCTTGAACAGCGCCGTGTCCTCCCGGGACAAATTCGGTACGCTGCTCTGCATCGGCGTGGTGTCGCTTATCTTCTGGCAGGCATTCATCAATCTCGCCATGGTCATGGGCATGCTGCCCGTGGTCGGCATGCCGCTGCCCCTTTTCAGCTACGGAGGATCGTCACTTATCACCACCATGGCCGGCATCGGCATCCTGATCAGCGTCAGAATGAGGCGCTACCAGGTGCCCAGCTGAAAACTCCCCCCCGCCCTGGCGCGGGGCAACCTCCTCCGCAATATCAACTGGATTTCATAACGGCAATGAGATAATCACCCTTACAATCCATCTTTATCCTGCTATGGCCCCAAGCCACCCCTTCATCACATCAACGATGCCGGACTGGACGATGGCACTGCCCAGACAGCTCAGCCCCCAGACACCTATCACAGCGCAGATATTAAAAATAGTTCCGGTGCCTACGTGACTTGCCGCTTCAGCAATATCTTCATCGTAATCGTAGCTGTCAATGACTGCCGTGCTAATCCGATTTTTAGCTGTTTTTTTCATTGCCGTCCCCCTTCTTTTCTTGCAGAGGCCTTACGCTTCCCTTTTAATGCAAAGAAAAGCAGTAGCCGTGCCACAAGAAACATCTCTGGCAAAAAACAGCTAACCATTCGCTAATTAAGCATTTTTCCTGATTGTTGCATAAGGGAAAAAAACAGAAGTGTAGCAGACAATGGTGCGCGCCACACAAAGTGTTGCATAGATATGCCACACTGCCTGCGGCAACAAATACACTTACCACAGCGAACAGATAGGGAACGCGGGACAGCTTTGGGCCTTGTGCGCTACCTTACGGGGGAAATCCCGGCACGGGAAACGCGCCAGATTCTCTTAAAAAAACGGGGGAAAAAGGTTCAGGGCAGCCAGTTTTGCTGCCGCGCTGCGGCCTCGACGAGTTTTTTTAAACCGGCAATAAAACGGGGCATGACATTAAGAGATGCTGTCCTTTTCAGGGTCATGCCTAAGGCTTGGGCCATCTCCCGGTACTGGATGTCAATTTCATAGAGGGTTTCCACATGGTCGGATACAAAACTGATGGGAACCATCAGCACATTGCTGCATCCCTGGCCCGCCAGCTGCTCCAGCATGTCCGGGGTGGACGGCGACAGCCATTCCACCGGACCGCTTCTACTCTGAAAACAAAGATGGCCTTTTATCCCGGTAATTTTTTCCACCGCCCCGATGGTTTTATTCATGTCATCAAGATAGGGGTCTCCCTCCTCAATAAATTGCACCGGCAGGCTATGGGCGCTGTAAACCAGCTGCGCCTTGGCACCCTCGAACTGTTTCATGCCGGCAACAATGGAATCTGCCAGACATTGGATATAATCGGGCTGCTCCGGCCAGGCGGCAATCTCGGCTATCTCGAAAAATCCGGGAAATGCGCCCGCGGCCTGCCGCAGATCATCAAGGGAAGAGCCGGTCGTGGCCTTGGAAAAATGTGGGTAAAGGGTGAGGGCGATGATGCGGGTAATATGCTGGTCGGCAAATTTCTGCAGGGTTTCCCGGGCAAAGGGGGGCCAATAGCGCATGGCCATGGCAACCTTGAACCTGCCCACCTTGCCGAGCTCCCTCTCCAGCGCCTCACCCTGCTGCATGGTAAGACTTTTCAGTGGTGAGCCGCCGCCGATAAGTGCATAGGCCTTCCGGCTTTTCGGGGCGCGGCGCTTGGCGATCATCCAGGCGATGGGCTTTTGCAGCAAAGCCGGTCCCAGCCGGATAATCCGGCGATCAGAAAAGAGGTTGTACAAAAACGGCTCCACATCAGCAAGCCGTTCAGGACCTCCCAGATTGAGCACAATTACACCTATGGACTGCGGCTGATCCGCCATTGGTCAAACCCTCCATTCCCGTTTTGCCATGATAAGGGCAGCTAGTTGTTCAGGACTGAAATCAAGGTTGTCGAAAATCCTCTTTTCCATCGTGAGGCATTTGGCAAAATTCTGCTGGATCAAATCATGGCGTACGGCATTATTACGGGCATAGCGGTCTAAAATATAGTCGAGCCGGTCATGGAGGCTGACCACCTGGTCATGATTGACCCGCTTGTCGGCGTAGTAGACAATCTCCTTTTCCGTGATGCGCCCGCTGCCGTTGCTTTTAATCACCACATGCTCTTCAACAATATCGGCTATTTCGACAAAACCGTGCCCACGGCAGATCTCGCCGCCCACTTTGGCGTGGTCGCAGCGGCTGTCGAGACACTGGGTTTTGGCAATATCATGAAGCAAGGAGGCGGATATAACCAGATCAAGATTAAGGGCCTCGCCACTCCTTCGCGTAAGGCCAACGGTGATCAATTCAGCCACCCTGGCCACAACCTTGGAATGGGCCTTGATATTGTCCAGCATCCGGTAATCCTCCATCAGCTGGAGACAGGTATCTACTGTGGGAATCTTCACGCCGTAAACCACCTCCACCTACCGGACTGATAAACGGTGTACCGCATCAACGACGAACTTGGCCTTTTCCGGCGGAGTTTCAGGCAGAATGCCGTGGCCCAGGTTGAAAATATGGCCCCGGGCCGCTTTTCCTTCCTCAAGGATGGCGGCGATTCTTTTTTCCAGCTTATCCTCGGGCAGCAGCAGGGCGCAGGGATCAAGATTGCCCTGCACGGAGATATCCGGCCCGAAAACCTTGATGGCATCGCTGAGATTAACCCGCCAGTCCAGCCCCTGCACATCAGCACCGCAGGTCTTTGACAGATTCATCAGGGTGGCGCCATTGTTGGCAAAATAAATCAACGGCACCCCGGCAGGCTTCAGGGCGTCCATGATCTTCTTTACATAAGGCAGGGCAAACTCGGCAAAATCACAGGGCGCCAGGGCACCGGCCCAGGAATCAAAAACCTGCAGGGCCTGGGCGCCGGCCTCAACCTGGGCCAGCAGATAGCTGATGGTGCAGTCGGTCACCTTGTCAAGCATGGCCCCGTAAATATCAGGGGCAGAGTACATCATCTTCTTGGTCTGGAAAAAATTTTTCGAAGACCCGCCTTCAACCATGTAGGTTGCCAGGGTAAAGGGGGCGCCGGCAAAACCGATGAGTGGCACTTTGTCGGCAAGTTCCCGGCGCAGCAGCTGGATGGTATCCATGACATAGCTGAGCTTGTCGGCCGGGTCAGGCACAATGAGCCTGTCAACATCCGCCTTGGTACGAATGGGTGCTGGCAGCACCGGTCCCTGTTTTTCCCTGAACTCAAGGGGCATGCCCATGGCATCGAGCACCACCAGGATATCGGAAAAGAGGATTGCCGCGTCAACGCCGAGGATATCCACTGGCTGCAGGGTGACCTCTGCTGCCAGCTCCGGGGTTTTGCAGAGCTCCAGAAATGTCACCTTGCCACGAACTTTATGATAGTCAGGCAGGTATCGGCCGGCCTGGCGCATAATCCAGATAGGGGTTTGGCTGACCTCTTCTCCTTTGCAGGCCTTGAGAAAATTTGTCTTCATTCTTTTTTTCCTTCGTTATTGATTAGTGGATTGGCTGACTCGTTAATCGGTGAACAGGTGTCGGCGCTTCAACCAATGGACCATTTCAGAAATCATGCAGTTATTTTAATTTGGCCGGGACATGGGAACAGAAAGGCTCTTCCGCCATGTAGTCACCATGCATGGCGTAGGCCCTGGCCCGGCACCCGCCGCACACGCTGACGTATTCGCAGGAGCCGCAACGGCCCTTGTAAGCCTTGAAATCACGCATGTCATGGAAAAGTTTTGAATTTTCCCAGATATCCTTGAAGGATTTCTCCCGGATATTGCCGGCGCCCATGGGGAAATAACTGCAGGGCAGGACGTTGCCGTCCACGTCGATGAGACAGATCAGCTGCCCGGCAAGGCAGCCTTTGGAGCCGCCTGTGGAAAATTTCAGGGTTCGCCGCTGGAAATCGTCGCCGGTTTCCTTCTTTTTCTGCAGGACGATGCGGTAGTAACTCGGTGCGCAGGTGGGCCGGACCAGAATGTCATTCTCCTCCTTTTCCATGTCGTAATGCCACTCAAGCATTTTCTCATAATCCTCCATGGAAATGAGCTCTTTCATGATCTCTTCACCGCGGCCGGTGGGGACAATCATGAACATATACCAGGCGGTGGCCCCGATTTCCTTGGCAAGCTTGTAGATTTTGGGGATCTCCTCCTGATTTCGCTTGGTAAACGAGGAATTGATCAAAAAGGAGATGTCATGCTTCCTGAACAGGGCGGCGGCATTCAGGGTGCCGGCAAAGGCCCCGGCCTGATTGCGGAAATTGTCATGAACCGCGGCGGTGGAGCCGTCCAGGCTGAGGGACACCATTTTGATGCCCGCCTCCTTAATTTTGCCGCAGATTTCTTCGGTGACCAATGTCCCGTTGGTGGCCAGGCACATGCGCAGGCCTTTACTCGTGCCATAGGTGGCAATGTCAAAGACATCCTTGCGCAGCAGGGGCTCGCCGCCGGAAAGCACCATGACCGGGTTGGCGTAGGAGGCGATATCGTCAAGCACCCGGCGGGCCTCCTCAAGGGAAAAATCAGGATGGCCTATGACCTCAAGCTGCGAAGAAGACCGGCAGTGAACGCATTTGAGGTTACAACGTCTGGTAATCTCCCAGGCAATCCATTTCGGTTCAAATTTCATATGTTTCAGGTCCTTTTCATGTTCGCGGCGGTAAACAGTTGGTAAATATCCCTCTTACAGATAATCCGCCGCCACCCCTGACAGCTGGCTCCGTTCACTTTTTTTCAGGGTGATGTGGCCATGGATCGGCAACGTTTTTAACCGTTCCACTGTATAGGTCAGTCCGTTACTGCTGGAGTCAAGATAGGGGTTGTCGATCTGATAGGGATCACCGGTCAGCACCATTTTTGTCCCCTCGCCAGCCCTGCTGATGATGGTCTTGACCTCATGCGGGGTCAGATTCTGGGCCTCGTCAACGATGACAAACTGGCCTGAGATGGAGCGGCCCCGGATATAGGTAAGGGCCTCCATTTCCACCACATGATCCTTCAGCAGTTTATCGACCTTGTGGCGCATGGAATCATCATCCTGCCGATTTTTCGTGGAATGGCCGCTGCCCATGAGAAAGGTAAGGTTATCAAAAATAGGCTGCATCCAGTGCGCCAGTTTCTCGTCCTTATCGCCGGGCATGTAGCCCAGATCCTTGCCCAGGGGAATGATCGGCCGCGAAACCAGTATCTTCTCGTAGCGTTTATTGATAATCACCTCTTCAAGACCGGCGGCCAGCGCCAAAAGCGTTTTACCGGTACCCGCCTGTCCCACCAGTGTTACAAGTTGGACACTCGGATCAAGCAAAAGTTCCAGGCACATCCGCTGCTCCTTGCTGCGGGAACGAATCTGCCAGGCGGAATCATACTGGGGATTAAGTCTTACCAGTTTCCGCTCGTTGAAGGCCCGGGCCAGGGCGCTGTGCTTGGGATCAGCCTCATCCTGGAGCAGCACGAATTCATTGGGAACGAGATCCAGGCCGTCAGCCTCAACCTCACGTTTTTCATACAGAATATCAATAACCTTACCCGGCACCAGTTGCTCCCGGTAGCCGGAAAAGAGCTCATCAAAATTGACCTTCTGTTTCTCAAAATCCATGACGCCGATGCCCAGGGCATCGGCCTTCAGGCGGGCGTTGATGTCTTTTGAGACGAAAATAACCTTTTCGCCTTTTTTAAACAAGGTATAGGCGACAGCGAGAATCCGGTTGTCCGGCACCTTCATGTTCAGTCCGGGACAGACAACATCATCCCCTTCCGTGAAAATTCGCAAGATGCCGCCGTTTTCCATCTCCACCCCTTCCGCCAGCCTGCCGCGACAGCGGAGATGGTCGAGATCCCTGATAACCTTGCGGGCGTTGCGGCCAAGTTCATCACTGCGGGATTTGAACTTGTCAAGCTCCTCGATGACCGACATGGGCAACACCACATAGTTGTCGGAAAAAGAACTGATGGAATCAGCATTATGCAGTAAGACGTTTGTATCCAGGACAAAATATTTGCGCATGAAGGAGGGCCTCATTGTGGCTCAGGGTTGCAGGAAGAATACCGGTGCAAACAAGATTAGTATGAAACATGCTGATCCTGCAAGCAAAACTTGCCCAAAAATTGATGCGGCATGAGCCACTTTATTATGCTATAAATAGCAACCATGAAACTCGCCCTGACGCAAATAAACCCGGTGATCGGTGATTTTACCGGCAATATCGCCAATATTGCCAAACAGATCGACCAGGCCCACAACGCCGGTTGCCAGCTTGCCATTTTCCCGGAACTGGCCATCAGCGGTTACCCGCCGCAGGATTACCTGGAGCACGAGGCCTTTTTGACCCAGCAGGAGGCCGCCATTGACAACCTTGTTGCCGCAACCCAGGGCATCGCCGTGCTCTGCGGTGCCATCACCCGTCACAGCGGCGGCACCGGCAAACCCTTGCACAACAGCGCCCTGCTCTTGACTGACGGCAAAATTCTTTTCAGTGCCCACAAACGTCTGCTGCCCACCTATGATGTGTTTGACGAAGCCCGTTATTTTGAACCGGGGCAGGCCAGCAGTCCTTTTACTTACCAAGGACTCCGTCTGGGGATAACGATCTGCGAAGATATCTTTAACGACGAGAACAGCTTTCCCCATCCGCTGTATCAGGCCAATCCCGTGGCTGACCTGATGAGTGGGGGAATTGACCTGCTCATCAACATCGCCGCATCCCCTTTCACCATTGGCAAACAACAGCTGCGGCGGACAATTTTCTCCCAACTCTGCCGCAAATATCATGTCCCCCTCCTCTATGTCAATCAGGTTGGCGGTCAGGATTCCGTTCTTTTTGACGGGGACAGCATGGTGCTGGACCATGACGGCGCCCTCTGCCTGCAGGCCAACTCGTTTTGCGAGGACATGCTCATCATTGACACGGAGCAACTTCATGCTGCGCACCCTCCCCGGGAAAATGATGAAACAGCCCTTGTTTTTCAGGCCCTGGCCATGGGCTGCCGGGATTACATCAGGAAATGCGGTTTCTCCAAGGTACTGCTGGGATTAAGCGGCGGCATCGATTCGGCCCTGACCTGCGCCATCGCCTGCGCGGCCCTGGGCGCGGCAAACGTCACCGGCGTGGCCCTGCCCTCGCCCTACACCTCACCGGCAAGCATTGAAGACGCAATGATTCTGGCCAAAAACCTCGGCATTCGTTTTGAGATCATCGATATTTCCGCCACCTTTGCCTCATTCCGCCAGACGCTTACCCCCCTTTTCGCCGGCCTGCAGGAGGACGTGACCGAGCAGAACATCCAGGCCCGCATTCGCGGCACCCTGCTCATGGCCCTGGCCAACAAGTTCAACGCCCTGCTGCTCACCACCGGCAACAAGTCGGAGATGGCGGTAGGCTACTGCACCCTGTACGGCGATATGGCCGGGGCCCTGGCCCTGCTGGCCGACGTGCCCAAGCAGATGGTTTACGCCCTGGCCCGCTTTATCAACCGCCATCAGGAAATCATCCCGGCCCGCACCATAAGCCGCGCCCCCACGGCTGAACTGGCCCCGGACCAAAAAGACCAGGATGATCTGCCCCCCTACGAGGTGCTTGATCCCATCCTCAGCGCCTATCTTGAGGAACATCTCTCCATTGCTGAAATAGCGGGCCGAGGCTTTGACCGAGATATTGTCGAAGACATTGTCCGCCGCATCAAGCGCAATGAATACAAGCGGCAACAGGCGGCCATGGGACTGAAGGTCACCTCCAAGGCCTTCGGCTACGGCCGCCGCTATCCCATTGCCCAGCGCTTCAGGGAATAAGATGTCGTCGTCCCGCCTGGTCCTGTTCTTTCTTCTGCTCTGTGTTCTCGCCTTGGTTATCCGGGAAAACATGACCGAGCGGCCGGATCGTCTGTACCAGACCACCTCCGGCCGGGTGGAAATGTGCCTGAGCTGCCATAAGACCGAGAAACTCGACGGGGCCCACGATCGCCTGGTGGTGGGGTGCTCCCCTTGCCACCTGGGCGATTTTCTGGCCATTGACAAGCAAAAGGCGCACGAGGGCATCGTCAAAAACCCGGGCGACCTGCGCCTGGTGGAGAAAACCTGCGGCATCGAGGGCTGCCACGCCGCTGACGTGAAAAAGGTCAAGAATTCCCTAATGGCCACCAACCGCGGCATTCTTGCCACCCTGCTCTACTACTGGGGCGAGGCCCCGGACCAGAACGGCGACTATTCGGTGGAAAAACTGCTGGAAAGCGGCCAAACCTCCCTTGCACTGGACTATTTCCGCAAACTATGCGGCACCTGCCATCTGTGGAAGCAGAAAGGGGATCTGCCCGGCTTTTTTGGCGAAAAGGGCGGCGGCTGCTCCGCCTGCCATTACATCAAGGACGAAAATCTGTCACCCGAGGCGGCCGCCAAACTCCACCCGCAGATCATCAAAAAGATACCGGTCAACAACTGTGTCCGCTGCCATAACCGCAGCGGCAGGATCGGCATCTCCTACACCGGCGTGTACGAATCTGAAAATTACGGCACCCCCTATAAAAACGGCGAAATGTCGGAAAAAAGGCTGCCGGGCGACCGCTTTTATTTCAGCCTGCCGGCTGACATTCATCATCAGCGGGGCATGTCCTGCATTGACTGCCATACCAGAAACGAGATCATGGGTGACGGCACCAACTATGCCCACTATGAGCAGCAGCTGGAGATCAGCTGCGACACCTGCCATGTCAGCGCCGGCCGGAGCCAGGCCGGCAAAACTCCGGGGCAGACCCGAAAAAATGAAAAACTGAACAATATCATTGCGGAAGGAGAGGCGTGGGTGATCAACAACAAGATCAACGGCAAGAAACATCCCTTAAAACCACCCAAAACCGGGGTCTGCGACTTTGCCGGCCACAAACGGGTGGGCTGTGAGGCCTGCCACTCCACCTGGGTGCCCCAATGTTACGGCTGTCATGTCAAGCGCGACATGACGGAAACCCATCTCGACAAGCTGAGCCTGGAAGAGAGGCCCGGCTGGTGGAACGAAGGCCGCTCCTATCTCCGCTATGAACGGCCCATGCTGGCCATGTGGAATGACAAGGTGATCATCGTCACCCCTGGCTGCCAGGACATTGTCACCCTGGTTGACAAGGCAGGCAAGGCGGACAAACAGTTCAACAGCCTTACCATGGCGGCCATCAACCCCCATACCACCCAGACCACGGGCAGAGACTGTCCCGAATGCCACACCTCCACCAAGGTGATGGGTTTGGGTGAAGGCACGGCCTGGAAAGAAAACGGTGCCTGGCATTTTGCCGGAACCGACCAGGGACTTGCCACCGCTGTCGGCCAGACGCCGCCCCTGGACGCCTATGTCACCATTGACGGGGTAGCCTTGCAGAAAAGTTCCCGGCCCGAAGTCCGGCCGTTCAACAAGGAAGAGCTGGCCCGCATTCTGCGCGTCGGCCTCTGCCTGGAGTGCCACAAGGAGTACTCGGACCCGGCCTATACGAAATATTCACCAGACACCAAATGCCCGGTATTTAATGAAGATGAGGTGCAGAAATGATTATTACCCCCTATACAACCCAGTCAGCCCAAGGAAAAAGCAGCCTGTCCCGGCTTGCCTACCGTTTTCAATTGGCCGATTCCTCCTGCCGTGAGGCGGTCAGCGCCATCCTGCAGGCCATCAGGGAGCGCGGCGATGAGGCACTGCTCGAGTACACCCGTAGATTCGACGCGCCGAACATGACCCCCGACCAGCTCCGGGTAACCGGGGCTGAACTGCAGGAGGCCTACGCCCAGGTGGACGAAAAACTGATGCAGAGCCTGCGGTTGGCCAAACAACGCATCTGGGCCTTTCATGAGCGGGAGATGGAGCAGTCCTGGATTCTTACCCGGGAGGACGGCTCCATCACCGGCCGATTGGTGCGCCCGGTGGCCTATGCCGGGCTTTACGTGCCCGGTGGTCAGGGGGGGAAGACCCCGCTGGTCTCATCGGTGCTGATGAACGGCATCCCGGCGGCCATTGCCGGGGTCAAGCACCGGATCATGGTCACCCCGCCCAATGCCCGGGGCAAGGTTCATCCCGCCCTGCTGGTGGCGGCGCAGGAAATTGGCATCCGGCAGATTTATAAAACCGGCAGCGCCTGGGCTATCGGGGCCCTGGCCTACGGCACGGAGATCATTCCGGCGGTGGATGTCATTGTCGGGCCGGGCAACCAGTACGTCACCGAGGCCAAGCGCCAGGTGGCCGGCCGGGTGGGGATCGACATGATCGCAGGCCCCAGCGAGGTGCTCATCGTGGCCGACCACACGGCAAAACCGGCCTTCATTGCCGCCGACCTCCTGGCCCAGGCCGAACATGACCCGCAGGCCCTGGCCATTCTGGTGACCACCAGCCAGGACATTGCCGAGGCCACCGTGGTAGAGCTGGAAAAACAGCTGAAGCTGCTGAGCCGCGAGGACATTGCCCGCAAATCCCTGGCCGACCGGGGCACGATCCTGGTCTGCGACAGCCTTGACGAGGCCATGGCCATGGCCAACGACATTGCCATCGAGCACCTGGAGCTCATGGTGGCCGATCCTTTCTCCTGGTTGCCCAGCATCCAGCATGCCGGCGCGATTTTCCTCGGTGATTACTCCCCCGAGGCTTGCGGCGACTACGTTGCCGGACCGAACCATGTCCTGCCCACCATGGGCACCGCCCGCATCTCCTCCGCCCTTGGCGTGGAAACCTTTCTCAAGAAAAGCAGTCTGATTTCCTGCTCCCGTCGAGCCTTTCTGGCGGATGCCGAGCATATCCAGAACCTGGCCAACCTGGAGGGGCTGACCGCCCATGCCCGCTCCGTGGCGGTAAGACTTGAAGGGGAAAAGTGATTGCACCATGGCCTGCAAGGACATCTTAGCGCAGGGCTGCAAGGCCCTAGGTATTCCACTCAGCCATGCGGAGAGCATTGACCGGCTTGTTTGCTATTACAATGAACTGGTTAAATGGAACCGCAGGATGAATCTTGTGTCCCAGGCCACTGAGCTGGAAATGGTTGAAAGCCATTTTCTCGATTCGCTTACCCTGCTGCCCCACTTAAACAGTGAAGACAGGCCTCAACTCCTAGATGTGGGCACCGGCGCCGGCTTCCCCGGCCTGGTGCTGAAAGCTGCCTGGCCTGAACTTGAGCTGACCCTGGTTGAGCCCCGTGCGAAACGAGTGACGTTTCTGAGACATATTGTCCGCAGCCTGCATCTTGACCACGTCACGATTATTGAAAAGCGCCTTGAACCTGGCCTGGTCGGTCAGCAGCCAACCTGGGCCTGCATTACCAGCCGGGCCGTGGCAAATATCAGCGACTTCCTCGAACTTGCCGCGCCTTTCAGCCCACCTGACGGCACCGTGATCTGCATGAAGGGCCCCAAGGCGGAAGAGGAAATCAGCCAGTGGCTGGCTGAGCAGCCGGCAAGCCCGTACACCCTGCAGAATATTGTGACCCTGGCCCTGCCATTTAGCAGGGCCAGGAGAAGTCTGGTGATCTTCAGCAAAAGCAGGGGGTGACGTTGCGGGGCGGGGGCATAGGAGGGGACGGTTCGCGTTGCCCTTACGGGGTCGCCGAGGGGCAGGCTTTGGAACCATCACCCGTGATCAGTTACGCCATCTCGCCGCAAAGGGTATTTTTACGGTCATCTCCGGCTCTCTTTTCCTCTGCTACAGACGGAATTTATCCACCTGGCTCTGCAGCTCGGCGGAAAAAGTAGACAGTTCACCGGCAGTGCTCTTAATGATCGCCGCATTCTGGGCGCCAACCCCGCACACCGTGGTAATCCCGTTAATATTGTTAGAGATTTCCCTGACGCCGGCAGCGGCCCCCTTAATACTGGCAATAACCTCCTGCTCAATATTTGCCGCGAGCTCGCGGATATTGGCGGAGACACTGTCAACGCCAAGGGCTGTGCCGGCAATGGTTCGGGCGATCTCGCCCACCGTGGCGGTCTGCTCTTCTACGGCCGCGGCAATGGTGGTATTGACCTCATTGATATCCTCATTAATATGAGAAACCTCCTCGATGACATCAACCACCGACCTGGTCCTTGACTGCATGTCCTGAATCTGCCTGGCGATATTCTCCGCGGCTTCCGCCGTCTGCTTGGCCAGATCCTTCACCTCGTTGGCCACCACGGCAAAGCCCTTGCCAGCCTCGCCGGCCCTGGCCGCCTCAATGGTGGCATTCAGGGCGAGCAGCTTGGTCTGCTCGGTTATCTCGGTGATGACGTTGACCACATTGCCGATATCCCTGGCCGCCTGGTCAAGCTCGGCGATCAATACCTTGGACGCATCACTTTTATCCTTGCCGTTGCCGGAGAAAGCCTGAGCCTTGGTGCAGTTCTCCGCCACCTCCCGGATGGAGGTGGCCATCTCCTCAATGGCAGCCGCCACGTTATTGACGTTGGCCGACATCTCGCCGGCCGCCGCGGAAATTTCCTGGGTTTTGGCGGACATCATGACGGCAGTATCGGAAACCGCCTGGATATTGCTTGTTATCTCCTCAGTGGCCCTGGCTGTTGCCGTGGTTTCGTCCTTTGTTTTCTCCGCCGCCCCCGCCATTTCTTCGGAAGCGCCAAAAAGCTCTTCGGAGGATGCAGTCACCTGGCCACTTTTTTCGGCAATACTCCCCATAATCTGCCGCAGGTTGGCAGCCATGCCGTTCAGCGCCTTGGCCAGCTTGCCTACCTCATCGTTTTGGTCGATTGCCAGCTTTTCCCGCAGATCGCCATTGGCGATTTTCCCGGCAAACGCAACCCCCATGACCAGGGGGCCTGCGATCTTTCTGGCGATGAGGGCGGAAAGAGCGATGCCGGAACAGATCGTTATCAGGGCGATGAGCAGCACATTGCGCTTTGCCCTGGTGGCGCTGTTCAACATGACTGCATCCGTCATCATGTTGGCGTCTACCTCATTCTTGACCTTGGCCAGGGTCTCCTGCACCTGGGCCAGGGCGGGCAGCGTGCGTTGCACGTAGATATCGTTGGCCGTTTTCATGCCGACAAGATTCTTGGCAGCTTCGCTCCGGATGTTACCGAGAATATGTTCGACTTCATGGAGGGCGGGCAGGGTGACAGTGGTTAATATCTCGCGGCTGCGGGCTTTGTCATTCGACTGCCAGTATTTTTTGAGGTCCGTCACTGATTGATGGAGCTTGGTATGGGGTTCGATGAGGCTTTTGATGGCAGGCTCCAGTTCCGGTTCCATGGCGATGGCATTGCGGACGCCGTCCCCGTACAGCCAGTTCCCAAGCCCGCATTTATGGGGATCAGTCTCCACCTCAAAATCCGCGGCAACACCGTTAAACACATCATTGATCTTATCGATAAAGCGCAGATGATCAATTTCCCGCTCAGCCAGAACCGTCGGCAGATTGGGATCGGCAAGGTGAAAATTCTTTTTTATGTCCGCGGCTGAGGTATGCAGATCGTAATGAACCTTTTCAATTGCCTTCAGATGCTGGGCAATGGAGGGAATCCTTTGTTCAATTTCCTTGCGCTGCTCTCCGTAAAGCCACTTTCCAAAGGCGCACTTGTGGTCGTCAACCTCCACCTCCAGCTCCTGCTTGCTCTTTTCCGTCAGAAAGGAACTGACTTTTTTCATCCAGTTGAGGTGGGCGATTTCAGCAGCAGCGATGTCGGCCCGCATGCTGTTGCCCGCAATAACCTCATGGGCGTTAAAGACGATATTCTTGATGCCGGCATAGGACAGCAGGCCGATAACGGCGGTCATGATTAAAATTACCCCGAACGCCACGCCGAGTTTGAGAGAAAGCGAAAGATCCTGCCACTTCATCAATCTATCCTCCTGGAATTCAATAATTTTTGGGTGTTCATCAAGGTTATCACAAAAAAAAAAGAAAAATCCATTTTTTTTTGCCATGCCCCCACTACTCACCGGCATGGCGCATTATAGCGGGCAGGCAATCGCTCCTGCGTCAGGCTTTAAAAACAAAGTCGGCAAGTTTTCACGGAAAAGGCAAATTTTCTTTTGCATGATCAGCATTTTCAGTGCATACTTCACCCCCTCATCGGTCTGAAAGGCAGCGACAAAACGTCCCTGGCCCGCAGGCAAGATCAAAAAAAATTCCTGGCCCTGAAAAAATATGCCCCTGTCCCTTGCCGAACTTTTCACCCAAACCACTGCACTCCGCACCCCGGCCCTCATGCTCCAGGGAACCTGCTCCAATGCGGGCAAATCAATTCTCACCGCGGCCCTGTGCCGTATTCTGCTGCAGGACGGTTTATCGGTGGCGCCTTTCAAGGCGCAGAACATGTCTCTCAACTCCTTTGTCACCAGAAATGGTGAGGAAATGGGCCGGGCCCAAGCGGTGCAGGCCCAGGCGGCGCGGCTTGAGGCGGATGTCCGCATGAACCCGGTGCTGATCAAACCAAACAGCGACACCGGCAGCCAGATCATCGTCATGGGGAAACCGGTGGGCAACATGAAGGTGGATAACTACCTCCATTACAAGCCGGAGGCCTTTCTCAGGGCCACCGAGGCTTTTGATGCCCTGGCCGCGGAGCATGACGTCATCATCATGGAAGGAGCGGGCAGCCCGGCGGAGGTAAACCTCAAGCACCATGACATAGTCAACATGCCCATGGCCCGCTATGCCAGAGCCAAGGTGCTGCTGGTCGGCGACATCGACCGGGGCGGTGTTTTTGCCGCTCTGCTCGGTACCATGGAAATTCTTGATCCATGGGAACGCGCCCTGATCGGCGGCTTTGTCATCAACCGCTTCCGGGGCGACAAATCCCTGCTGGGCGATGCCCTGGCCTTTACGGAAAAACGCACAGGCAAACCGGTGCTCGGGGTGATCGACTTTATCCCCGGACTGGGGCTGCCTGAAGAAGATTCCGTGGGTTTTAAAAACGGCATATATGACGGCAGCCGGACAGAAGAAAAGGCGCTTGAGATTGCCCTGATCGACCTGCCCCATATCGCCAATTTTACCGACATTGAACCATTGCTGGCCGAGCCGGATGTCTGTCTGCGCATCGTTCGCACGGGCGAAGATCTCGGCTCACCGGCAGCGGTCGTGCTGCCTGGCAGCAAAAATGTGGCGGCTGATCTCGTCTGGCTTAACACCTCGGGACTTGCCGCAAAAATTGCCACACTGCGCCGGCGAAATACCCCCATCATCGGCATCTGCGGCGGCTTTCAGATGCTGGGTCGCCTGATCAAGGACCCCCATAGCGTGGAATCCTCGCGAAAAAGCATCAACGGACTTGGCTTCCTTGACCTGGAGACGGTGCTGGCCCGGGATAAGACCTTGACCCGCAAAAAGGGGACGCACCGGCTCTCAGGCCTCGCCGTCCGGGGTTATGAGATCCACCACGGCCAAAGCCGCTCCTCCCAGACCCCGCTTCTCCATTTTGCCGACGGCACGGCCTGCGGCGTTGCATCAGACGACGGCCTTGTCTGGGGCGCTTACCTGCACGGCATCTTTGACGACGACCACTTCCGCCGCTGGTTTCTTGACGGGCTGCGCCTGCGGCAGGGGCTTGATCCCATGGGCAGAATCTGCGCCCCTTATGATCTGGAGCCGGCTTTTGACCGGTTGGCCGCTGCCGTGCGGACACAGCTTGACATGGCGCAGGTCTATCGCCTGCTTGGCCTATGATGCCCCCAGCCCTGCAGATCATCCTTGCCGCATTGCTCGATCAGCTCTGGGGAGACCCCCGCTGGCTGCCGCACCCGGTCCGGCTCATCGGTTCCCTTGGCGCCACCCTGGAGAATTTTTTCAGGAAAACCGGGCTGCCCCTGAATGTGGCTGGCATCCTGACCCTTTTTCTCATGCTCGCCATCTCAGGCGGGGCGGTGCTGCTCCTGCTGCACAGCGCCCAACGCCTCCATCCCCTGGCCGGGACAGCCGTGTCCATCCTCATTTTATACACCACCATCGCCGCCCGGGATCTGGCCAGGCACAGCAGGGCGGTTTACGATGCCCTGCAGAACCACGACCTTGCCGAGGCGCGGCGCAGGGTGGGGATGATTGTCGGTCGCGACACAGATCAACTGAGCGAAGAGGAGGTTGCCCGGGCGGCGGTGGAGAGCGTGGCGGAGAGCATGGTGGACGGGGTGTGTGCGCCGCTGTTTTATGCCTTTGTCGGGGGACCTGCGGCAGCGATGCTTTACAAGGCGATCAATACGGCAGATTCCATGTTCGGCTACAAAAATGACCGGTACCGGGAGTTCGGCTGGGCCGCGGCAAGGCTTGATGACCTGGCAAATTTCATCCCGGCCAGGCTTACCGGCCTGCTTGTGCCGCTGGCGGCCCTGCTGCTCAGCCTTGACGCCGGATCATCCTGGCGGATATTCTGGCGGGACAGAAAGAAGCACAGCAGCCCCAACTCCGGCCATGGGGAGGCGGCCGTGGCCGGGGCGCTGGGCGTCCGGCTCGGCGGCAGCAGCATTTACTTCGGCCAGGTGGTGGTCAAACCAACCATTGGCGATGCGCGACGGCAAATAGCAGCAAGCCACATCCTGGCAACCAACCGACTGATGCTGCTGACCATGTGGCTCACCCTCCTGCTGCTCTCCCTGTTTTCGCTGCTGGGATAAATTCTGCAGGGGGGCCAGGAGTGTTTTATCCGGCCTGCTGTCTTCTGACTTCTGACCTATTTCTTGCCCATGCCCTCTAAGGCGGCAAGATAAGGGCCGAACAATTCATCATAATCGCGGAACCCCTTTTTCAGCACCAGCGGAAAGGCCGAAATATCGGTCTCATTCACTACCAGGTTGGCGCTGTTGGATAATGCTTCCAGATTGTAAAGGGTATGAAATTCCGGTCCGATCAGCACATAATAGATATACCTTCTCTTCGGCATGGCCATGCCCTGCATATGGGCGTGCACAGTGGAGGCGGCCAGACTCCCTTCAAAGCCGGAATGCAGAACCACCGCGGAAAAATTTGTAAAACGCATCCGCTCGATGGCATCCTCGGCAGTGCGCGGCATCACGGCCTTATAGCCCATGTCATCGAAAAACTGGGCGATATCAGCCTGGATCTGTTCATCCTTTACCAGAATCAGAACATGGGGGACATCTTCAAGCACCTCACCGCTGCCGAGATCCCCCCGCTCAAGCCAGCTACGGTCAGGGGGGCCAGGGGGACCAGGAAGCGCACGGCTGGCCTGTGGCTGCTTCTGCGGCCGCACCGCCGCCGGTGCCTCCCGTGGCACCTCGATGGGTTTCTGACAATGGGGGCAGTTAAATTTTAGAGATTTACCCGGGGCCAAAGCGGCCACAGCATGGTCAATCTTCTGCTGCTGGCTTTCCGTTAAATTGAGTGTCTTGCCACAGTTGGGGCATGCAGAAATCATCGGCGACCTCGTTTTCTGTTTATTAAGTTATCTGTTACCTCATTACCGCAAGCTGCGGTTAATGACTGCCAGCGAGATCAGGAAAACGCCTCATATTTATTTTTCTTTTCCTCTTCCATGGTCAGGCCGGTAATGCCGGTGGTTGTTTCCCCCTTGGCGGACTTGATCATATCAAGACCACGTCCCATGGCGCTTTTACGCGAGCAATAACCCATGGCCGTTTCCTCGGTCACCAGCCCCTTTTCATAAAGTTGCAGAATATACTGGTCAAAAGTGGTCATCCCCATGGCGGTGCCGTCAGTGATGATCTCGTAAAATGTTTTCCCTTCCGACTCACCGTTCAAAATAACCTCTCTGATGCGCAGGTTCATGCCCATGACCTCAAAGGCGGCCACCCGGCCACCGCCCACCTTTGGCAGCAGCCTCTGGCAGACAATCCAGCGTACGGTGTCAACCAGCCGGTTTCTGATCTGGGGCTGCTCATCATGCTCGAACATGCCGAGACAGCGGTTGATGGTGGAACCGGCATCCACCGTATGCAGGGTGCTGAGCACCAGATGGCCGGTTTCAGAGGCGGTAAGCCCGATCTCCATGGTTTCCCGGTCGCGCATCTCGCCCACCAGAATAACCTTGGGCGCCTGGCGCAGGGCGGCCCGCAGGCCATTGGCAAAGGTATCGAAATCATTGCCCTGCTCCCGCTGGTTGAAGGTGGCCTGCAGATGGGGATGGACAAACTCTATCGGGTCCTCCAGGGTCACGACATGCACGGCCCGCTCATGGTTTATCTTGTTGAGCAGCGCGGCCAGGGTTGTTGACTTACCTGAGCCGGTGGCGCCGGTAACCAGGATGAGACCGTTCAGCTCATCCGACATCTTGTTCATCACCGGCGGCAGGTTCAAACTCTTGATCGTGGGAATCTCCGTGGGCAGTTTTCTTAATACCGTGGACAGATTGGTTTTCTGGGAAAAGACATTGACCCTGAACCTGGCCTTTTTGCCCAACCAATAGGAAAGGTCGCAGGAGCCGGTGGTGGCCAGATCCTTGAGCAGCCGCCTGTTGCCACCGATGACGTTTAAGGCGAACACCTCGGACTGAAAGGGGGTAATCTGCTCCACCTCGGGCTTGACCATCACCGGAGAGAGCACTCCCGAGGTTTCTACCTGCAACGGCTTGTCCACTGTGACATTGAGATCGGAAACATTGTCATAGGTATCAAGCATACAGGCAATCCAGTAATCTATTTCCGGCTGTTTCATGCTGTCCTCCGAATTCTTAACCGCAAAAAAACTACATTTTCTCTTCTTTCAACACCAGAAAATACAGAGCCCCCGGCTGTTTCATCACCCCTGCCGCCCTGGCCGCATACTCGTCCCCGCCCAGGAAAAGGTCCGCCCGGCCGGGTCCCTTAATCGCTGCGCCACTATCCTGATTGACCACAAAACGGCGCAGGGGTTTCCAGCCAATGACGGCGCCACGATCAGCAAAAACCGGCAGAGCCGTTTCCAGATAGCCCACCATGGGGACCGGGAAGCACATGCCATCCACGGCAAGGGAACGGCCGGCCGTCAGGGGCTGGCCCAGGCTGCCCGCCGGTCCTTCGTTATCTGTTTCCCCCCCGGCAGGGGAGATGGAAAAAAAGATATATCGGTCATTATGGCGCAGGATGTCCTGCATCTCATCGGGATGATCATGCAGATAGGAGACGATTTTCGGCATGGTCACCTCTTCCAGGCTCATGACGCCACGGTCCACCAGCAGCCGGCCGATACTCAGGTACCTTCTGCCGTTGCTGGCGGCAAAATGCACCTTGCGCACCGAGCCGTCCGGCAGCCTGATTCTGCCTGAGCCCTGCACCTGCAGGATAAAAACGTCCAGCGGGTCGGCCAGATAGACAATTTCCTGGCCCTGCAGCAAATCCCCCGTCTCGATTTCCGCCCGCGTCCAGTACGGAACAAAACGACCATCTTCCATCCGTCCGCCCTCATTGCCAGCCAGATTGCCAGCCGGCACAACCAGATCCGGCGGAACCTGATAAAGAGGGTAGACAAAGGGTGATTGTCTCGTCAGGCTGCCTGCAAGGAAAGGCTCATAGTAACCGGTAACGAGCATTCGCCCGGCCCCATCAGAACCTTTCGTCTGACACACATCAAAATTAGCAGAAAGAAACTTGCGGAAATCCGCTTCCGCAGGGTAAGTTTGCAACCCCCGCAAAAATACGGCCATTGACTGCTGCAGCCACGAGGCGGGATAGCTCCGGCCGCACAGGACAAACAGTTGTTCTTTGTCAATCCCTGCAAGTGCGGTCATGCTTCTCTCCACACTTTTTTGCAAATCCTGCCAGCCGGCATCATCCATGAAAAAAGGCATGCTGTCCGGCGCCACCTGCCTCAGGGCAGGATCACAGGCCGAGGCCGTGATTGCCAGGCCGCATAACAACAACACGGCGGCCGCCACACCAATAAGATATCGCACCTTTTTCCCCGCCGAAACATGTTGTCTATACCGCAAAAATCGAGAGAACATCTGCCAGTCTACTTTTTTCTCCTCTGCGGGCCATACTGTTTTTTTGAGATATTTTATCAGGTTGCCTGAGGCAAAACCCGGTTGATTCCGTTTTTCCATATTCATTCGTCAGTATAGCAAGAAGAAATCTTTCATTCCATTGCTTCCTGCATTTTTGTTTTCCACACAAATTTTCTTCTTGACACAAAACTGATGCTCAATCATAGAGGATAAGGTTGAATCAGGGTTAATTGAAAAATGACTCTTTTGTTTTTTTAGCTTGACCTCTTGCAACGCCACTGGTTATCAAGGGGAGGCATTTATGGGCAACTCTACCTTCGGTACGTTTGCTGGCACTATTTTACCTATATTAAATCATAGTAATTTTTCAGGGAGGCAAAATGAGCACTGAAGAAACTAAAATTGAAAGCCTGATGACTGAAGAAAGGATTTTCAATCCCCCGGCCGATAGACAGGTTGAGGCTTACGTAAAAAGCATGGATGAATACCGTGCCCATTACAAAAGATCCATGGAAGATCCTGAAGGCTTCTGGGCTGAACGTACGGAACAGCTTATCAGCTGGGACAAGAAATGGGACAAGGTTCTTGACGCCGATCTTCATAAACCGGAAATTAAATGGTTCAAAGGCGGCAAACTCAATATCTCCAACAACTGCCTTGACCGTCATCTGAAAAACGGCCGCCGCAACAAGGCAGCCATTATCTTTCAGGGCGAACCCGAGGATGACGTCAGAGTCTATACCTACCAGATGCTGCACCGGGAAGTGTGCCGTCTTGCCAATGTCTTAAAAAAATACGGTGTTAAAAAAGGTGACCGGGTATCCGTATACCTGCCGATGATCCCCGAACTGGCTATCTCGCTGCTGGCCTGCGCCAGGATCGGCGCCATCCATTCCGTTGTTTTTGCCGGATTTTCCGCCCACAGTCTGCGCAGCCGCGTGCAGGACTGCGAAGCAAAGGTTCTCATCACTGCGGATGCCGTTCTGCGGGCCGGAAAAACCATTCCCCTCAAACCAAATGCCGACGAAGCGATTGAAGAATGTGAGAGCGTAAAGAACTGCATTGTCGTGAAAAGAGCCGGCAACCCAGTCACCATGAAGGAAGGCCGTGACATCTGGTGGCACGAGGAGATGAACGCCCAGGGACTGAGCGATAGTTGCCCGCCCGAGAGCATGGATGCCGAGGACACCCTGTTCATTCTCTATACCAGCGGCAGCACCGGCAAACCCAAAGGCGTTGTCCACACAACCGGCGGCTATCTTACCTATGCGGCCCATACCTGCCAGTGGGTCTTTGACCTGAAAGATGACGATGTTTTCTGGTGCACCGCGGATATCGGCTGGATCACCGGCCACACTTACATCCTCTATGGTCCGCTGGCCTTGGGCGCCACCTCCCTGATGTTTGAGGGTGTTCCCTCCTATCCCTCACCGGATCGCTTCTGGAAGGTGGTGGAAAAATTCAAGGTCAATATTTTCTACACCGCGCCGACCGTCATCAGGGCGCTGATGCGCGAAGGCACCGAATGGACCCAGAAATATGATCTTTCCTCCCTGCGCCTGCTTGGCAGCGTCGGCGAGCCCATCAATCCTGAAGCATGGATGTGGTACCATACCCATATCGGCGGCGGCAAGCTGCCGATTGTTGATACCTGGTGGCAGACCGAGACCGGCGGCATCATGATCTCCGCCCTGCCTTATGCAACCCCTCTGAAACCCGGTTCGGCCACCCTGCCCCTGCCGGGAATTGATGTTGACATCTTTGACGAACACGGCAAGCAGGCCGGGGTCAACGAAGGCGGCCATCTGGTGGTGAAAAAACCATGGCCGGGCATGCTGCGCGGCGTTTTCGGCGACCCGGAGCGTTTCAAGAAAACCTATTTTGAACGCTATCCGGGCATTTACGACCCGGAAGACGGTGTCCGCCGGGATGCTGACGGTTACTTCTGGATCATGGGCAGGCTTGATGACGTTATCAATGTTTCCGGTCACAGGCTTGGCACCGCGGAAATCGAATCCGCCCTTGTCGCCCACGAGGCGGTTGCCGAGGCCGCTGTTGTCGGCGCGCCCCATCCGATCAAGGGGCAGGCCATCTATTCCTATGTTTCCCTGAAATCAGGGTTCCAACCATCGGATGAATTGCGCCAGGCCCTGCGCACCCATGTGCGCAAGGAAATAGGCCCGATTGCCACCCCGGAGATCATCCAGTTCTCCCAGGGACTGCCGAAAACCAGAAGCGGCAAGATCATGCGCCGTATTCTCCGCAAAATTGCGGCAGGACAGGATGACTTTGGTGATACTTCCACCTTGGCCGATCCCACCGTGGTTGATGATCTGGTCACCGGCAGCAAGACGATGGTCAAGAAATCCTAGAACGTTTCCTGCATTCATGTAAAAAAACGGGCCCTCTTTTTTGAGGCGCCCGTTTTTTTGTGAAAATTTCCTGGCAGGAATCAGCAACACATGATTATATGTTGACAGGGTAAAAATCCTTACACACTCTTTTTTCCACTGGCATAATAGCATTTTTTTTGTCCGGCTCCAGCACAGACATCTCCAGCCACCATTCCCCAACTCAGAGCTTGCCGGCACTTAAGCTTTTCGGGATCACCCGGATTTTGAGACGGATCTGGCCAGGACGATCGGGGAGCGGCCAACGGCTGGATGCGGGCCCAAAAGTTTTATTACCCGCAAACTTTTAATCACACAGGATGGGATATGGCTGAAGATAAAAGGAAACATGAACGGTACTCGGCACTCAACCTCTCGTACATCTGCGAGGATAAAGATGGCGATGTTCTTTACGAGGGCATGGGCCGGACTCTGAATGTCTCTGAGGGGGGCATCCTTCTCGAGACCAATTTCTACATCAGCCCAGGCAACACCCTGACCCTTGAAATCGCCCTTGAAGACAACCTGGTTAATTTGCGCGGCCGGGTAATTTACTGTAATGAGGAGGAAGGGAAGAAATTTCACACCGGCCTGGAATTGCTTGAGTCAGACCAAGCCGGCCAGGCGATACTGCACCAGTTCATCAAAATCTTTGCCAAACAGCAGGGCTGATCCCTTGCCTTGCTTTCCGGCAGGCAAGGATTTAACCGCATTTGCAGCTGTTTGCGAAAACCAGATGACAAAAAGCACCCGGTTGCGGGACAAAAAACAATTCAAAACAGCGTTAGGGTGTTTTGCATTGCTCGCCATCGGCACCCTGCCCACGCTCTTCGCCAATCCGCTTGAATATCTGATGGGACTCGGTTACTGCCTTCTCTTTTCCATCGGCATCGCCATTCTTTTATGCTGAATCATCCCTGGCCAGGTTGCCAGGCAGACTTCTGCCCGCAGCAAAGGCGACAAGCGGACTGCAGGCACTTTGGCCCTGCAGCAGGCCGGTGACACAAAAAAGTCCGGCCGATTTTTACCTGCCGGTCAGCTTCTCGGCGAGTTCCACCACGGCCATGGCATAGCGGTTCGAGTTATTCCAAGCGGTGATGGCCTGAAAGTTCGGATAACCGGCCACATAGCGCATGCCGCCATCCGCAAGCTCCAGGCCAACGATGGTCACCTCTTTGTTTTCCGGGGCAGGCGGCAGGGTTACCCCCTGAACCTGGGCAACTTCGCTGACAGACACAAAACCCTTTCTCCCTGTTTTATAGGCAGACGCAAGGGTTTCACTCTTCAAGCTGCGGCCAATCTCATGGTAGACGGGCGCATGCAACATCCAGCCGAAGCGGTGCAGATAATTGGCGATGCTGGCCAGCACGTCAGGCGTGGAATTCCAGACATCCCTGCTGCCGTCCCGATCAAAATCAACGGCATAGTCCCGGAAGCTGGACGGGATAAACTGGGTCTGGCCGAAAGCGCCGCCATAAGAGCCGGTAATCGTCAGCGGATCAACATGATTCTCTTTGCAGAGCAGCAGGAAATGGACAAGCTGGTCCCGATAGAAACTGCTTCTCCGGGGATAGGCGTCAAACATGGTATTTAAGGTCTGGAAAAGATTAAAGGCGCCCTTGTGCTGGCCGTAACGGGTTTCCACCCCCCAGATGGCCACCACGATTTCTCGCTCAACGCCGATTTCCCGTTCAATCTTGTCAAGCAGCTCCTTGTTTTCCGCAAGCTTTTCCCGCCCTTCAGCCACCACTTCCGGGGTGACGAACAGGGGATAATACAGGAAATAGGGCTTAGCTTCCCATTGGGTGTCCATCAACTCCAGCACCCGCTGCTTGATGGTCAGCCCGGAAAAGAGCCGGTCAATCTCCTCCTGGCTGAAATGATGGCGCAGCCGCAGCTCGCCGAACAGGTCCTGGTAGCGGGGGGAAGTGAGATCAATCAGCTGACCGTCTTTGACAAGCGCTGCGGCCTTGGGCTCGCTCGTCTCCTCGGCCATGGCATGGGGAAGAGAAGCGAAGGCCAGAAAAACAAAGATCAGCAGCGAGAAAACAGTTCTAACCATAGAGGACTCCTCTTCCTTTTTTTCAACTGAAATATCACCAGGTTTGCCGAAAGGCATCGATAAAGGCATCAAGTTGCTCCTGCGGCAAGGCATTAATCCCGGCCGCCGCTTCACGGCCGCCGCCGGTCGGGAACTTCCGGCAGAGGGCGGCAGCTCCCTGTTTATTACTCAAAGGCGCCCTGACGCTGACCAGCAGGGTCCCATCGCCATTATCAACGATGAGGGCGTGGGCCTTTCCCCCCATTTCCCTGGCCTTTTCGTTACTGAACACCCCGGCGACCCGGCGCGACCACGGGGCGTCAGGAAAGGTGAAAATCCGGCCGGAATCATTTTCTGCAAGCGGCTGCGCTGAGCGGGCCCGCGCCATATCCTCGGCATACCCCTGCCGCAGGTGGCCCAGCACACCGGACTCGCGGCAAAAAGCAAAGGGGCTCGCAAAGGGTATGACAGCCAGGAAAAGCTCCTGGGGCGCCACATGCAGGTCGGCAACCTCCCGGCCATAGCCGTTATAGTTCATCAGCTCGCCAAGCTCCTGCAGCGTGCCAAGCTCTTTGTCCGTCAGCCCTAGCCCGGCTGCGGCCAGCCGGGCCGCGGCATGCAGATTGTCGCCATAGGCGGCCACAATGGCCCAGAGACGGAATTTCCCGCCGATCAGCCGGTCAATGAGCAAGCCGGTGCAGACATCGGGACTGGGGTCGATGGTTGCCCGCAGGTTGCCTGCAGACGGCATTTCCCCGGCAAAGTGGTGGTCAACGTAGAAAATACTGTTGCGGCGCTGCAGGAGAATAGCCAGGGAGTCCTTATTGCTCTCCATGGAAATATCAAGAACAGTGATCTCCGCATCCGTGACCTGCGGATTGTCCGCCAGTTTTTCAAGCAGACGGATATCGCGCTTCACCCCGGAAACAAGTACGGCCTGCCGGGGCTCGGCCAGGCGCAGCTGATGCAGAGCGCAGATGCCGTCAGCATCGCCGTTAAACACATCGTAATTCATGCCCGGCCTCTCGCCTGCCCGTTACATGTTATCATCTCGATTCTTATCAAATTTATCAAGATCGTTATCGCCGCCGGAATCGAGATCAAGCCCGCCCTCCAGGTCGCCTGAAAAACCAATACCCAGAGATTCCCCCAGACCAACCAGGGAGAACAGGATGGCCACCCGCTTGTCATCCGAACTCTGCTCGGCCAGAAACTTCACGGCCCAGCATGGCGGGTGATACGTCAGGCCAAAAGAGGCGCTGGTAATGGAATTTTGATCAAGGGACTGCTTGAAATCAGCCTCCAGGTACCAGGTATCGGTAAGCCGGGTGATCACCTCGGCATTCAACTGATTGATCTCGGAGTCCTTGGTAAAGCGATAGTCAAGGGAAACACTTTCTCCCCTGGTAGATGAATATTTGGTATAGAGACTATACCTTGTCACTCCCTCGCCATATACGCTGTAGGCGGTCTGGTACCTGGTCTGCCAGCGGGGCAAGGGGTAGAGATTCAACTTCAACAGCACATCGGAAAAGGGCTGGTTTTCGTCGACAGGTCCTTCAAGATCACCCCGCTCCTCGCGGATATCGTAGGACTGGATGATCTTGAAGTAACCCAGATAGCGGTCATACGACATGTCGCCCCTGCTGCCTGCCACGCGGAAATAATTATTCAGGCTGTAGGTGATGAGATTTTGAGGAGCAAGCAGATCGATCTCGTCAATAGCCTGTAAGTCGTCATCTTCCGGCCGCTCGTCCTCCGTGGGCAGATCGTCCCCCCGGTCCAGCGCCACATAACTGTATTTGAGCTCCGGCCGTATGGCATGATTGAGCTGGGAAACGGAGCCTAGGTGCATGTCAAAATCCCGGGCCACGGTTGTGGCAATATTGGTATCGAAATCCCAGGCCGTCCGGTTCTGTTCCCGCTGATCAAACTCCCAGTCAAACTCATCCGGCCCGTTCGCTTCGATGCGGTAGGCGGTCTCCCGCAGGCCGCTTGATACGGTGCCCTCAATATACTGGCCTAAGGGAAGAGGCGCGGTGAGCTGCGGATGGAGATCAAAGCGCTGCTCGCCAACCCCTTCCTCGCGCCAGTAATACACATATCCCGAGTCCCAGCTGAGACTGAGCGGCAGGTCTTCCAGCTCAAATACTCCGCTGTAGTCAATGCGCGGCAATGTGTTCACCTGGCTCGTTTCCACCTGGTTGGGGACATCTTCGGGGTCCGTCAGGTCATTGATGCCGACCAACTGGCCACCCAAAAACGACGACGGCCAGGTTTTGGTCAACTGCATCTGGGAGGGACGGTAGGGAATGGTTTCCTCGGTCAACCCGCGGTTATAATCCCTGAGGAAATTCCTGTCGCTGTCGTTGAAGCCAGTGGATCCCCTTTTAAACTCCTCGACAAAATCCCGGTCAGAAGCCAGATCCAGATCCATCTTGGCCTGCAGATCATTGCCGAAATCATGATCGAGCTTGCCGCGGATCCAGTAGCGGTTCTGATCAGTCCGCAGGTAGTCGTCCGACTTATAGTCATCGTCGGGCGTATCCTCTGTTTTATCCTGGATATAGGTGGCGGCGATGGTTTCCTTGGAATTGAAACCGCTGACATGGCGGAATTCGGCCCCGGCCACCACGCCGCGCTTCGACAGATAGCCCGGATAAACGGTGATGTCACTGCTTGGCGACAGATCGATGAAATAAGGGGTGACAAGCCCGGTGCCGCTGCGCTCCGACTGGGAAATCTCGGGAAAGAGAAAGCCGGTTTTGCGCTTGGTGTTGGCCGGTACCGCCATGATGGGCACATAGAGGACCGGCACCCCCTTGACCCGCAGCACCGTATGCTTGAGGACCACCACCTTTTCCACCTTGACCACGGCCTCGGCGGCATGAAACTGCCACGGCGGGGTTTTCCCTTCCTCCAGCTTGCAGGCGGTAAAATCCCCATCCTTGAAACGATAGGTAATCGGGCCGGTCTTTTCCACCTCGCGGCCGGAGAAATGCAGATTGTTTTCCGGCACAAAAAGGGTGGTGTCCGTCAGGGTGGCGGTTTCATCGCTGAGATCAATCACCGCCTCAACCGCATCCACGTCCTGTTCGGCGGTGCGCATGGTGAGATTGCCCCTGGCGTAAACCAGCTGATCCTCCACACTGTAACGCATCCAGTCCGCCTTGATGGTGAGCGGCTCGCTGCTGGCGTCCCCGGTTCGGCGCAGAACCACATTTCCTTCCGCCACGATATTTTCCGGCCTGGTGTAGCGGCTGATCTTATCCGCGGTTATGTCCCAGGGCTCAGCGGTGATAGTGCCTGCCGGACACTGATTTGCCCACAGCCAGGCAAATGATGAGAGCAGGGCGGCCGCTCTTTTCTTGCTAAGCAACTTTCTCATAAAATATAACCGAAGCGGCTCCCTTGCCCCCTCACTTGAGGATTGCCCCGGAACTGCCGGAACCGACCATTCTGGCATAGCGGGCGACATAGCCTGTGGTGATTTTCGGGGCCGGCGGCTGCCATGCCGCCCTGCGTCCGGCCATTTCCGCCTCATCAATTTCACAGTGCAGCCGTTTGTTGGTAATATCCACGACAATGGTATCACCTTCCCTGAGCATACCGATGGGCCCGCCCTCAGCCGCCTCCGGCGAGACATGGCCGACGCAGGCCCCCTGGGTGCCGCCGCTGAAACGGCCATCGGTGATCAGGGCCACGCTTTTCCCCAGTCCCATGCCAATGATTGCCGAGGTGGGCGACAGCATCTCCGGCATGCCGGGGCCACCCTTTGGACCGCAGTAGCGGATGACAACCACGTCGCCAGGCTTGATGCTGCCGGCAAGAATTGCTGTCTGGGCCTCCTCTTCCGAATCAAATACCCGGGCCGGACCGGTATGACACATCATCTCGGCGGCCACGGCCGACTGTTTGACCACCGCCCCCTCCGGGGCGAGGTTGCCATACAGCACGGCAATGCCCCCCTGCTTGTGGTAGGGATTGTCAACCGGGCGGATAATCTCATTGTCCCGCACCTTGGCCTTTTGCAGGTTCTCACCCAGGGTGTGGCCGGTCACCGTCATGACCTGCTGGTGCAGGCCGAGCTCGCTGTTCAACAGTTCACGCATCACCGCCTGCACCCCGCCGGCTTCGTTGAGTTGCTGGAGGCTATGGGACCCGCCGGGGATCAGACTGCAGATATGAGGCACCCTCCTGCTCACCTCGTTAAAGGTAGCCAGCGGCAGGTCAACCCCGGCCTCCCTGGCGATTGCCGGCACATGCAGCACCGTATTGGTCGAACAACCCAGCGCCATGTCAACGGCCATGGCATTCTCAAAGGCCTCCTTGGTGGCGATATCCCGGGGTCTGATCTGTTCATGGAAGAGATTCATCACCGCCATCCCAGCCTGCTTGGCCAGCCGGATACGCGCCGCGGCAACTGCCGGAATGGTGCCGTTGCCAGGCAACCCCAGGCCCAGGGCCTCGGTCAGGCAGTTCATAGAGTTCGCCGTAAACATGCCGGAGCAGGAGCCGCAGGTTGGGCAGGCGGCATTTTCAAGCTCGTCCAGTTCCTCAAGGCTCATGGTATTGGCCTTGACCCGGCCCACCCCCTCAAAGACGCTGACCAGATGCACGTCCCTGCCCTGAAAGCGGCCGGTAAGCATCGGCCCGCCGCTGACCATGACCGCCGGAATATTGAGCCGCAGCATGGCCATGAGCATTCCGGGCACCACCTTATCACAGTTGGGGATAAGCACCATGGCGTCAAAAGGATGGGCCTGTCCCATGATTTCAACCGAATCGGCAATGATTTCCCGGCTGGCCAGGGAATATTTCATGCCCGTATGATTCATGGCAATGCCGTCGCAGACGCCGATTGTCGCAAAGGCAATGGGCGTTCCGCCGGCCATGCGGACTCCGGCCTTGACCGCCTCCACAATTTTATCAAGATGAATATGGCCGGGAATGATCTCATTGTGGGCGTGACCGATACCAATCAGTGGCCGCTGTATTTCCTCGTTGGTGTAGCCCATTGCCTTAAACAGCGACCTGTGAGGCGCCCTTTCCAATCCTTTTTTAACCGCATCGCTCCGCATGAGTGTGTCCTTATTAAAGTGATATCCGATTCCATTTCATTTGGACTTCTGAAACTAACGTTTCGCAATAAAGCGTGTCAAGGCAAAACTTTCTCTTGCCAACTGATGGCGATTGTTTTTAACTATATAATTTAAAAATCAGATTAAGTTAACATGAATACTGCTCTCTCTGAATGAAATATCTGTTTGGACCCGTCAACTCCCGACGCTTGGGTTTGTCACTGGGCATCGATCTCCTCCCTGCAAAAATCTGCAACTTCAACTGCATTTATTGCGAGGTGGGGCCGACCACCATTTTCACCTGTGAGAGAAAGGAATACACCCCAACCGCGGAAATCATTGCCGAAATAGATTCCTTTCTGGCAACACCCGGTCAGGCGAAACCAAACGACGTTTTCACCATCACCGCAAGCGGTGAACCCACTCTGCACAGCGGACTCGGTGAAATCATCAACCACCTGAAAACAAGAACCGCACTGCCGGTTGCCGTGCTCACCAACGGGTCTCTTCTTTATCGGGAAGATGTGCGACGGGATCTCGAGCATGCCGACATTGTCATTCCATCCCTTGACTCAGCCAGGGAGGAAAGTTTTCGTAAGATAAATAGACCAGCGCAATGCGCAAAATTACAGGAGATCATCGAGGGACTTTGTCTCTTTGCCCGAAATTTCAGAGGGGAACTATGGCTTGAGATCCTTCTCTGCAAAGGCACCAATGACTCGGCCCAAGATCTTGCCGCCTTAAGGCAGGCCCTCAACGATATTAAACCGACCAAAATCCAGCTGAACACCGTAATACGTCCTCCGCTTGAGGGATTTGCCAAGCCCTTGACGGAAGCCGAACTGGAGGATATCAGCCGGCAGCTTCCCGGATCTATAGAAATTATAGCAGATTTCCGCAAAAGGAAGAGAGCCAATGCTCGATCAGCCAAAAAAACAGAATTATTAGAAATGCTGCAAAGACGCCCATGCACCGAGATAGATATCTGCGAGGCCTTGAATCTAGACAGCAACTCAACCGCCCGGCTTTTACAAGAGCTGATGGAAAGCGGTGAGATTGCTCATTCGGCGCATAGGGGAAAAATCTATTACCAGACATCGCCAGCCGCCTGAACAGCACGCATCCTCAAGCCCTCGCACAGACAGGGCTGTTCAGGCAGGTTTGCCACCTGAAGGAAAATCATGAACGACGAAAAAACACCCGAGACCACTCAAGAAGAAAAGGCCGAAACCCCGGCACCTACCAAAAAACCCAGATCCCGGCCGAGAAAATCACCGGCGAAAAAAACTAACGCGGCAAAAAACAAAGCGCCCCAACAGAATAAAGCAACCCAACCGGAGGATGAGGAAGAAAAATCCAGCGGCGCCGCCCTGAAGCTGCTCATCAACTCCGAAGAGCCGGAGGAAGCCCGCATCGCCCTGCTTGATAACGGCAAACTGACTTCATTTCACCTGGAAACCGTTTCCAGCGCCCAGACCAAGGGCAACATCTACAAGGGTATCATTACTGCCATTGAGCCCAATCTGCAGGCGGTTTTTGTCGACATGGGCATTGAACGCAACGGCTTTCTGCCCTTCAGCGACATCCATCCCGAATATTACTGCAAGGATGTCCCGCCCTCGACCCACTGGAAGGACCTGAAGATACAAGAGGTCATCAGAAAGGGACAGGAGGTACTGGTCGAGGTGGTCAAGGAGGCCACCGGCAACAAGGGAGCAAGCGTCACCACATATCTTTCCATGCCGGGCAGGTATGTGGTCCTCATGCCGGGCAGCGACAGCCATGGCATTTCCCGCAAGATTGAAGACGAGAGCCTGCGCAGCAAACTCAGGGAAATCGTCAGCTCGGCTAATCTGCCCGAAGAGATCGGCTACATCGTGCGCACCGCCAGCATGGATGTCACCAAAACCGCTTTGTTCCAGGACATCCGCTATCAGCTCAACCTGTGGAAAGAAATCAAAAAACGCGGCCAGACCATGCCTGCCCCGGCCCTGGTCTATAAAGAGCAAGATGTCACCGCCCGCTTCCTGCGCGATCATTTTACCCATGATATCCAGGAAATACTGGTAGATAACCTGATCACTTACGATCAGGTGGTCAACTTTCTCAACCTGTTGCCGGCCAGACAACGGGTGACCAAGGTCAAACTGCACAAAGGCGCCCGGCCCATCTTCAACCTCTATCAGATTGAAGAGCAGATTGAGCAGATCTACCAGCCTTCCGTCAATCTTCCCTCCGGCGGCTCCATTGTCATTAATCCCACCGAGGCTCTGGTGGCGATTGATGTCAATTCCGGCCGCACCTCAAAAGACAAAAATTTTGAGGAAACCATTTTTCTGGCCAACATGGAGGCTGCGGAAGAACTCACCCGGCAGCTCCGCCTCCGGGACCTGGGCGGCCTGATCGTTGTCGACTTCATCGATATGCGTGACAAGAAACACATCCGGGAGGTTGAAAAACAGGTCAAGGCCTGCATGAAACATGACAAGGCCAAGGTGGATATCAGCCGCATCTCAAAATTCGGGCTGATGCAGATTTCCCGGCAGAGACTGGGGCCTCCGGTACAAAAAGGAAGCTATATCGTCTGCGAACACTGCCAGGGTCTCGGCATGGTTCGCTCGGTGGAAACCATGGCGCTGGCCCAGCTGCGCCGCATCCAGACCGGCGCCATCAAAAAGACGACGGAGAGGATCACCTGCCGTTTTCCCCTGGCTATCGCCCAATACATGCTGAATCAGAAACGGACTGACCTTGTCGAACTCGAGGAAAAATACAACGTTGCCATCAATATTATCGCCGATCCGGACATGAACCCCACTCAATCTCAAATCGACTTTCACAAAGGAGCTGAAGAATAGCAGCAGTGCGACAATTTGCCCAATTGAATATCCCCCGTTTTCCGTTTACATATGTAAACAAAGCTTTGACTTTAAAACTTGAGACACATAACAAGATAAAGCTAACCCCTGCGTAAGCTGGGGACGGAAAACCGCGGATCTTCCTGCCAAGACTGCCGGGTTGCCTTGTTATCATGAGTGACCCGGCATTTTTTACGGCCATCTCCTGACAAAAAAGAGGATCAACAAGATGAGGCAATTGGGGAACCAGGATTGCAGCGGCAGTACGTCAATAAGCATTACTGGCCATTTCCCGCCGGGCAGTTCCTGCCTCGAACATCTCTTTCTTTGCCGTTCCTCACTTCATTTTTTCCGACCGCTGCAGGGACAATTGAGTCCTCACCATTCCAACAACAGCAATTATGCCTTTGCCGCAAAAAACGATGAGAAAAATCCACCCATGCAGCCAAACGAATCGCTCTGCCAGGCTCTAACAGAAGCAAATAATGACAAGAAAAAAAGACTTGCACCGGAGGCGCATATGACAAAAATTTCTCTAACAGAAAGGAGGCTTCTCCTTTTTTCGGTTCTTTCCCTTGCCTTGAGCTTATCCGTCGGCAATGCAACAGCAAAAGTAAGCGGAGTCTGCGGTAACTGTCACACCATGCATAATTCCCAGGACGGCGCGGCGGTCGCGCACAGCGGGTCAGGCGCCGGCTGGGCGGCCGACGGTACTTTCAGTTCTGGAGTGGCTACGGATACCCCGCTGGGCTATCTGCTCATCGCCGATTGTGTCGGCTGCCACTCTGCAACCTCGGACCAGACCATTGTTGAAATCGGCGAGAACCGGATTCCCATTGTCTTTAATACTGGGGCATACCCGAGCAAGGCCCTGGCCGGCGGCAATTTTTACAACGTTTCTCGGGGCGAAACCTATGACGGTTACGGCCACAATGTCTACGGCATCTCAGAACACGACGCCAAACTGACTACTGCGCCCGGCAATAACCGCTGCGGCACGGCAAACTCCTGTCACAACACCCTTGCCGTGGCGCCAACGGGCCAGAACGATGACCGGGGCGGTTGCCAGGGCTGCCATTACAATGTCTATCACCACCAGGACAACAACCGCTATCGCTTTCTCAATTCCCATGATGAACAGTTTGGCGCCTACGTGGAAGGCGTTGAACATGCCTCATGGGAACACCCTGACCATATCGCAGCAAATGATGATCACAATTATTACACAGGGGTGGACCGGGACGATATCGGCCAAGGAGGAACCCTCGAGCTGAAGCAAACACACGGCATCTCCAGCTACTGCGCGGGCTGTCACAATACATTTCACAGCATTGACGGAATAGGCGCCGACACCTGGCTGCGCCATCCGACGGATATCGTGTTGCCCGAGGAAGGGGAATACGCCCAGTACGACCCGGTGACTGCGTATGAGCTCCAGTCGCCGGTGGCCTGGATCGATCCGGCAAGTCCCCAGAGAGATGAAGCCATTGTCATGTGCCTGTCCTGCCACCGGGTGCACGGATCAGAGTACCCGGACATCCTGCGCTGGGATTACAGTGAAATGATCGCCAATCAACCTAATGACGAGGGCTGCTTCGTCTGTCATACTACCAAAGACTAGAAAAAACCTGGGAATAGCGCATGGGCGCTATTCCCAGCTGCCCACATCCGCATTTTCCTTTTCCCCACCCTCTCTGTTGTCAGCACCAAGAGAATAGATATCCACCTCCCCATGCTCACCGGGGTTCTGATAGTGGTATTCGTTATCCCACGGATCAAGCGGCACCCCTTTCTTCAAATAGGGACCATCCCATTTATCTTCACCCGGGTTGACCGCCAGCGAGTCGAGACCTTCCTGCTGGGAAGGATAATGGCCGATATCCAGACGGTAGGCATCCAATGCCGCCATCAGCATGCCGATCTGGGTCTTTGCTGTTTTCTGCTTTGCCGTGCCCAGCTTTTTAAACATTGTCGGGCCGACCAGCGAGGCCAGCAGGCCAAGTATGACCATAACAATCATCAACTCCATTAGGGAAAAACCGCGCTGATTGCGCAGCCTTCTGTCCGTCAATTCCGCTTTTGCCATTACCACCCTCCGCCTGAAACTTTTTTAAACATTATGATGCTGTTATCCCATAACTGATTCACTGTTTTTCCCCCATAGCTGGTTCTTGGGCTGACAATCTTCTTTGCTTCTGAAAACGGATCACCGCCCTGTTATGTTCCTCCAGGGTACTCGAAAAAAAATGACTGCCATCGTTTTGCGCGACAAAATACAAATAACCGGTAGCAGCCGGATGCAGCACGGCAACCAGTGATTCCTTGCCCGGATTGGCGATGGGTCCCGCCGGCAACCCTGTTTTGGTATAGGTATTGTAAGGAGAAGGCGTTATCAGGTCCTGCCGGGTGATGTTGCCATTGAAATCAGCAATACCATAGATGACGGTGGGATCAGCCTGTAATTTCATATTGTTTTTGAGCCGGTTGAGAAAAACAGCGGCGATCAGGGGCCGTTCATCCGGCAGGGCGGTTTCTTTTTCCACAATAGAGGCCAGAATGACAATTTCATGGCGAGAAACAGCCTGGGGTACTGACGGGCTGGCCCCCTGATTCTGCTTGGAAATTTCGTTATAAACCTTGTTAAAACGATGCACCATCATGGCGACAATCTCATTAAGCATCTGGCCCCTGGTGACAAAATAGGTATCAGGGAACAGGTATCCTTCCAGAGAGGGGACGTCGAGCCCCACCGACTTAATAAGCTTCGCATCCTGCACCTGGCGCAGAAAGTCGTTGCGATCATAACCGAAACCGCTTGCCAGCAGATCGCCAATCTGAAAGATATTGAACCCTTCCGGAACGGTTAACGGACGATAGGAAACCTCTCCCCTGGCAAGTTTTTCAATAATTGCCTGATGGGAGAGATCCGCCGTAAAGCAATATTCCCCGGCCTGCAATTTGCCGACTGCACCCATCCTGCGTGCCAGCAGTCCAAAACGAATATCGTCATCAATAACCTGGCGGTCAATCAGGGCTTGCTTGATCGCGGCAAAACCGCTGTCAGGGGGAATATAAACAACAATGGGCTCATGCCCGCCGCCGCCGTATTGCGGCACAGAAGATGCGTATGACGACACCCACAGACGATAACCCACCGGGACGGCGAGAACAACAAGCAAGGCCAGGACAAGCCATTTCCGCCAATGGCGTCGTCCTTGCCTTATCCACGTTGCAGGTCCATCGCTATGAACCTGCTTGCCCTGGTCGCCGTCTTTCACCTCAATCCCGCATCACGAAATGGAATATACTCAAAAAATCTTGGCCAGTAGCTGATCAACATTTTTCACCGGCACAAAATTGATCTGATCCCGCAGATCCTTGGGAATCTCCACCAGATCGGTCTTGTTCTGCTCGGGAATAATCACTGTGGTGATTTTAGCGCGCAGGGCAGCAAGGGCCTTTTCCTTTAGGCCGCCGATGGGCAGCACCCGGCCGCGCAGGGTTATCTCCCCGGTCATGGCAACGTCCTGCCGCACCTTCTTGCCGATTAAAGCCGAATAAAGCGCAGCAACAATCGTCACCCCGGCGGACGGCCCGTCTTTTGGAATGGCGCCGGCCGGCACATGCACATGGACATCAATCTCATCAAAATAGTTCTCACCCTTGCCAAGCTTTTCCAGACGGGAACGACAGACGGTCATTGCCGCCTGGGCCGACTCCTTCATCACATCGCCAAGCTGGCCGGTAAGAGTCAGGCCACCTTTGCCCTTCAGCAGAGAAACCTCAACATAAAGAATCTCGCCGCCAACCTCGGTCCAGGCTAAACCGGTGGCCAGCCCGGGCTGATCAATAACATCAATCTCCGCTTCCGGCTGGAATTTGGGCGGCCCGAGATATTTGTTGAGGGTTCGCTTGTTAACCGCGTAAGGCCCCTTCCCGCCTTCTGCCACCCGTCGCGCCACCTTGCGGCAGACCTTGCCGATCTCCCGTTCAAGATTGCGCAGGCCCGCCTCCTTGGTGAAGTTGGTGATGATGAGGCTCAAGGTTTCATCATCAATACTGAAATACTTGTCCTGAATGCCATTTTGCTGCAGCTGCCGCGGCACTAGATAGCGTTTGGCAATAACCATTTTTTCCTCCAGGGTATAGCCTGAAAGACGGATAAGCTCCATGCGGTCGAGCAACGGGCCGGGAATGGTGTCGATCACATTGGCGGTGGTAATAAACATGACCTTGGACAGATCAAAAGGTTGATTGAGATAATGATCGGAAAACTCAAAATTCTGCTCCGGATCAAGCACCTCAAGCAGCGCCGAGGATGGATCGCCCCGATAATCCGATCCGACCTTATCAATCTCATCCATCATGAAAACGGGGTTGTTCGAGCCGACAATCTTCAGCCCCTGGATGATACGGCCCGGCATGGCGCCGATATAGGTGCGCCGATGGCCGCGGATCTCGGCCTCATCCCGCATGCCGCCCAGGGAAAGGCGGTAGAACTTCCGGCCCATGGCTCGTGCTATTGATTTGCCCAGTGAGGTCTTGCCCACGCCCGGAGGGCCGACAAAACAGAGAATAGGGCCCTTGGTTGCCCGGTTGAGCTTGCGCACCGCCAGATATTCGAGAATACGCTCCTTTACCTTTTCCAGTCCGTGATGATCCTCATCAAGAACCTGCCGGGCCAACTTCAGATCAAGAAAATCCTTGGTGCTTTTGCGCCAGGGCACATCGAGCATCCAGTCAAGATAGGTGCGGACGATGGTCGCCTCCGAGGCGTCAGGGTGCATCATTTCCAGCCGCTTCAGCTGCTTTAGGCTTTCCTTCTTGACGCCGGAAGGCATTCTGGCCTTTTCGATCTTCACCCGCAGCTCTTCGATTTCTTCCGACTTGTCATCGATATCGCCAAGCTCCTTTTTCAGCGCCTGGAGCTGCTCCCGCAGGAAATACTCGCGCTGGGTCTTGCCCATCTCCTCCTTGGCCTCGGACTGGATCTTGGCCTGCATGGTGGAAACTTCCAGTTCCTTGTTGAGAAATTCAGCCACCTTTTTCAGGCGGTCAATGGCCTCAATCGTTTCAAGAACCAGCTGCGACTCCGCTGTCTTCAGACGCAAGTTGGACACCACCAGATCCGCCAGTCTCCCAGGCTCCTCGATTTCGTTGAGAATGACCATCAGCTCGGAGGAAACAACACCCTTCAGCGACAGGATCTTTTCGGTCTGCTCCCGCACGGTCCGCATCAGCGCCTCGGTTTCAACCGACACTGGGGCACTTTTTTCTTCAGGGAAAAGCTCCACCTTGGCGGTGAAATGGGGCACTTCCTGCACGATCTTTTTCACCCGTGCCTTATGCAGGGCCTGCACCAGCACTTTCAGCCTGCCATCGGGCAGCTTCAAGGTCCTCATGATCATGCAGACCATTCCCACCTTGTAAATATCATCCTGCCCCGGCTCATCGATGGTGGAATCCTTCTGGGTGACCAAGAGCAGCAGCTTATCGCCGGCCAGGGCCTCCTGGATGGCATTGACGGATGCCGGCCTTCCGACAAAAAGGGGAATAATCATATAATTGAAGATGACCACATCCCTAACAGCCATCATCGGCAATATCTCCGGGATTTCCGGCTCTTCAATGTCTGTCATTTCATCCTTGTCGTGATGGATCTGATCATCATTTTGCACAGGATACCTCCCTTCAGCCTATAAAAAGTAAGATGCCAGTCAATAAAGCTGACATAACGTCACTACTCTACCATTTTTGCCAAGGTTTTTACACTAAACATTGCGCCCTGTTAAGTCAAGTAAAGCCAATGCCTGCCGCCGTCTTTTTATAGAAAATCTGTTGAACTTAATTGCGATTTGCTCCATTATATGCCATGGCAAAAAACCTTAAATACCAATGGAGATGACATGATCCTATGCTGAACCCAGCCTCTTTTTTCGACCTCTCCCTCTTTGAACACGGTGAAATTTTTTCCTCAGCCGAATACGTCTGGGACGGGCTCAAAAAACTTAAATCCTATATGGAGAGCCTGCACTATCCTGCCCTGCCGGATGATATAAAAAAAAACGAACCTTTGCTCAAAACCCTTGTCTACTATGATAATGTTTTCCTGGATGGGCATGGGCTGACAATCGAGTACGGAGACGCCACCAAAGGCAAGCTGAAGGTGTTCAGGGGCAAAGAGCTGCTTGCCGGAGCCAGCGTCATCATGGCGGGAACCGTCCTGGTCGGCGACAAGATACAATTCGGCAAAGGGGTAAAAGTGGAGCCCGGCGCCTTTATCGCCTCACCGACCATCATCGGCGACATGACGGAAATCAGACAGGGCGCCTATCTGCGTGGCTACTGCCTGATTGGCAGAAGATGTGTCGTCGGCCATGTCACGGAAGTGAAACACTCCATTTTTATGGACGATGCCAAGGCCGGACACTTTGCCTATCTAGGCGACAGCATACTGGGCAACGAGGTTAATCTCGGAGCCGGGACCAAACTGGCCAACCTCCGTTTCGCCCCCGGCAATGTCAGAATCAGAACCCCAAACGGTCCTGTTGATTCAGGCTTACGGAAATTCGGGGCCATCCTGGCGGACTTGGTGCAAACCGGCTGCAATTCGGTGACCAACCCGGGGACCCTGCTCGGCAAAAAGTCCCTTCTGCTGCCAAACACCACCGCACCATCCGGGCTGCATGAAAATAACAGTCTCATCAGGTGATTGAATGGTTGCAGCTGGCCTTTCGTCCTGATTTTCAATCGCCATCTTCCATACTTTGTTGAGGGGTCTTCATGTTTACACGCAAAATTCTGCTCATCGGTACTTTCTTCGTGCTGTTCTCGCCCAGCCTGCTCATGGCGGAAAATCTTCCCAAACCCGATGACGTTCTGGCCCAGGTCGGTGACAGCAGACTGACATCCTCCCGGCTTGACATGATGATCGACCTGATGCCCCCCCAGATTCAGGTCATGCTGCGCTCCAATGACCAGATGAAAAAAGAGCTGATCAACCGCTGGGTTGAAATCAACCTCATCGTCCAGGAAGCACTTTCCGCCAAAATTGACCAGGACCCCCTGGTAATGCTTAAAATTGATGAGATGAAAAACAGGGTGCTGGTGGAAACGCTCATCAGCAAACGTCTTGATATCCAGGCGCCTGTCCCCAAGGAAGAAATCGCTTCCTATTACGGGAAAAACAGCGGCGAATTCGAACAGGGCGAACAGGTGCAGGCCCAGCATATCCTCATCCGCACAGAGGCGGATGCCAGCGCGGAAGACAAGGAAAAGGCCAGAAAATCCATTGAGATGATTCAGGATAAACTGAAAAACGGCGAGTCCTTTTCCACGCTTGCCGAACAGTTTTCAGAAGATCCGGGATCGAAAAACAGGAGCGGCAATGTCGGTTATTTCGGCAGGGGGCAGATGGTCAAAGAATTTGAAGACGCGGCTTTTTCCACCAAGCCCGGTGAAACCAGCCCGCCGGTGCAGACAAGTTTCGGTTGGCATCTGATCCATGTCCTGGACAGAAAGGCGCCGGAAAAACTGCCCCTGGAGCAGGTCAGTAAAGAAATCGAGGCCAGGCTCAAAGCCGACCGCAACGAAAAGGCATTAAAGCAACTGGTTGAAGAACTGAAGCACAAATACCCGGTGACCGTCAAATAATCTCTGAAGTGCCTAAAATACTTGCAGTACTTAACATGCCTAAAATTAATGAAAATATCTAATCAGATAGTACCGCAACTTCAAGTACTTTAGACATCTTACGCGCTTCAGGCACTCTTACTCCGCTATATCTGCCCCTGATTGAGATAATGATACATGCCGAAGAAAAACTCGGCAATCAGACCAAAGGTCAGATAGATTCTGGCTATGCTGTTGCGCGGCATTTTTTGCCCGACCACCTTTTGTATCACCGAAACCACCACTATGGTCGCCGCAATAATATAGGGAACGGATTCAAGCAGATGGCTCATCGTGGCCGCAAGGGTTTCCATTGGCCGGTTCGGGAAATATCTGACGGTAACCAGCAGATAAACAGCGATAAGCAGAAACAGAGAAATTTTTTCTTTTGTGCTCATGAGACTCATGCCGTTTTAAGGTTTAGGGGCCGTTGCGAAATAACCATTTCCTCTCCAACCATTTCGTTCCTGCCCCTTGTCGATAACAGTATGGCGATTTTTCAGTTATTGCATTACAACGATTTACCACTCTTGCCAAAATACAAAGAGCAGCGTAAAGTGCAAATCAGTACATTGGGTTATTGTCACAACATTTTTTTCGCGGCAATGACTTTTAACGCAACCAGCCAATTTCAGACTTTTTATATAGATTATGCCGCCATTAACTGCCCTGTATTTTCCCCAGACCTCGATCAGCACCCGGCAAGTGAGCCAGGAACTCGTTTTCTTTGACAAAATCTGCAACTACCTTGCTGCAGAAGCTGACGAATCAACCACAGATGAGACAGCGTCCAAGCTCTGTGAAGGATATGCGCCGGTCCCCTTTCAGGGCGACCTGGACCGGTTCCGACAACTTATCAGAGAGCTCAAAGGAAATGAAGCAGAATTTTACAGCGGCCACCTTTCCGCCATTACTGCAGAAAACGCGCGAAAACGCGACGAACAATCGGTTAAAAGCCTGATTCAGGCAATTGGCGGCAAACCCTCGGCAGATGATACCATGGCCCAGGCTGCCGCCACAGAAGGCCTGTGGGAGGCCCGCCTGCTGCTCAAGCTTGCAGAAATCCTCTATCAGGAGGAGCAGGAGTTACAAAAGGAACTGTCAGCGATTTCCCGCAAAGAGCTGGAACTTTTTGAGGTTCTGAAAGGTGAACCGGAAATCCCATTCTCTCTTGCCCCTTTCCAGCAAATGGAAAGCCGGTTGCCGGTCAGGCCGGAAATTCTTGTCAAGGCCTGGGCAAAACTCTTTCTGGCCGACAGACGGCGCAACAATTACCCAATCCTGGTCAGCGGTCAGAGTGATGCGGCTGAACTTCTCTTTGATGCGAACGAGACATTGACACAAAAGAGGCCGGTGCGCCTCTTTCGTATCCCTTTGCCCGCCAGTGATGAAATGGAACTTGAGGCCTATCTCCATGCCAGGGCGGCATTCAGGGAGGAGGCGCAAGACACCCTGGCAGGATTCAGCTCTCTGCTGGCAGATACAGCGGCAAAGGGCGCAACGCCGGATACCCTGAAGAACTTCTCTGTTCTTGCCGCGGCATGGACTAAGATATTCAACGGCTGCATGGCATGGGGCCAACCCGCCGCCAAGCCAGGGCAAGGGGGAAATTGCCCCGCTGAGCCCCATCTTGAAGTGTATCTCTGCAACGAGAGCCTGACGCGCCTACTGGGCCATGTCTGTAAAACAACGGTTCAGCCCCAGGCCGCAACTGGCAGCCCCATGGGGATCATTGCCCTGAAATCAAGCAGAAAATCTACCTGTAAGGGTTAATCGTCAATACCGGGCACGGCGACCTTTTGACCACCTTTTCGGCAATACTGCCGAAAAGAACCTTTTCCAGTCCCTTGTAGCCATGGGTTCCCATGACGACTAAATCCACCTGCTGCTCCTTGGCATAGTCGAGAATCGTCTCGGCAATATCGCCGGCCATGACCACCCCGCGACAAACCACCGAAGGCTCAAGTGATTCCGCCAGAAAGGACTTCATCTTCTCCTTGGCACTGGCGATAAGATCTTCCTCGAACTGGATAACCGGCATATGGGGCTCAAAAAACTCCGAATAGTCCTGAAAGGTCTGGGCAACGAAAATCGCCTCCATCTCCGCGCCAAACTGTTTGGCCACATACGCCCCGTACTGGATAATACGGTTGGAATTTTCCGAGAAATCAACCGGCACCAAAATTTTTTTCACTTGCATAATCCCACCTCCTCATTTTTCTTTTATTCTAGTCATAAGTTGCTCAGATACAAAGTATTTTTTCTTTGTATCTTTATCCTATTGCGGTTATGTAGCATGCAGGATTGACATCAGCATGGATGAACTTCTTGATAAAACCAAAGAAATTTTCTCTGCCGGGGGCATTCTCAGCAGGAAGCTGCCCGGCTTTGAAGCCCGCTCGGGACAACTGACCATGGCCATGGCCGTGGCCCAGAGTTTTGCCGTGGATGACTCTTTTTCCACGTCCACCCCCCCGGACCGCATGCTTGCCGTGGAGGCGGAAACCGGCATCGGCAAGACACTCGCCTATCTTGTGCCGGCCACATTGAGCGGCCAGAAGGTGGTGATTTCCACCGGCACCCTGAACCTGCAGGAGCAGATTCTCAACAAAGAGATCCCCTTTATCAAAGAACATATTGCCCCGCAGCTTTCCGCGCTCTGCGTCAAGGGCCGGCAAAACTATCTGTGCCTCTACCGCTGGCATCAGCTCTATAACTCCCCCCAGCTGCCCCTGTTCGACAACGATCATCTGGACGCCGTTGCCGGCTGGCTCGCCACAACCCACACCGGCGACCGAGCCGAACTTGACTGGCTGCCCGACCATTCCAGCCTGTGGCGGGAGGTGAGCGCCACCTCCAGTCAATGTCTGGGGACCAGCTGTCCGGACAGTGCCGACTGCTTCATCAACCAGCTGCGCAAAAAAGCGGCCCGCACCCAGCTGTTGATCGTCAACCACCATCTCTTTTTTTCGGATCTCGCCCTGCGGCGTTTCGGCTTTGCCGAGGTTCTGCCCCGATATGAATCGGTTATTTTCGATGAGGCCCATCACATCGAAAATATCGCCACCCGCTATTTCGGCCACAGTGTCAGTCACTTCCAGCTGCTTGACCTGGCCCAGGATCTTGAAAAACTGCTGCAGGAAAACGTTATTGATCAATCCCTTGCAAAAATTGCCAGCGCAGCCAAGGGACTGGCCAGCAGCGCAGTCCGTTTCCTGCGCATATTCCCCGAGGAGCGTGGCCGGTTTCCCCTCAATGAGGCCGCGGAAAAGATAAGCAACTGGGAGGAAGAGTGTCTGCTGCTGACAGAATCCCTGTCCGGTCTCATCGCGCGGCTTGACGCCCAGGCGCAGCGCAGCGACATATGGAGCGGCATGCAGCGCCGGGCCCAGGAGCTGCTGGCAAATCTGCAGATCGTTACCGGGCAGCAGCGCCGTTCCTCCGTATACTGGTATGAGCGGCGCGACAAGACGGTTGCCATTGCAGCCTCGCCCATAGAAATTGCCGAGGATCTGCAAAAATCGTTATTCCCTGAGGTCAAAACAGTTGTTTTCACCTCCGCCACGCTGACCACCGGGGGCAACTTCAGCTATTTTTTCGAACGGCTCGGTCTGCCGGCAACAACGACAAGCCTGTGCCTGGCCTCGCCGTTTGACTACGCCGGGCGGACCAAGCTGTTTGTCCCGGCCACTATGCCTGAACCTGCCGCCCCTGCTTTCTTAAAAGAACTGCAGCACGTCATCCTGGACATCCTGCTGGCATCCCGGGGCCGGGCCCTGGTGCTCTTTACCAGCATCAAGGCCATGCAGTACGTTTTTCACTATCTCGCCGAGCGGCTGCCTTTCCCGATTTTCATGCAGGGCAGCGCGCCGAAACAGACCCTGCTTGACCGTTTCAGCAACGAAACCCATTCCGTTCTGCTGGCGGTTGCCAGTTTCTGGGAAGGGGTGGACGTGCCGGGTGAAACCTTGAGTTGCGTGATCATTGACAAGCTTCCCTTTGAAGTTCCCAATGATCCTGTTATCATGGCCCGGATTAATAAAATCAGGGAAGCGGGCGGCAATCCCTTTGTGGATTTCCAGATACCCAGGGCCATCCTGACCCTGCGCCAGGGGCTTGGCCGGCTGATGCGCTCATCCACTGACTCCGGCCTGCTGGCCATTCTGGATGTCCGACTGTTCAGCAAACACTATGGCCGTCTTTTTCTGAAAAGCCTGCCTGACAGCCCGATCATCAGAACCCTTGAGGAGGTATCCGGTTTTTTTCAGGAAAATACGGTGCCGACAGGGACGGTTGGCGAACCGCCCTTACGCAAAACCCCTTCAGAGACAGGAGAACAATGTGGATAAAAATGAACTGCTCAGCCTGCTGCAACCGGATATCGAGCAAATAAATGCAACCATGCGCAGTGAGATCTCTCAATGCGGCGATGCAAGGCTTCAGCAAATTCTGGAATATGCCCTTTTCAACGGCGGCAAAAGGATCCGGCCGGTCCTGACCGTGCTGGCGGCCCGGCTGTGCGCCTTTGCCCGCATGCCCGAAGGGCTGGCGGCAGAGGATGAGCTGACCCCGCCGGTCAATCTGTACAGGCTGGCCGCTGTTTTTGAATTTCTCCACGGGGCAAGCCTGCTGCATGATGATGTGATTGATAACGCCGGCAAACGGCGGGGCAAACCCTCGGCCAACAGCGTCTGGGGCAACACCCAAGTCATCCTGGCCGGTGATTTTCTGCACACCCGGGCCATGACCATGGCAGGCACCGTGGGTGACCCCCATACCCTCTCGCTCATCGGCAGCGCCACCGCAGCCATGATCCAGGCCGAATTCCGGCAGATGCAGACCGTGCAGGAGCGCAATCTTTCGGAGGAAAATTATTTTGCCGTGCTGCGCGGCAAAACCGGCTGTCTCATCAGCGCGGCCTGCGAGGTCGGCGCCTATTTTGCCGAAGGCGGCAACGAGCACCAGCAGGCCCTGCGCAGCTATGGCGATGCCCTGGGCCTTGCCTTTCAGGTCATTGATGATCTCCTCGATTACCAGGGCGATCCCAATAAAACCGGCAAAGCCGTCGGCAACGATTTTGTCGAAGGCAAGATGACCCTGCCTTTGATTCATGCCTTGCAGAACTGTGCGGGCGGGGAGCGCGATCACATGATGGATCTGCTCATGGGAGATGCCGCGGTGCGGGCGGAAAAAATCGATGAGGTGCATGAGGTTATTGAACAATACGGCGGCTTCGCCTATGCCAGGCAGGGGGCTGAGGCGCTGGTCGAAGCGGCATTAGCAGCACTTGCCGTTTTCCCCGACTGCCAATCGCGCCGGATCCTGTCAGGACTGGCCCATTACGTGCTCACCCGGCAGAAATAAATGGCCAGAAAAAAAACTGCCAGAAAAAAACGAGGCAAAAAGGGCCCGCTGCTGTGGATTACCCTTTTTCTGCTCGTGCTGTGCAGCATCGGGGCCACCGTTTATCTTGTTTTGCTGCGGCCGGGCACCATCAAGCGTCTCTCCCCGCCGCTGGCCACGGTCCCACAAAAAAGGCCGGCCGTTGTGCCTGAGAAACCTGCCATTTCGCCCCCGGCCACCACGGTTCCTGCCCAAAAATCGCCAAATGCCGTTCCGTTGCCCCTGGTCAGCATCATCATTGACGACATGGGGTTTAAGGATGGCATCTGCGCCGACCTCCTCGCCCTTGATCTGAACCTGTCGTTTGCCTTTCTGCCTTTCGGCCCCAACACCGCCACCCAATTGGCCGAGGCCCGGCGAAAAAACCGGGATATTCTTCTCCATCTGCCCATGGAACCACAGGACAGCAAATGGACCCCGGGTACCGGCGCCCTGTTGACCCGCATGAGCGGCAAGCAAATCCAGGCAACCCTTGCCAGGGATATCGCCGCAGTGCCCCATGCCATAGGCGTCAACAATCACATGGGTTCCAGCTTCACCGAGAACCGCGCCGCCATGCGGGCGTGCCTTGCTCTGCTCAAGGAGAACAATCTTTTTTTCCTGGACAGCCTCACCTCAGCCGGATCAGTCGGTTTTGCCATGGCAAAAGAGATGGGGCTGAAAACAGCCCAGAGGGATATTTTTATCGACAACAGCCAGAACGCGCAGCAGGTGATGAAACAGCTCGATACGTTGATCAGTCTTGCCAGGCAGAGAGGGTCAGCCATCGCCATCGGTCACCCGCACCAGGCAACCCTTGATGCCCTCAGACAATACCGGACCAAACTGCACGGCCAGGTTCAACTTGTCGGGGTAAGCCGGCTGGCCCAATGACAGGAACCGCAGACCATGACGCCGCTGATAACATTAACCACAGATTTCGGCTTACGCGACGAATATGTCGGGGTTATGAAAGGAGTTATTTACAGCAGGTGCCCTGCCGCAAGGATTGTGGATATCACCCACGGTATCAGGCCCCAGGATGTACGGCAGGCGGCACAGATTATTGCCTCGGCATTCAGCTATTTCCCGCCGGGCACCATCCATGTTGTGGTGGTTGACCCAGGGGTGGGCGGCAGCCGCCGCATCATCCTGCGCGAAGCCCGCGGCCATCTTTTCTTGGCGCCGGATAACGGTGTGACAAGTCTTCTCTTCCCGCAAACCGGCAAGGTTTACGCGGTAAGCAACAGCGACCTGTTTCTTGCACCGGTCAGCCACACCTTTCATGGCCGGGATATCTTCGCCCCGGTGGCGGCCCATCTTGCCTGCAACTTCCCGCCCCACGGCACCGGACCTGAAATCGCCCGGGAATCACTGGTCAGCCTTGCCTCGCCGGCTCCCTCACTTTGCGGCACCACCCTGTGCGGGACGGTGACGGACATCGACCACTTCGGCAACCTCATCACCAATATCAGCAGAGAGGTCGCCAGCCGATTCTGTTCCGCTAACTTTCAAAACCTGCGGGTGAGGGTTGGCGCATTGACAATCCACGGGGTCGCCACGGCGTACAGTGCGGTGGCCATTGACAGGCCGGTTGCCCTATTCGGCAGCCGTGACCTGCTCGAGATCGGCATCTACCAGGGAAATGCTGCTGAAAAATTAAAACTTGGGCTGGACACCAAAGTAAGCTTAAGCATATAATGATTTTCTAAAAAGCCCACTCTTTACATGAGGGCCACCAAAAAGAAATAAAATTAGCTAATTAAACATTTCATTATCGGCTAGCCAATGCAAACTGAACATATTGAATCCATTGCCGGACTGCTGAAAACGATGTCCCATCCCATCAGACTGAAAATTCTCTGCCTGCTGCAGGACCGGGAAATGACCGTGGGCGATCTCCGCGCAGAAGTAAAGACAACAAATGCCAATGTTTCACAGCATCTGTCCATATTGCGCAACCAGGGGATTATCTCCTTCCGCAAAGACGCCAACTTTATCTATAACCGCATTAATGACCCGCGCATCCTGCAGCTGATGCAAATCCTGCGCACTCTTTTCTGCCAGGAGGCCATCGGTTAGCGACTGCCCCGTTCCCACCCGCTTCCGGTTAAATGACCGCTGCAGAAGCAGGCAAACACATCCCAGGTCCTTGCCCCCTGGCCATTGCCCCGGGCGATCCTGACACTCCAGCAAAAATTGCTTTTCAAAAATGAACAACGAAAGACAAATTAACAGAGGAGCACCAATGATGAACAAGAAATTTTCCTTTCTTCCCCTGGCAACCATTTTCTTCTCTGCTGCAACATGGGCATATGCTGCGCCGAATGTTGATGAGATCGTAGATAAGGCCAATAAGGCTGCCTATTATGCAGGCAAAGACGGCAAAGCGCTTGTTGCCATGACCATTACAGACTCCCAGGGCCGAACCGGGAACCGGGAATTTGTCATGCTGCGCCGTGATGACAAGGATGGCGGCAATCAGCAGTTCTATGTCTTCTTCAGAAAGCCCGGCGATATCCGCAAAACCGTTTTGCTCGTCCACAAATATACGGACAAAGATGATGTCCGCTGGCTGTACCTCCCCGACCTTGATGAGGTAAAAAGGATTGCCTCCTCGGATAAACGGACCAGTTTCATGGGCTCGCATTGCTTTTATGAAGATATCACCGGCCGCCGCGTCAACGATGACAACCATGCGCTGCAGGAAGATGGGGAAAAATTTTATATTGTGAAGAATACCCCGAAGGATCCCGTTTCAGTGGAGTTTTCTTCCTACCGGCTCTGGATTGACAAAAAGACCTATCTGCCCATGAAGGCGGAATACGCCGACAAGGCAGATAAGCCATACCGGGTTATTGAGGCATTGGAAGTCGAGGATATCCAGGGTCATCCCACCGTGACCAAATCCAGGGTGCAGGATTTCACCAGCGGCGGTGAAACGGTTACGGAATTTACCAATATCACCTATGATCTTGCCCTTGATCCATCCATCTTTACCGAGCAGTACCTGCGCAAACCGCCACGGGAAGTCCACAAATAACCTGAGAATCGGAGGAAATTTCTTTTACGGCTCTAACGGTTCTACTTTGTGCCGGCCGATTTCAGGACAACACCAATGCCCAGGCAGTGGGGTTGGTCTTTAAAAAAACTCACCCACAGCGTGAAACAAGAGGAAGGAGAACATCATGATTGTCACAGACTGGATCCATGCCATTGCAGGTTTTTTCATCCTGCTGAGTCTAGCCCTGGGGGTGGAGGCCAGCCCTGTTTTCATAAGCACATACTGGCTCTGGTTCACCGCCTTTGTCGGCGCCAATCTCCTGCAGTTCGGCTTCTCGAAGATCTGCCCCCTGGGCCTGATCCTCAAGGCCCTCGGCGTCCCGGAGAAAAGAGGTTAGCGAAAAACCTCGGCAACACAAAGCTGGCAGAGCCGCTTCGCCTATCTTTGCTGCGCCTCTGCCAGCCAAGGCAATCTCTGCCAGATCGCTTGCCCGACCGGCTGAAAGGCCTTCTCTAGCAGGGTGTAATCAGCAAGGCGCAACAACCGGCCGAAAACCTCCACCCCGGCCATGTCAGCTATGGTCCGCATATTATCAGCCACCAGCGGATCATCCACCGCCATCCCCTCTTGTTCATCGGAAAATACCACGCCAAGCACGGGCAAGTCCCTTTGCCGCATGGCCTCAATGGTCAACAGGGTATGATTGATGGTGCCCAGCCCGCTGTGGGCCACAATAAGGGACGGCAACTGCAGGCCGGTGAGGAAATCCGCCAGCAGCAGATCACGGCGCAGCGGCACCAGCACCCCGCCGACCCCCTCCACCACCAGCACATCATATTCTTTGGCAGATTGGCCAAATGCCTCATTTATGCGCCCGGGATCAATCTGCCTGCCCTCATTTTCAGCGGCCAGATGCGGGGAAGCCGGCAGGAGGAAACGATAGACAACCTGGCGGTCAAGTTGCCCCCGGGCAAACTCCATATCATTTTTTCGCAGGCAATAGAGCAGGTCCTCGGGCATCGCGCCCCCGGTGCTGACCCATTTCTGGTACCCTGCCTTTACCCCCTGTTTCCGCAGAAAACCGAGGAGCAGGGAGCTGACAAGGGTTTTCCCCACCCCGGTTCCGGTTGCGGTAATAAAGACGGCATTGGCGGCCATGGGTTGCCTCATCATTTTTGCTCCTGTTTGGGCATGGCTGCTATGACAAAAAAAACCTGATAGGACACCGCAAAGCCTCCGTGACGGCAGAACCACTCATCAAGTCCTTTCAGCCTGCCCCTGGTCAACAACGGCAGGGTGGAATGGTAGCCGCCGGTGCCGGTTTTTCTGATGTGGCGGAAAAGGTCCTGCAAGGACAAATAACTCCGCCGGTAGATGCCTTCCGCTATTTCCACCCGGCCAAAGCATGGGCGAAGCTGCTGCTGGAGTTTTACCCCGTCCGGGAATTGCCCGGCCGGCAATTGCGCTGATTCATCAACAACTTCGGCCAGCGCTGCCGCCAGCTCATGCAGGGTTAGCGGGCCAAAAAGCGAGGCGAGAAAAATGCCGGTTGGAGCGAGGCTTCGTGCCACATGGGAAAAGGCCCGGGGCAGATCATCAAACCACTGCATAGTGGCATTGCTGGTGATCAGATCAAACTGCCGCCTGTTTTGGGCCAGAAATTGCTCCCCGTCTTCGCACCGAAAAGAAACGGCGGCATGGGCCAGACATTTCTTGCCGGCCTGCTCGACCATGGCAGCGGAAAAATCCAGGGCCGTGAGATGCGCCTGGGGGAAGCGCGCCGCAAGCTTTGCCGTATAATTGCCGGTTCCGCAGCCAATTTCCAGTATCTGGACGGCAGAAAAATTCTCCGGCAGGCATGTGGCAAGCCTGACGGCGCTTTCCTTCTGCACCAGGGCATACTCGTCATAGGTTGCCGCCGCCTTGGAAAAACGCCGGCAAATCGCCTTTTTTCTCTCTTCAGTCATCCTGATGTTTCTTCTGAAGGTCAAGCAGCACCATGTGGCCGGCATGGGGAAAAACTTCACAGGCTGCGCCGGCAAGCCGCACCATTTCCCCTACTGGCGCCACCACATCCTGGCGGCCATGAATCATACGCACAGCGACTGCCCCCGGCACACGGGCCGGGGGGGTAAAGTTCTGCAAATAATCAAGCCCTGCCACAAGAATTTCCCTGTCCAGTTTCCGCAGATAATCATCCTGCAGGGCAAGAACAAAATCATGAAACGACTTTTTGTATCCTAAAAAACATTTCCGGTAAAAGCCCCGCATATATCCCGGCAAATCCGCAGCAATTGCGGTGCGGATCGCGGCAATCTCTGGCGGCGGCCAGCGGCTGCGCATGGCAACAAGATCAAGTTGCGCCACCAGATGGGCATGGGCCAGGCAGAAGTCCAGCCCGATCTGGGCCCCCATGGACCAGCCCACTATGGCAATTTTTGCTATGTTCTCGCTCTGCAAAAAGGCCTGCAGTTCAACGGCAAAACAGGCAGGATCAACAAAGGATTCGGGCAGAATCAGGCATCGGCCGGCAAACAAACGATACAGCTTGACCAGCCGGGCATCAAAACCCCAGCCGGGCAGAAAAAGCAATGGAATGCCGCCTGGTTGCGTTGAAGAAGAAAGAGAAAAGCCCATGAAAGCTTGCTAAACCGTTGCAATAAAATAATACATCGTCTGTTGTCAGAGATGGCATCAGGAGCCGTAACGAAATGCTCAAAAATGAGGCGGTTATTTCGTAACAGCTCCTAAAAACGAAATGAAAACCAGGAAGTTTTTTTTGCCTTTTTACCAGAAGCGGACGGCTTGGCATCCGAGGCATCAGTGGCGGCGGAGTCCGGCGGCATGGCGCTGCCCCCTTCCAGCCACCGCAGCCGTTCCTTGACCCGACCGTACTCGAGCAGCAATTTCTCGCTTTTTTTGCGCTCCTGCTCAAGCTGAACGGTAAGCTGACGGACGATCTCATCCTTAAATCCCCCGCCATGTCTTTCCAACTCCTCATGCTGCAGGGAGAGCTGGAAACGGAGCTCCTGCACCTGCTTCTCCAAAGTCGCCATCCGCTGGGCCAGTTCGGCAAATTCGTGGCGGACGGCTTCATCCTGGGCAGGCAGTGGCGTTACAGCAGCCTGGGGTTCCATCACCCAGGCAAGATCGCCTTTATCTGCAAGAACCTGCAGAACAACATCCTTATCTATCCTTTGCAGCTCGTCGGCAAAACCATAGACCAGGGCCGAATCACAGAGCAGGTTGATCGAGCGCGGCGTACCGTTTGAGGCACGGTAAATTTCTTCCACCGCTTCCTGGCTGAACAGCTCAGGATCACCTCCCACCTTCTCCAGCCGCGAGGCGATGTAGACCCCTGTCTCCTCTCTGTTCAACGGCATCAGGTGATAATTGACCGCGATACGCTGGGTGAGCTGGGCAAGTCCGGGCCTTTTCAGTTTGGCCTTCAACTCCGGCTGGCCGACCAGCATGATCTGCAGCAACAGGGTGTCATCGGCCTGCAGGTTGGAAAGCATGCGCACCTCTTCCAACACCTCGTCCGACAGGTTCTGGGCCTCATCAATAATCAGCAGAACCCGGCTCCTCCTTGCATATTTTTGGATGAGAAACTGATAGATCCGGTCAAGATTTCTTGCCTTATCCGCCCCATCGGCTTCCAGTTCAAATTCCTGGAGTATCAGACTGAGCAGCTGGTTGGCGGTTACATTAGTGTTAAAGATCACCGCCACCTCGATTTCCGCCTCGATGTGATTCAGCATATGGCGGATAAGGGTTGTCTTGCCGGTGCCGATTTCCCCGGTGAGCAGGATAAAGCCCATCCCCTCGCGGATGCCGTACTCAAGATAGGTCAGGGCATGCTGATGCTTGGCGCTGAGATAGAGAAAATGGGGATTAGGGACAATATGGAACGGTTTTTCGGAAAGACCGTAAAACTTTTCATACATAGGCGGAAGCGGCTTTGCCGGAAAGTAAAGATGGATAAGAGAGCGTCGGCATCAATTGCCGGCCTGCATGCCAGCAAATAAATAACGGTTACGCCCCGCTACGATCGTTGAGTACAAAGCCGAGGAATTTCTCCCTGGGCATCAGCTCCACAGCCTTTTTGACATCACTGAGCGATGTGACGCCTTTTTCCACCACCATGACAATACCGTCCACCAGCGGGGCAAAAACCATGGCATCAGCTCCATCGAGGACTGCCGGAACGTCAAGGATAACATAACGGTCATCATAGCGGTTTTTCATTTCCGCCAGCAACTTCTTCATCTTCGGCGAACCGAGCAGCTCCGTGCTGTCCGATACGGTTCGGCCCCCGGAAATCAGGGTCAGTTTCTCAATTCCCGGCCAAATGATAAAGTCTTTTAAAGGCATGTCATATTCCAGGTAGTCAATCAGGCCCCTGTCGCTGGAAAATTCAAGATAATGGTGGATATCCTGTTTTTTCAGGTCGCAGTCAACCAGCAGGACCGTCTGCTGATATTCCCTGGCAAAGGTCAGGGCCAGATTGATGGCGGTCACCGTCTTCCCCTCTCCCGGCTTGACGCTGGTCACCATAATGGTGTTCATGCCCTGCTCTCTGGTGCGTTGCAGGATCTGGGTCCGCAACACCTTGAATGCATCGAGTTCCGGGGCATCAGAGGAAATACAGATGCAGCGATTTTTTATCAGCTTTTGCGGATCAAGCCTCACCGACACAGATTCTGAATACACGGGCGCCTGCCAGACACCACCCTTCAGAGGCGCAACAGGTTCCGGCACGTCACCATCAAAGCCCTGCAGTTCATCCATCTCTTCAGGCGCATCCCCAAAATTTTCCTGCCGTTCCTTATTTGCTTTATCAAGGGCTTTTCGTAGTTTCATATATCCATCTCTTAAGCCGGCCCATCCAACCTGGCCGGAATGAAGAATGTTACATCCGAGGTCATAGCCTCTTCAGACGACTATACTGTCTCTTGCATGGGCATGCTCGCTGACTCCGGCCGACTTCACATCATCCGGCGCATCAGTTTGGCCCAGAAAACATTCAGGTCCATGACGAGAAAATGAAATGCCAGGACGGCAACCAGCAGGACACCGAGCAGCAGCAGAACCACCCATCTCCTGCGGAACTCATGCTGCTGCATGTCTTCTGCGCAGCTGATCCGCGGAATGGCCGCCAGTACCGGAAAAGATGTTTCCCTGACCAGGGTTTCCGACTTGCGCACCGATTGATCACTGAATTCCATCAAGGCTGCCCCGGCAACTCCCGCCCCGACACCGAGAACAATGCCGATGAGCAGAATGGCCAGCCGGTTCGGTTTATCAGGCTTTTCCGGCAACCTTGCCGGATCAATCAGGGTAAAACGTTCACCTTTCTGATCCTTTTCCAGGCCATAGGCAACATTGGCCTCCATCAGCTTCTGGGACAGATCGTCAAATTTCGTCTGCCTGTTCCGCCGTTCGGAAAGAAGGGCATTATATGTCTCCTCGACCCGGGGAGTTGCTTCAATCCATTTATTTAAATTGTTCTCGTTTTTCTGCAGATCAGCATACTGCCGCCGCACTGAATCTATCTCGGCCTGAACACTGGCGAGTTGGGAGGAGAGATTGATGTAGGCCGGATTATCAGGCATGGCCCCGTGATTTCCTTTCTCTCCGGCAGATATCTTCTCGGTGAGCTTCTCAATTTCCTGTCTGGTTTTAATCACATCAGGATACTGCTCAGTAAAACGCGTCTCCAGGCTGGTCAATTCAAGCTTCAGGCTTTCAAGCCGTCTGACGTCCTCCATCTCCATTTTGGGGGAAAGGTTGGCAAGTTCAGACAGCAGACCTCCTTCCCTTTCCTTTAACGATCGGAGCTGTTCGCTGAGTTTTTCCTTGGCGGTCTGGACGTTATGGCGGCTCTGCAGATTCACCTGCAGCACTTCCGGCAGCTCATTGATATGCTCCTGCTTGAATTCGGCAATTTTCTGCTCAATCTCATCCAGACTCTTCTTTACCTTTTTCTGCTCATCCCCAAGAAAGGACGTTGCCTCCATGGCCTGCCGCTCGCGCACCTGCAGGTTTTCCTCGAGAAACAGCGAGGCGAGGATATTGGCGACCTTCTGCACCGTGGCCGGGTTGTCCTTGGCCTCATAGGACAGGGTAAAGGCGATGGTGGCCGTGGCTGGGCGACCGGTTTTCCGGTCGACAACCTCCGCGCTTATGTAATCAAGGCTGATATCCTCCCGCATCTTATCGATAACTTCTTCCGTTGTCGCCTTTTCCCGCAAATCCTTGTAGAGATCGAGACGGGTGATTATTTCCAGGAGACGGCTGGTGCTCATGATCCGCTGGTGGATTGACTGCAGGCGCTGCTCTGCGTAACTGGTCACCGTGGACATGACGAAATTGGCGGGAATTTCCTGCTCTTCAATCAAAATTGTCGAAACAGATTTATAAACCGGCGGCAGGAGCAAGGCAACAGCCGCAGAAATCAGCATCACAATGAGCGCCGGCAGAGCCATGCTCCATTTACGACGCTTCAGAACCGCCAGATAATCATTCGGCGACATTTCGTGCTCTTCCATCTGCTCTCCTTTCAACTGTATGCATAACTAAAGATCTTCATCGTCATTGGGCTGGATAAGGCCGCTCAAGCCATCCCCTACTCAACGACAGGATATTTATAGGTCAACTTGACAAACACCAGATTGCGATGTCTTTCGTGATCAGCCTCCCGGTCCTCAATAACGGTATAGCGGTATGACGCCTCACACAAAATCAGCGGGTTGAACTCATAATGCAACGAGGGAGTCAGCGTCGTGGACAGCTCATTGAAATCGCTGACAAAAGCCGCATCGCGGTCAGCCTTATTCAGGTAACTGTCAATGCCCAACCGCACCGAAGACCGCTCCCCGATGCGGTGTTTGAGGGCAAGGACCAGGCCGGTCCGCTCGGTGGCGCCGTCACGGCCGCTTGATCCGCTCACTTCATGGAAAATATTCATTTCCGCGGTGGTCAATTCCTCTTGATAGGTCAGGGTGAACTGTCCGCCCAAACCGCTGTCGTATGCGGTATCGCTCGTTCTCTTATCGCTGCCCTCAGTATACCTGGGGCCGATATCAAAAACATAACTTAATTTTTCACTGAACTGCCGGCTCAAGCCAACGGTCACGCTGTAATTATCCACCAGAGAGCTGTAAAAATCATAATGGCTATAACGTCCATAGAGCCTGGCTGCGGTTGGTTTCGTCAAGTCTAGACTGCGGGTCAGGCCGGCCAGGACATTCTGCCCGGTGAACTCGTCCATGTCATTTGTTTCAAACTGATCGTCCTGATAAGAGTACGAGGTGAAAAGAGAGGTTTTTTCCGAGGCCTGAAAATCAGCGGCACAGGCGTAGTCCTGTCGCCTCCTGACGTCGACATCGCTGGTGAAGCCGGTAACATCTAGATCGCGATCCGCACGGGAATCGACGGAGTAACCGGCATCAGCAGACAGTTTCAAGAACTGGGTCAGCTGATACGCGAGGCTCCCTTTATAATACTCTTCTATGTCGTTTAACTCGTTGTAATCTGCATAGGCCAGTCCGTCAATCCGCGTTGCCAGATTTGCCGTCAGCAATTCCGTGCGCTCCCGCATTTCCAGTCCCAGCGACGCGGTAGTAATAAAATCATCCTGCGCGGGATCCTTCTCGGTATCCTCACTGAAAAAGATGTTGTCATTATACTCTTCGCGAATCGAGGCCTTGGGTATGACGCTAAAATCGTCAGCCAGGCCGTCCTGGCCAGCCAGCAGCAGCAAGGAGAGCAGGGGGAGAGCAGGAAGACTTCTCATGGGACCACAACCACATCTCCGCGGCGGAGCCTGATATTCTGCTGCAGATTCTCGCCGGCGGCAACCTCGTCATAATTGAATTTGTAAATCCTCGTGTCTCCCGCCTCCTCACGCATAACGGTAATTTTATCGCGCTTGGCAAAGGGATTAAGCCCCCCGGCCATGGTAAGCGCCTGCAGCACATTCACATTGGTGCTGAGCAGAAAACGGCCCGGATTATTGACCCTGCCGACAACATAGATCAGCATGCTGTTTACCTGATGCACGATTACCGTCAGTACCGGATCAGGGACAAAATGGGACACCTTTTGCCTGATTTCATCCTTGAGCTGGGAAACAGTCTTTCCTTCCGCCACGACCTCACCGATCAACGGAAAGGAAATGGTGCCGTCAGGCAGTACGACCACGGTTTTGGTCTGGGCCTCATCCTTCCATACGGAAATATCCAGCACATCCCCGGCACCTATCAGATATGGCTCTCCTGCCAGCAGGGGAGTCTCCTCGGCAGCCCACAATGGCGCAACGGCAAACATCAACAGACAGATACCACACATCAAACTGAGCAATTTTTTCATCGCACTCCTCATTAAAAACTTAGAATGGTCAGGCGCGGAACAGACAGACCTGATTTAGCATAGTGAGGTTATCGGTGACAAGGAAATTCTGGCGCAACGCTAAGCCATTGTAAATAAATAACATGGCCATATGAATGTCTAGAACGGCATAAGGAGCCGTAACGAAATAGTTATAAAAGGACAAGTTATTTCGTAACGGCGCCTTATGCCAGGCCGCGTCTGTTACCGCAAGCTCTTTAACAACTCCCGTGCCTGGTTGATACCGATAAAATTCTGCCCGCTGTTAACCGCATCCTGCAGATGCTGCCGGGCCTCCTCCTTGCGGTCTGTTCCGGCAAGCACTACTCCCAGGTGATAGTTTAAAACAGCGTTTGTCGGGTCCGCGCTCTGCGCCTGGCCTATTATCTCCGCCGCACGAAGGGAATTGCCCATTTTATAGTACACCCAGCCCAAGGTGTCCATCAGCTCAGGCTCATTGGGCCGTACCTCCTGGGCCTGCTGAACGAGCTTCAAGGCCCTTTCCAGATTTTCCGGACTGGCGGCGTATTCGCTGAGCAGGAAGGCCAGATTGTTTGCCGCCGGCCAGAATTTGTCATTTTTGGCCAATGCCCGCTCATAGACGGCCATGGCCTGGTCATATTTCCCGGTCTGCTCATAGAGCATGGCAAGGGAAAGATAGGTTTCCGCTCTGTTTGGATCAACCGTCAACGCCTGTTCGAATTTGGCAATGGCCTCCTCAGGCTTGCCTTTCAAAACATAGAGGGCCGCCATGCTGTTATGGGGGGTAAGCCATTCCGGGTTCAGCTCAATGGCCCTGGCAAAGGCCTTTTCCGCAGGGCCGAAATCCTTGCGGGTCAGATAGACCCGGCCCAGCAGATTATAGGTAAAGGCATCCTGCGGGTTTTCCGCGATCCTCTTTTCGCAGAGGGAGATGGCCTTATCATATTGTTGCTCGGCAAGATAAACCTGCGCCAAAGCCGAAATCAGCGGCAGGGAATTTTTATTTAGTCCGTAACCTTTCTCAAGAAGTGCGCCAGCCTCCTTCTTTTGCCCTTTTTTCCACAGCAGATTGCTGAGGCGTAAATAACCGACGGGGTTATCGGGAGCCATGGTAATGATTTTTTCATACTCCCCTCTGGCCGCTTCCATTTTCTGCCCAATGACATAAAAATCACCAAGGGCGGCCCGAACCTGTATGTCGTCACCATGCTTGGCAAGAAACGCCTTGATCGTTTCTTCTGCTGCGCCGGTGTCCTCTTTCAGCATGTAAAACTGGACAAGCCTCTGTAAAATATCCCTGGAATCCGGGTTGGCCTCCTGCCCCTTTTTCAATGCTTCCCCGGCCAGCTCAATCTGCTTGTTCATAAAATGGGCTTCGGCCAGACGCAGATAGGCAGGCACATTTTGCGGCTGCTCGGTGACGATGACCCGGAATTCAGCCACAGCGCTCTCCCCATCCCCCTTAAGCAGAAATATATTGCCCTTGGTGAAATGGCCATCGATGCTCTTCGGATTTTCCTTTAGCACCTCGTCCGCCATGGAAGATGCCTTGTCAATCTCCCCGCGCTTGAGATAAATCTTGGCCAGGACATTTTTCGCCTGCAGGATGGCGGGAGCGGCAGGGTCGCTTTCAAGGGTAAGACACTGCTCCAGCAGTTTAACCGCCTCATCAATCTTGTTGTCATTTAGATAGAATTCACTGAGCTGAAAACGGACCAGGAAGCTTTTCGGTAGCTGGCTCAACGCCTTAATCAACGTTTCCTCGGCCAGCTCTCTCTCCTGTTTTGCGGCATAGAATTTGGCCACTTTCAACGGCACCTCTTCCTCAACCGGCACTTTCCCGAGAAGTACGTCCAGAATCCCGGCAGCCCCATCCTTATCCCCCTGATCCCATTGCAGACCGGCAAGAGTCAGTTTGTGATCCACATTATCAGGCTCGATTTCAATGATTTTTTTATAGACGGCAATAGCCTCATCAATGTTGCCCTGCTGGGCGGCCACCCTGGCAAGAATAATATGGAAATTTACCTCCTTCGGGTTGACCTTCAGCCCCTCTTTAACCAAATCCAAGGCCTTATCCCTTTCGCCCCGGTGGTCATAAATCGAGGCGAGCAGAATATAGGTTTTTGGCTCGGTAACGCCTTTTTCGAGCAATCCCTTCAAAATCTTTTCCGCCTCGTCGGGCTTTTCAAGGCGAATAAGAATCGCGCTTTTTAACTGCAGGGCCTCCGTATTTTCCGGCTCCTTTTGCAGCACCAAATCCGCTTTTTCCAGTGCCTGTTCGGGATTTCTTGCCGCAAGCAACAGCTTGCCCAGTTCAAGCTGGGCAGGGATCAGGTTGGGATCAAGCTCAACAGCCTTGGAAAATGAACCATAAGCGCCTTTAAGATTGCCTTCCTTGAGATCCGTCAGCCCCAGGTAATAGTAAGCCTCGGCAAAATTCAGGTCGATCTGGATGGCATTTTTCAACTCCAGCCTGGCCTTGACATAATCACCCTGTTCGTAGAGGGCTTTACCCTTTTCCAGGAACCTTGCCTTCTTTTTTTCCGGGCCTCCGCAACCGGCCGTCATGAATAAAACGAAAAAGATTAGAAGGATAGCAACAATTTTACAGGAACGATTTACCATTTTTCCCCTCAAATTTATTTAACAGTTTGAAAACATTATTTTAAAACTAATACTCTACTACTTGAAATCCACTTTTTTCAATACCTTTTCTTGTAGAAAGCATTTTAAAACTGTATTTTAATAATCACCGAAATGATTCATATTTGCATAATTCTGAAAATTTCATTCCATGAAACTTTACCGACCAAAATCCTTTCTCATTCTGCTGCTGGCTGGCTTTATTTTTGTCGCCCTGCCTCTCCTGGCCGCCTTGGCAGGTTCTGCATATTTCATGGAAAAAATGGCCGTCCACAGCACCCAGGCCGTATTCTGGTCAGCCGATTCCGCTAGGGACAGCCGTTCGCTGCTTGAACAGCTGGTTGAACAGGAACGTCAGGCCCGCATTTACGACATCTTTGCCGAACCTGAAAACCTGCAGACCATCCGGGAAAAACATGAAAAAATTCAGGAAATCCTCACCAACATCGGAGCGTTTCCTTTTACCGACACCGTCAAGAGCAAAATCAGAAAATTAGAGACACTGGAAAACACCCTTTTCAATCTCATAACCGATGCCAGTCAAAAGCATGACAGGAAAAAGAACCTTGATAATTACCGGGAACTCAATATCCTGGCCCAGGAAATACAGGAAGCCAGTTACAATCTGATGTTTCAGGAAACTGAAACCCTGCAGAAAGAGGCTTTCCGCTACCAAAAAATGATGCTCTGGCTAACCTCCATCCTCTTTTTTGTCAGCCTCCTTCTCATTTCCATCTTTGCCTATTTACTTATCCGGCCGATACGCCAGATCGACAAAAGCATCCTCCGGCTCGGGGAGGGCGATTTTGTCACACCGGTTTTCGTCTCAGGGCCCAAGGATCTGGAATTTCTGGGCACAAAGCTCGATTGGCTCAGAGAAAGACTGGCCGAACTTGAAAAGGAAAAAAACAAATTCGTGGCCCACATTTCCCATGAACTGAAAACCCCCCTCGCCTCAATTCGCGAGGGAACAGGCCTTCTCAGTGAAGAGGTGGTTGGACCCCTGACCGCCCAGCAAAAAGAAGTCGTCAAAATTTTGACCAACAACAGCAGACTTTTGCAGAAACTCATCGAGAATATAGTCAATTTCAATATGGCCCAGGCCCGTCATCGCCCCCCCAAAAAGAAACATTTTGCCCTGGACCAGCTTATTTGCGATGTTGTTGATGACCATAAACCGATACTTCTCGCCAACGATTTACATTTGCAGCAGAATCTGATGCCAACGTCGGTTAAGGGCGACATGGATCAGATCCGTACGGTAATTGATAACATTCTTTCCAATGCCATCAAACACTCGCCAACCGGCAGCGACATCGCCATTACCTTGCAAACCGATATGGAAAGGGCCATCCTTGACATCTGCGACCGCGGTCCGGGTGTCCCGGAGGAAGAGCGCTCAAAAATCTTCCGCCCCTTTTTTCAGGGGCAGACAGCCCAGAAAGGAAGAGTGAAAGGCACCGGTCTTGGGTTGGCAATTGCCAGGGAATATATGGCTAATCACCATGGGACGATCGATATCCTGCCAGACGAAGGAAATGGCGCGCATTTCAGATTATCTCTCCCTATTGAGGAAGCAATATGACAAAATACCTTCGCAGGGCAATTTTTCTCCTGCTTTTTTTAAATCTGTGCATGCTTCTTGCAAGTTGTAATCCGCAACCAACGTACATCATTGTACCGGAAAACCAGAAGGTTGAGGTGAAGACTCTGCATCCACCCTCAGAGGAGATACTGACCTGCCTGAATTTCAGCCTTGGCCTGACTGCTGAGCAGCTTGATGAAGAATTTCTCAGACAGAAGAAAGCGTACATTGCTGAAAGCACTGAAGAAAAGCGGTCTAAGTTAATCTGCCTGAGCCTTGCGCGCCTGGACAAGCCTGACTCTCTGGAATACGCACAGGAGCTGATGAAAGATATGCAACAAATTAATACAGTAAACTCCCCTGACATCAAAGGCCTTGCAGCTCTCCTTAATTACTTTCAGCTCCTGCAGGAAAAAAGGATTGCGGAAGTAAACAGAGCACAAAAACAGGTTAACGAACTGAAGAAAAAGCTTGAAGAACTGAAAAGTATTGATGAAATTATAAAAAATCGCAAGGATGACAATTAAACCTAAAATACTGCTGGTTGACGACGATACAGATCTGCTCAGCCTTTTCACCATACGGTTACAGAGTCAAGGGTTTGAGGTCGAGACCGCTGAAAGCGGCGAGCAGGCTCTTTCCCGCATTCCACTTATCAATCCTCACGTGCTGATTACCGATCTGCGCATGGGAGAAATGGATGGCATGGCCCTTTTTGAGGCTGTCCACCGCATGAACAGCTCCCTGCCGGTCATTGTCATTACCGCGCACGGATCCATTCCTGATGCCGTTGAGGCAACCAAACAGGGTGTTTTTTCCTTTCTCACGAAACCGGTTGACAGCCAGAAGCTGATCCAGGAGATCAACTCCGCCCTGACCCTGAGCGGCGCTGGCCTGCCTGAAAATAAGCAACCGGAAGAAGAGGACTGGAGCAGCAACATCGTTTACAAGAGCAGCGCCATGGCCAATCTGCTGCAAAAGGCCAAGCTTGTCGCCCAGAGTGACGCCAGCGTCCTTATTCTCGGAGAAAGCGGCACCGGCAAGGAAGTCTTGGCCAATGCCATTCACAGGGCCAGCACCAGATCAGCCGGCCTTTTTGTCGCGGTCAATTGCGCCGCCATACCTGAAGCCCTGCTCGAATCAGAGCTTTTCGGTCACACAAAAGGTTCTTTCACCGGGGCGGCCAAAAATTATGACGGTCTTTTCAAAACCGCCAACCACGGCACTCTCTTTCTCGATGAAATCGGCGACATGCCGCTTTCCCTTCAGGTGAAACTGCTGCGGGTGCTGCAGGAAAAGCAGGTGCGGCCGGTTGGCGCTACCATAGCGGTGGATGTGGATGCGCGGATTATTTCCGCCACCCATCGCAACATAGAGGCGGCTGTGAAGGAAAAAACTTTCCGGGAAGATCTTTTTTACCGCCTTAATGTGGTGAGCCTTGAAATTCCACCGCTGCATAAACGGCGGGAGGATATTCCCTTGCTGGCCCACTATTTTGTCAAAAAAATTACCGCCCAAAATGGCAAGGAAATACGCGGATTCTCCCCGTCTGCCATGAAGCTTCTCATGGAGGCATCGTGGCCGGGTAATATCCGCCAGCTGCAAAATGTGGTGGAACAGGCGGTCGCCCTGTCCTCCTCGCCCCTTATTACCGAAAATCTGCTTTCCGATGCCTTAAAGCAAAAATCTAAAAAGATTCTGCCCTTTGCCGAAGCGCGGCGCATATTTGAACAGGAATATCTCGTGCAGCTGCTGCAGACAACCCAGGGAAACGTCACCGAAGCAGCCAGGCAGGCCAAACGCAACCGTACCGACTTCTACAAACTCCTCAACCGCCACCATATTGTTCCCAGTCTTTTCAAGGATTAATTCTAATACTTTTTGCTTTCTTTGCTCTCCTTGGTTAAACTAACTTAATTTTTTTATTGCGCGTTATCTTTGTAACAGCTCAATTTAAATAAAAAAATACATTTTCGCCATGGAGAAATTCTTTTATGAACGACTACTCGGAAAGCCTGCTTGTTCATTTCCGGCGCAGTGAAGCATTGAAACAGGAAGCCATCGGACTGCCGGCCTTCGACTTGAACCTGCGGCAACTCTGCGATCTGGAGCTCCTCCTGAACCGGGCCTTTTACCCGCTGGATGGGTATCTGAACCAGGCTGACTACCAAAGCGTTCTTTCCAAAATGCGCCTTACCGACAATACCGTGTGGCCCATGCCCGTCTGCCTTGATGTTCCAGGAAAAATCGCCTCTTCACTGAAGACCGGCGACAAGTTGGGTTTAAACGATCAGGAGGGCTTTCTGCTGGCCATTCTTACAATCTCCGACATCTGGCAGCAGGATAAACACCGCGAGGCAGCCGCTGTATTCGGCACCGATGATGCAACACTTCATCCTGGCGTAAAAAATCTCTATGACCATAGCAACGAGTGGTATATCGGCGGAACCCTGGAAGGAATCAGCCTGCCAATTCATTATGATTTCAAGGAGATACGCCTTGCACCGGCAGAAAGCCATCGCCGCTTCTCCTTAAACGGCTGGCGCCATGTTCTTGGTTTTCACACTGACGCCTATCTTCATTGCGCCCACAAGGAAATGATCCTGAAAGCCGCCAGAGAGGCAGGCGCCAATATTTTTCTGCAGCCAGTCGCCGGACTTGACCACCCCGGCAATCTGGACCATTACACCCATGTTCGCTGCTACCAGGAGTTCATAAAAAAATTCCCGCGGAACATGATCAGCCTGGGGCTTCTGCCCCTGGCCAGCCGCTGGGCCGGCCCCAGGGAGGCACTCTGGCAGGCGATCATCAAAAGAAATTTCGGCTGTACCCATTTCCTGGTGGCTGACGACCATGGTGATCCCTTTGCCAGTCAGCTTGATAAAGACAATTTCTACCCGGCCTGCGCCGCACAAAAACTTGTCAAACAATACGAAGATCAGGTCGGCATCAAGATGGTTGCCGAAGAAAAAATGGTCTATGTTGCAGATCAGGCCCAGTATGTCCCCTTACACGAGGTAAGAGAAGGCATGGAGGTAAAAACCATCTCTTCAAGCGAACTGCAGCGACGCCTTGAAAACGGCCTCGAAATACCGGACTGGTTTTCTTACCCAGAGGTTGTCGCTGAATTGCGACGAGCATTCCCGCCCCGCTCCAAGCAGGGATTTACCATTTTCATTACCGGCCTGTCAGGTTCCGGCAAATCCACTCTGGCCAAGGTTCTGATGGTGAAATTTCTGGAAATGCGCGACCGGCCGGTAACCCTTCTCGACGGGGATATTGTGCGCAAAAACCTGTCAAGCGAGTTAACCTTTTCCAGGGAACACCGCAACCTCAACATTACCAGAATCGGCTTTGTCGCCAGCGAAATCACGAAAAACGGCGGCATCGCCCTGTGCGCCCCCATTGCCCCCTACGAAGAATCCCGTCAGGCAAACCGGGAACTTATCAGTAAATGCGGCGGCTACATCGAAGTCTATATGGCAACCCCTTTGGAAGTCTGCGAACAACGAGACAGAAAAGGCCTGTATGCCAAGGCAAGGGCTGGGAAAATTCCTGGATTCACCGGTGTTTCCGACCCATACACCCCACCTGCCAACCCGGAAATCACCATTGACACCAGCAAAATCACGCCGGCCGAGGCAGCTCAGGAAGTCTTGCTCTACCTGGAAGAACATGGGTACATCCGCTGACATGTCGCGAAATAGTGACATAAAGCGATCCACAAATCTCATTGGAAATACACAAATTTTCCCGTAGGATGGGCTACCTGTATTGAGAATTTGCGTAAAGCAGGCAGCTATTGTCGCAAAACGCCAACACCGCCGGTTTCAATCTTGCCCCAATTTACCCTTCACAACAGACCAAAACTATCTTCTCGTTCATTTCTAACATTTCACTGGGGTTATTTTGTTCTGTTTGCCGGAATTCCGATCTTATCATAAAAATGGCACGATAAATGCTTGAGCTTGATGTGATTGCCAGATCCGCAAGTTATTTCAATCGGTTAACCATATGTTTTCTAAGGATTTTCTTCACAATGAGTTTAATTTTAAAGTTCCTCCTGTTAGTTTTACATAATTTTTGTAACTTCCTCCCAACAACTCATTCATTTCATTCACGGCGTAAAATACATCCGTTACCGATAATTTTATCTTTCTTCTTCCTCGTTTTTTTTTGCCAATCACCAGACTGCTACGCTGTTACCCTGACCTGGGCCGCCAATGATCCCATAGAAAATGTTACC
>JBFMAY010000017.1:0-74579 GCA_040755455.1 Thermodesulfobacteriota bacterium | reverse complement strand
CTCCCCTTCCTCTTTCGAGGCTTACTCCCATTACTGGGCAAGGATAAGTTGGGTGCACACAGAATTTTCCAATAATTCTGGTGAGTTTAATCTCACACTCTAAATACTAAGCGCCTTCCCGGCGCACATAGCCGCCCATCAGGGTGCCGGTAAGGGAAAGGACTTTCCTGGAACGGGCGATCAGGCATGACATCGCTTGGCCCTGGGCCGTGCCGCCGCCTTTCAGCTCATGGACCTCGTCGAGAATGACCAGATCGAAAAAGCCTTTGGGCAGATACCGTTTGATGAACTCGGCCTTGGCAAAGCGCCGGTTGCGGGAATGATCGGCCGACCACATCCGGCCCTGGCAATGTTCGCAGACCGGAGCCCGGTCGGTTGCCCGGTATTCCACCGGTTTGCCGCAGTCCGGGCAGCACTCAACGCCCATGCGGGTGACGGTGCCGAGCTTTCGCTGATAGTGGAGTTTGGCCCGCTCTTTGCCGATCACCCAGATTTCCGTGCCCAGGGGGCGGGAAATTTCGAGCTTGTTGGCAATGAGCAGCGCCATGTCCTGGTCGTTGAGGTTATAGCAGGTACAGGCGGCAATGGTTTCTTCCGCCTCCCGGATCCATTTCCTGACCAGATGGCCCGGACACTGGATCAGTATCCGCTTGGCCGGCTTCGGATCGAGCGAGGCGATTGCCAGGCTCATGATCGTTTTGCCAGTACCCATTTCGCCGACCAAGAAGGCCCCTTTTTTATCTTCCTTGTAAAGGGTCCTGGCCACCGGCAGAATGCCGCGCCTGATTTGGGCGTCGAATGGTTGCCGGAGTAGCCTGGCAAGCTTGTCTCTTGCCTGTCGGTCCCAATCGTCTTCGGCCTTGGGCCTATAGACGGGATTCATGTTCTTGATCACCTGAGATTTGAGGACATCTCCCCATTGATCAAGGAAATCGGCTAACGCTATTTCCTGTGTCATCGTGTTTCCTCCTGAGTTTGAAGAGGAGGCAACACGAGTCCCCCGAGGGGATCGATGCTGCCTCCCCTTGGTGGGTTGATGGGTATAATCAGATAAGATATTTTTGCGTGATCCCTTCCAGAACCAGTTCTTCGAGATTTTCTTCCTGCCAGCTTATCGCCCAGGCCTCCCGCAGTTGTCTGTTGCCGAAGGAATAGAGCCTCTCCGGTTGCAGGACCTCGTCCCAGAGCCATTCCCGCCATTCCGGTTTCAAGGGCATGGTGGTGCTGCCGTTGAGACGCAGAAAGGCCCGCTCCTTGACGGAATCGATGTCCGGTCCGAAGATGACCGCGGCATTGACCGCATCGGTGGAGCCCTTGGCCGTGCCGGGAAAGTAGTCGGCACTGACCATGATCTTGTTGACCGTATCGCCGATCTTCTTGGCGCGAATAGAATGGACGGTGCCGCTTCCTCGTCCCAGTTCGAAGACGGTATCCTGTGCGTCTGAAATCCGGCACACGCCGCCGCCGAAGAAATGGGCCGAAGTGGCTTGCACCTGAGCGGGGCTGCCGATCAGGCTGAAGAAAAATGATTGGGCTGCCTCGTCGTTGAACCGCGCGATAAGCGCATCGCAATAAGTGACGAAGCCGTTGCTTTGAACCGTGAGATAATCGTTCATCGTGTGTCTCTCCTATGATGGCAAGGGGAGACACCCCATGCGGGGAATGCTCCCCCTGCACGGGTTTGATTGAATAATTGGTTATGAATTACTGAATGGTCATCATTTGTGCCCTTACCATGTCGATGGCCCTGACCGTCGGCAGATACTGGTCGCGGGTGACCACGGTGGTGTCGCCGGCGGCGTTTTCGCTGATGCTCTGCACCTTTTCCGACTTGCTGACCACGCCCTTGATAACCAGCCGTATGCCGTCCAGCTCGATCTCACCGTTCATGTAACCGCCCGCCAGGAGCAGGGCCAAATGGCCGTTTTCCAGCGGGGCCAGGGGACGGATCGAGTTGCATGGCCTGGGCGTCAGATCGTGGAGGACGTCACTCAGCAGGCCGCATTTGCGGACCAGCGGAACAGCCTCCAGGGGATCTATGCGTGTGGACTTGAAGGTATTCAAGGGACCGGCCGGTGCCGGAATCGTCATGGGAAAAGCGCATTTGGCAAGTTCGGGAATGGTTGCCAGAAATTCATCCGGTTCCAAACCTGCGAGCCTGATCAGGCTGTGTTCGGTTTTGATGGCCTGGTCCTTTGCGACGAGCTGCCGTTTGCGGCCCAGAACCACGCACTGCCTGAACGTCTGGAATTCTTCTTCCGGAAAGGCGTAGACCTGCAGCATCTCGAAGTGCCGTGCTAGAACCGCGGCACAGAATTTCAAGACGGTGTAAGGGATGACCAGCACCAGCCAGCCGTCCTTCTGCAGGACATTCTGATACCGTTTCAGAAATTGCACTTCCAGCCTTTCGGCCTTGCTGTCCGGGGCCATTGCATAGTCATAGGGCGGGTTCAGATAGAGCAGACCGAACGAGGCGGGTGAGATACGGATCTCGACCAGCGAATCGCCCCATAACACATGGGGCAATCTGCCTCGCGCCTCGGTAGCACGTTGATGATCGAGTTCGATGCCGAAAGATTCGCCGGCGGTATCTTCCGCCAGGAAGTCCAAGGTCTTGCCCTTGCCGCAGCAGGGGTCAAGCAGCCTGGCATCCTGCTCGATATCCAGTAATTGTTTCAATTGGCCGCTGACTTTTTCCGGAGTCGGATAAAAGCCGGCCTTTGCCTGTGATCCTAATCGTGCCATAGATTTTTCCTCGTTATGTCATTGGTCCATATCCTTGCGGTTATGAACCCGTTTCGGTTTCGACCAGAAAATGCGTCTGGGCCATTCTGGAAAGATCGAATCCGTCCAGATCGTTTTTCCCGGCCAGGTGCATCAAGTCGGCCATCAGGTCGGTTATGGCGGTCTCGTGGCAATCCAGAGGTTCGCCTTTTAACCGGCAGTATTCGGTCAGGATGGTTTCCGCTATTTGAGTCCGCGAATTCATGCTTCACCTCGCTTTCCTTCTGGCGGGACGAGAGTCTGCCAGTCCGGTACGATGGAGTTGAGCGTTTCGAGTGCCTGTTCTTTCCCGGTATCCGGGAAGAGCAGCACTTTCCGGAACGCCTCGAAAAGCTTGGGCGCAATCGCGATGAGCCGGACATTACCTGCGTCCCGCCGTTCCACGATCAGATCGCGCCGGTCGCCCTCCTGGTCGGAGATATCGTACCCGTCGGGGCCCCAGGTCTGTTGCTCGTAACGGGCCTCCTTGACGATGTAAGCGCCTTCCGTGTCCGGATGTGATTCCACCGTCCAGGGTCCGGGGGTGATATCGAATTCGTCCTGCGGCACTGGCGGATGCTCCGCCGTTTTCATTGATTGATTCTCTTCGGTGAAGAGCTTCCAGGCAAGATCCGGCCGGGCCTTGAGCGCCTGCAGGATCTTTTCCGCGCCTTCGGCTGCCACACAAAGTTTTTCGATGGACGATTGGTATCGCCCGGGCTCCGCGTTGGCATCGGCCAAATCGACGGGATTGTCGTTTGCATCGACATCGCCGAACTCGTGAAAGTCGTAGAAGATGTCGCCCGACCTTTCCTGCAGCCCTTCGATGATTTCATCAAGCATGGTATTGATCATATCGCGCTCCTTTCCCGGGACTGTGAAAAGCGCTCCCGCTTTGGGGACGTTTTCTCGGCCCGGGATGTGGTTGATGAGGAAGAGGTTTCCGGAGTTTTGACCATGTTTCGCAACATGCTCCGCGATACCTTGCAGATTATCCGGGTGTCTAGGCAGAGCAGCCGGAGCGGCCTGAGGCTGACGACCCTGAAGCGGGATCGCGTCCTGCCGTCCTGAAAGGAAATAGGACGAGTCTCGATGACCGCGTCCTTGACCAGCCTGAATGACTTCTTTCTGGCGATGTTGTCCCAACAGCGCTGCCGCCATTGCACGGCATACTCCTGGTCGGTCGGGGTGAGGAGTTTCAGAATCCTCTCGGGGCATTCGATTTCGTATGGCCCCACGGATTCGTCCATGTCCTTGTAGCCCATGTCGTAGTCCGGATCGCTCGGCCGGTAATCCAGCAGAAAGACGAAAGCGACAACCTTGCGGGTCGCGGGGTCCAGTCCGTTGGTGGCCGTGTCGCGCCGGATAATTTCAACCGCCATGTAGGCCGTCCGCATCTTGACGATGGCGATGTCCAGCAACGTACACCTGCCATGCTCGTTTTCGCAGTTGACCTGATCGGTCAGAAATTCTTTTACGGGGGTCTTGCCCCGGTGAGTATATGTCCATCCCATTGGTCTTGCTCCTTTGTGTGCGCCGGAGGTAAAACCACCCGCTGAGGGCGATTGCCCCCGGTCGGGGTTTTGAGATTTTGTTTTCGTTCAGAATTCATGTAGGGAAAAGCCCGAACCCTGCGGGTGCAGGATTCAGGCTTCTCTGTAGTGTTGCGTCTCAGAAAGGCACGTCATCCGACATGGGCGGTTCAAGGCCGTCTTCCGGCGGGGCCGGAACACCTTCCGCCTTGTCGCCGCCGCCGAGCATTTTCATCTCGCGGGCGATGATTTCCGTGGTGAACCGGGTGTTGCCATCCGCGTCTTCCCATTTTCTGGTCTGCAGGCGGCCTTCGATATACACCCTGGAACCTTTGGCGAGATATTCACCGCAGATTTCCGCCAGTCGGCCAAATGCCACAACTCGGTGCCATTCGGTGGCTTCCTGTTGCTCGCCCTCCGAATTCTTCCACCGTTCCGTGGTCGCGACCCTGAAGTTGGCGACAGCCACCTGGTTCTTGGTGTAACGGGTTTCCACGTCAGCGCCTAAATTTCCGATTAACATTGTCTTGTTCAACATGATATTGCTCCTTTTGAAAAAGCAGGGGCGCGAACCTGTCCCCACCATGGGGAGAGTGTTGCGTCCCCATATTAAGTGGGTTTAGTTCGAGACCGGATATTCTCCGGGCCATCTTAATAAATCTGTTGCATATCTTTGATTTCCGTTTCAAATTCAGCGGCAATCGTTTTCATTGACTCGATTTCAGTCTTGGTGGCGAAGTCCGGCATATCCAGGTCATATACCTGAACATCCAGTTCCTCCTTGGAGTACACCGCCTGAACCAGACCGCCTTCCACATGGATTATTACTTTCGGCATTTGCACGTCTTTACTGTTTTCCATGGCCGCACCTCCTCGTTAACCCGTCGTCAGCATGAGCTTGGCGACTCGGAGAATGAGGTTCTGGGCCTGATAGATGACAGTGACGATAATGCCGGTGGTTATGATGATTTTTGTAAGCATTGTCTTCTCCTTGGTGTGATTGCAGCCAGAGGGTGAAGACAAGCTACCGCCCGAAGGGGTGTTGTTTCACCCCCGGGTTACGGGTATTGTTGGTTAATGATTCCGGATAGGAATCAGGCCGCCTTCTTGATTTCCAGGAAGGAATAGGAGCTGGTATCCTGAAAATCAGTCAGGGATTGCCCATAGTCCTTGAGAAAATCGGCGAGACGATTCGTGTCTAATGTCTTTCTGGTGCGGGTTGCTTTCTGAATCAGTCTGCCATGGGCCTTGATCGGTCCTCGCACTGCAACAAGTGCCAGAAGATCCCTTTTGCGGATGTCGATGTCCTTTTCGAGGTTTTTCTGCTGTTGTTGCAGTTCGGTGAGGATCTCGACGCTTTCGGTGAGTTCCCGGACCTCTTCGGCCTCGAATTTCGGACAGTCCGCCACAAAGGGGCAATAACCGCACAAAGGGCTGACCTCCATGGCCGGTACCGTTGACGAATCAGTCATAACCTTCTGGTAGTCGCTCCAGATGGTGCATGCCCGGTCGATCAACCCTTCAAAAATAGTTACCTGCGGCGTGTAGCCGTTGAACAGCTCCATGCCCGACGCGCCGAAGTTGACCGCGAGAATCGCGCCCTTTTCGACGGTGTATTCGGGGTAGGCCGCGGCAAGCAGTCCCATCTGCAAATAGAGCTGGGTTTCCCAGGAGCCGTATGGATGTGCCGGGATGGTCTCCGGTGATTTCACTTCCAGAACGGCCATGGTCTTCCTGGCTTCGGATGTGAAGACGAAATCGATGTGGGCCGTGACCGGAACATCGCCTGCGTACTGAACTTCCACCTGCCGGGTGAAATTGGTAAAGCCGGCGGCGGAGAACGCAGCTGCCACAATGTCTTCAGCCATGTGCCCGCGCCTGAAACGAAGCAGGGTCACCAGGTCGGCTTCAGGGGGATTAATTTTTGAAAGAATGGTTTTGCGTGGGCACGAGGCGATATCGGATGCGCCGAGATAAGTGGCGCGGTCGCCAAGCGTTTCCACGGTTTGTTGAATGGCCAACTGCTGGAGAGCGGCCTGCAGGGTGATCATTAACTGGTCTGACATGAGTATCCTCCATGATTGATTGTTCGGGGAGGATACACGTATTCCCGCCAGGGGAATGGTGTTCACTCCCTCTGGTTTACGGGTGGTTGTTTGACTATGCCGCTTTTCTCATCCAGGTCTTTTCGGACTTGTCCCATTGAAAACCGGCGGCCTTGAGCAGTTCCTTTTTGTCGTAGAGCCTGTCTCCAATGGCGACGATGACCCCTTGACGATTCTCAAAGGTGACGCCGGCGATCTTGGGCATGGCCGAAGGTTTGTTGCTCTCGTCCGCTGTTTTTCCGTCCGCTTGATTTTTCTTGCCGGACTGGGTTTTCAGGGGATTCGCCTGATAGACTTTGATCAGCAGTCCCTTGTAGGAATCGCTGCCGATGGAGAGAAGCGACATGCATTTCTGGATGGCATCGGTGATCGCGCCTTTCTGGGCATCGCCGACATTGCCTTTGACAATCTGCATCTGGCCTTTCTGCGATCCCTTGCAGAGCCATTCGCCATCGACCTTGAGGAAGAGTTTTACTTCGGCAACCGCTTGGGTATCGAAGATCTCTTCCTTGGTCAATTCGTACTTCCAGTTCTCCGGTCCGATGAATTCGTTGACGGAATCGAAAACGTACTGGGGCCGGTAGCCGTATTTAACCTGGCCGATGACCTTGCCGTCCTTGCCCGTCATTTTGATTTCCTGGACCGCTTCCTTGCCGAAAGATCGTAATCTTTCGTTGATCTGTTCGATCTTTTCTTTGATTGTTGCTGCCATTGTTGTTTCCTCCTGTTGGTAGTGGGAGAAAAACAACAACGCCCCGGTGGGAGCAGAAAGTTGTTTCGCTCCCGATTGATGGGGTTGATGGATTTACAGAAAAAATATCTCGCCTGACGGACCTGGAGGTTCACAAAAGTGATTAAACCCGGAGCGCTGGCGAAGATGGGAATAGGGAATAAAGAAGATGGGATAGCCACGCAAAATTACATGGAGGCGCAGGTCCGCATCCGCGATTAAACCTGGACGCACCAATACATGCGAAGCTGTGGTACCTGGAATTCAAGAACACAGAAAATGTGTTCAGCTAAGCCCTGAAAAGGGGTATCTCATTGTGAAATGAGCCGGAATAATGACCTTATTCTTATGGATTAGATCGAAAAAGGCAAGGGGAAAATGAAAGGAGTGAACTCATTATTTCCCTGTAAAAGGACATACTCCTGCAAACATTTTACCAAAATCATAACAGTCTCCAAGGGCTTTGCTATCAGGTTTCCAGGGTTCACGGATCCCTTCGCTCACAATCTCAAATCCAGACTCTCGCAAACGATCAGTAATTATTTTAATACATTCTCCACTCCAGCCGTATGATCCGAAGGCCGCAGCTTTTTTGCCTTTGAACTGCAAACCGCGTATCGCTTCAAGAATACCGGCAACAGAAAACAGAATTCCCTTGTTGATGGTTGGGGAGCCAACCAGAATCGCCTTTGATCTAAACACCTCTGTAATAATGTCATTTTTATCGCTTTTGGCAGAATTCAGCACCTTGACGGTTACCCCGGGATCGACGGATCGGATGCCCGCAGCGATTGTTTCAGCCATCTTCCTGGTACTGTTCCACATGGTGTCATAAATGATGGTTATCTGGTTTTCCTGATAATCTTCCGCCCAGGCTGCATACTGTTTAACAATCTGCAAAGGATCGTCCCGCCAAATCACGCCATGACTCGTGCAAATTAAATCGACAGGCAAATCCAACTGCACGAATTCCTCAATCTTCTTTTTCACGAGTTTGCTGAACGGTGTGAGAATGTTGGCGTAGTATTTCATGCATTCCTGATATAGTTCGCAACGGTCAACCAGATCGTTGAACATGCCTTCCGACGCCAGATGTTGCCCGAAGGCATCGTTACTGAACAGGATGTTGTCTCCGGTCAGGTAGCAGAACATGCTGTCCGGCCAATGAAGCATCGGAGCCTGAACAAACACAAGATCCTTCTTGCCAAGGGACAACCTGTCCCCGGTTTTCACGGTTTTAAAGTCCCAGTCCTGGTGGTAATGACCTGTTAACGACTTAACTGCATTGGCCGTGCAGTATACGGGCCTGTCAGGCAATTCTTTCATCAATGCGGGCAAAGCGCCGCTATGGTCGGACTCAGCATGGTTGATGATTATATAGTCGATTTCCTGCAAGTCGATTTCCTTGGACAGATTATCAAGAAAATCGTCGCTGAAAGGACTCCAGACCGTATCAATCAACGCGACTTTTTCGTCCTGGACCAAGTAAGAATTGTAGGTCGATCCTCTGTCGGTTGAATACTCATCACCATGAAATTTTCGCAATTCCCAATCTATCTTGCCAACCCACCTCACATTATCGTTTATTGGTATTGTCATGACGCCCCCTTGATAATGAATCTATCCTCTCCTTGCCCTTCGCCTGATTATGCCGATATAAAATACGGTAAGCAGGAAGCCGGCAATTAATAAAATACTCCAAATCAAAACCGACGAGCGCTTGCCATATATTTCCCTTATCTGTGTCAGCTTATGAGCCGCATCCCGTATCTCGATCAAATCGCTTTTTGCCGGGGCATTTCCATACCAGTGGGCGTAATCGGGGTTCGAATGAGCTGCTCCTGCCACCATGACCTTCAAACTTTCGTCCAGATCAACGAGATAATGGTTCAGTCGGTCCACCAGTATCCGGGCCACTGCCTGACTCGAATCCGAGCCTAAAACGGCCTTCAATTCCAGATGGTTGTCTTTGTCTTTTTGAACAATTCCCCGATTCAGTAACTCTTCGATTATTGAACGCCCGGTATGGCTCAGGCCGGCAGCATGATTTTTAATTTTAGCAAGATCTCGCCTGATGATTTCAACCTGCGCATTTGTATGGCATTCGTCGCATATAGCCGACAATTCCTCTGTTGACAACGGCCTTGGCTCATGTTCCCCATGGCAGGTCCTGCAATCCGGCTTTCTTCTGTCAGCTGGCAATACACCATGAAAGGATGACTCATATATTTTTTGGTACAGATCCGTTGTATCCCGTTGCCGGATATAGGTATCAACCGGCGTCAACGGTTCCTTCCCGGCCGCCAGTTCCTTCAGAAGTTGCGCTTCCGACTGGAGTTCGGCAAGATAATTCCGTAATGGTATCAACCCTTCATAGGCGGCCATTTTAAAATCCTGGTGATAAGCACCTTGAACCAGATGGACCTGGAGATACTTCTTCATCTCAAAATAGAGTTTTTCCGCTCGCGAGGTATCTTCATACAACTGGTGGTCACCCAGCACCAATGTCCTGCCTTCCACCGGGTTCGCTTCCCGTTCGAGCGGATTGGGATACAACAATCCGTTGTCACTCAGTTGTTCAATTATCCGCTGGCCCGCAGCCAGCAGTTGTTTGCCCTGCTCTTCCAGCATTGCGGCACCATCCATCCATTGCCGGTTAAAGGCCTGGTCATGGCATTGGGAGCATTCCATGCCGATATAGTCCTGGCTCAGGCGGTTAAGGTTTGCATTAACGTTGTGGGTGGCCGGAAAATGGCAACTGGCGCAGGTGGCCGGAGTAAAATGATGTCCCGATTTTCGATACGCCTCCATCTGTGGATGATCAGGTCCCATATGACAGGTGTAGCAGGATGCCGGTCGGGCTGCTTCAGCTCTGGAAAAACTATGCTTCATATGACAGAAGTCACAACGACCGTCCGCCTCGCCGAAGCCGATCCGATGACACGACTCGCAGCCTTGCCTTCTTACGACTTCCGGCTGCTTCATGTACCTGGCGCTGGCCAGCATGTTTTCCCATGATTTGCTGTGGTCGCTGGCCAGATACTCGGCCGTTTCTTCAGGATGGCACTGAGCACAACCGTTTCTTGCCGTAACGGTAACCATGTTCCGATGATCGTCGCCATGGCAGTCAACGCAGCCCACTCCCTCACGGGCATGAACGCTTGCAGCATGTTCCGCGTATATCCTGGGTGTTGCTTTTTCATGGCATTCTTCACAACTCATATTGGACGTCAATATTTCGGTTGACTCCATGTGCAGTCTGTTTTCGGCCAGACATGCGGGAATGGAAAAGATTACAGCCTGCCATGAAATAAAAAACGTCAGGAACAGGATGAATTGATGCTTAGCCATTCCATTTCTCCTTTTCGTTCTCTGAAGTATTTCATCATGCCATGGTTATACTGTTGTTGGGCTGTTTCTTAGTTTGGTCAAGATGAAAGTTTTGGCCAAGCAATATTCTCCCACCAGTTTTTCTTCCCATCCCAATAATTCAAAGTTTGAATGGCACCATTTATAACTGCGTGTGTTGGGTCAGGTGGGACTATGACATCCATTTTGGTTTTTAATGCTATAAGGGTATCCATCCCTTCAATGCAAGCGCCACCACCGGTGAGGCAAATTCCAGACTCAATTATTTCTAAATATATTTTTTCTGGGAGTTTTTTCAGAAAATATTCAATTTGTTTTATAATTTTATCTATTTTTGGCTCTATTGAATTAATTATATCCATTTTGCTAACGCAAAAATTAACTTCATTTCTTTTGAAAATATCGAATCCATTTATTCTAAAGAATTCTTCTCTGCATTTTTCTCTACACGGAATAAATGAAATAACATTTGTTAATTTTTCAATATCATTATCGTGGAGTTGCATTTTGTATTTCATCACGATCAGAGATCGGACAGCTTTTTGGATATCAGAGCACGCCACCCTAATGGATGAGGAATAAATTATACGCCCATCGCGAAATACGGCCATGTCAGTAACGCCATCACCGATATCTATTAACAATTGTGCATTTTTCTGAGTTATATCTATTCCAGCTCCAATTGCGGCAGCCCAAACTTCTGGCATTATTGCAACCTGAGAAGCACCCGCATCAATAATGGCTTTACGTAGAATATCACGCTCCCTGTCTGTTGTATCCATTGGAGCACTCGCCAATGATACAGGAGGCAACCAATATTTTCTGCTTTTCCTGATTAATGGCTTTAATAACATTATGGCGTTTCTTAAATCAACAATTACTCCACCACGAAGTGGCCGCGCGAAAAGCCTCTTGTTGATGTATTGCAGATACTCATCCGACAAATTCTTTGTTTTTTTGGTGACCAGACTTATTGAGGAAGGAGTCTCTGTCAACTGGGAACATGAAGGCGCATAAACACGGGTGTTAGCGGTGCCAAGGTCTATTGCAACGCTATGGTGGAATATAGTATGAAATACTTTTAATACCATATATGTACTTTTGCTCTTGAGTTTGATCGGGTTATTCGGTTAGCGCAAGATCCCGCCGCAAAACAGCTCATTTTAATTCCTCTTCCATGGTAACCCTCCTATCCTTTCAAAGAAAGTTGTCTTTTGAAGTGTGTCAGGACCAACGGACCATCCTGGCCGACGGCAACGGTATCCTCTTCCCGTATCCCCCATTGACCTGTGTATAAGCCGCAGTTGCCAATCGCAATCACCACATTCCTGAGCAAGGGGGATGGCGCCTTTTCACCATGGAAGAATGCATGCCCGGCGGGCAAGGGCGATTCCTCGAATTCGATGCCAATGCCATGGATCGGCGGGCCGAAGATATGATCACCATGCCCTGCTTTTTTAAATACTGAATGCATGTTTTGTTCAAGATCCATCATGCCGACACCTTCCTTGGCCATATTTATTGTAGATTCAAGAGCGCTCACATAAAGATCATATACTTGCTGTTGTTCCGGTGTGGGATCACCTGCACAGACATTACGGCACAGATCGGAGCTGTACCCCTCCACCACTGGATGCAGATCAATCATTACCAGGTCGTTTTTTTCGATTTTTCTGAGGCTCGGCAGGCCATGGGCAATGTTGGTGCGCGGCCCCGAGGCGACATAGCTTCGATACAAATCGGTGGCTCCGGCCTGCCGCATAGCGTAGTCAGCCGCAGCGGCAATATCGTTTTCCGTAATGCCGGGCCGGATTTCAGCCTGGGCGGCCTGCATGCCCACGGCGGCAACATCCGCCGCCTTTTGCATCCTGTCAATCTCTCCGTCTTCCTTGACCAGGCGCAATTCGGACATCAATGGTGTGCAGTCCTTTGCTTCCATTTCCTTGGGCTTGGCATGGGGGTGTGTGAACATCCCAAGGCGCGGTTGGGGTAGAAAGGCATACTCAAGGCCAACTTTGCCATCCCTCATTCCGAAATGTTTAAAAAAATGCGCTACCGAGTGGATCAATCCCACCTCGTCGTCAAAGCCAACGATGAAATCGGCCCGGGCGCTTTGCTTTACGTCCTCAATATCTGTTTGCGGCACACCCATTGCCACCTGGCCGTCTCTTGTGACCATAGCATAGGCGCAGAGTCGCCCGTCGCCGGTCAGGTAGAGCATATTGGCCGGTTTTGTCAGTATCAACGCATCGAGATCATTCTTTTGCATCAAGTCAGTACAGCGGACAATTCGTTTCCTGAATATTTCATTCATGACTTTTATCCTCTTGCAGTGTGCGAAAGCAAATACTCCCTCAAAGCAACCGCTTGGTTGCATTCCGTATCCCGAGCTGAGAATAAAAGCGTCAGGCGTCCTTTCGCACTTTCTTTCAGCAACCTCGACACAATTTCCTGCTTTGTATCTAGCTCCGAAAAGTAACGGTTCTTGAACAATTCCCACTTTGATCGATCATGACTGAACCACTTTCGCAAGGCCGTACTCGGTGCGGCATCCTTTAACCACAGATCCGCCTTAACCTGCTCTTTTGTCATTCCACGAGGCCAAACCCGGTCGACAAGGATGCGAAATCCATCTCCCTTCTCGGCAAGGCTATAGATTCGTTTGATTTGAATATCCTCCATCATGCCTCTATAAAATTTCAAACTGACTTTAATGACCGTCACCCCCTTCACCGGTATGATGGGCGGCTCCCCCCTTGATCAACCCGTGCAGCCCCTCCACATAATGAGTAAAGATGACATAGGACTCGACGAATTCTCTGCCCGCCGCAACAGTTTCGTCAGCATGCCCTTGATTTTCATAGGCTTTGGCAAAACGTTCCCTGATGCCGTTGGCCATGGCATTGGTCAGCACATTGACCAACTTATCGACATTGCCGCTTTCCAGGGCCTTGTCGGCCAAGGCCACAGCCGGGTCAATCGCCTCGCCGGGTTTCAAACCCGTATAGGGGGCCCCTTCGCCGGCACGGTGTATACGGACCAGGGTTTCAAAGAAATACATATCGGCCAATTCCTTTGCCTCAGGACCTTTGACGCGCACTGCCAAGGTTTTGTCAAAGGCTGCTTTGATTTCCTGTTCATTCTCCGGCCGGACCCACTTCAGCAGCGGCGTTATGTTCCCTTTTTCCAAGGCGACCCTGGCCGTTGCGACTACAGGCCCGTCAAGGGTATCGCAATGGGCAAAGCTGCTGGCAGGAACAATCATCGCTCCCGCCAACAAGATTATCACGACAAATACTCCGATAAACAAATGTGTTGTTTTCATGATGGTTCCTCCTTTTTTGATTTGGACTGCTTTTGTCCTTAATCGGCTTCTTTAAGTTCTATGGCGGCAACCGGGCAAGAGTCAACCGCTTCTTCGCAATCGCAAGTGCCGCATTGGTCCGGCCCTATAACCCAAGATTTTTCATCTCTGATTTCAAAGACTTGCGGGCAGAATTCCGCGCAAACCCCGCAGCCTATGCACAATTCATGGTCAACGATCGGTGTTTTCATGACAATACCTCACTTTTGTGAATATAATTTCACATAACTAGAAAAAATTAGGGTCGGTGAGCAACTCCAGAAAAACAGGCCACGCCTCGGCAACATGTCCTTTAACGTCAAACTCGCCATCGCTCATATGCCAGAGAAGGGCAGCAGGTTGAACAATGCCGAAGAACATTTTTGCAACAACGCTCGCGTCTAATTTTTTTCTTATTTGGCCGCTTCCCTGGCCCTGTCGGACAATATCCTCTATCTCGGCAAGATACCCCGTAACGATCCGATACATCCTGAGCCGGCGTTCCCTTTTTTGCCCCCAGAGCTCATCGGAAAACACAATTCTAGGAATACCCGGCTGCTCGCTGATCAATCGTGCATGGCGCACAAGCATCTCTTTTAACCGGTCAATCGAGTTATCAGACTGTTGCCTGACACTTTCCAGGCTTGCATGCAGCTTTGTGCGGATATGTTCCAGAATTGCGCTCAGTAGGGCGTCTCTATTTTTAAAATGTCGGTATAAAGCGGAGGGGGTCAGCCCCATGTGCTCCGCCACATCACTCATTTTCAGTTTTTTGATATGGTTGCCACTCAGAACATGCAGTGCCGCCTCGACTATCTGTTCCTTTCTGACTTCGGTTGGCAGTTTCTCTGTTGTCATCAACGCACCTTGTTGTGAATTTAAATTCACAATAGTGATTGACCGAATTCTTGTCAAACAGATTATTCATCCCCCCATGGCCTGATACAATGCCGCGCTATCGGTAAGACGCCGCGCCTGGCCCTCTACCAGTTTGATTCGTGTTTGCAGTGACTGCTGTTGTGCGGTAAGCAGTTGGATATAGCTGGCTGCACCCAGGTCATACTGTTGCCGCACCGATTCCAGTGAGCCCTGTGCAGCCTTCTCCGCCAGGGAGAGAGCGGCAAGCCGCAGTGCGTCGTTTTCCAATGCCCGCAGCACATCGGCCACATTACGCAGGGATTCCAGCACCACGTTTTGGTAATTCGCCGCCGCCGCATCCAATGCAGCCAACGCCGCGCGTTTTTCAGCGGGTAAGCCAGGGTTAAAAAGAGGCTGTGTCAAGTGGCCTACCAGGCTCCAGACAGCAGAACCGCTTCCGAACAATGCAGAGGTGGTCAAGGCCTGGGAGCCGAGATTGGCGCTGAGGTTGAGTTGAGGATACAGCTTGGAGACTGCTACGCCGTATTCGGCATTTGCCGCATGCAGAAGGGCCTCGGCGGCTCGAATATCCGGGCGGGAACGTAGCAACTCGGAAGGCACGGTCAACGGAAGCTCGGTCGGCAGACGGAACTCATCCAGCGTAAATGCCGGAAAATCAGCCGTTGCCGGCGGTCGGCCCGCTAATACGGCAAGCAGATGCCCAGCCTGCTGCAGCTGATTTTTCAGCAAAGGAATTTCGGCCCGTGTCTCTTCCACTTGGGTTTCCAGGGCCAGAACCTCATAGGGAGCGGCTTGACCGAGTCGAACCCGGTCTCTGGTCAGTTGCAGCTGTTCTTCTCGGGAGGAGAGAACGGCCTCCAGGAATTCGATTTGCGAGGTCAGCTTAGCTTGGGTAACGGCGGTGGAGACGACATTTGCCGCCAACGTGAGCTGAGCGCCCTCAAGTTGGTAACGCTGGTAGTCAATTTTTGCAGCCAGGGCTTCCAGAGAGCGACGATTCCCGCCCGACAGATCGAACGTGTAGTTTAAGACCATCCCGGCGTTGAAAAAGCTGAATTCCCGGGCTTCTCCAGTCAGCCCCAAAGCGCTGGGGTTCGATTTCTGCCGCTGGCCGTCAAGGTTGGCGTTCACTTGCGGATACAGGGTCGCCCCGGCTTGAGCGGCATAGAGTTCACGCATCTGACGCAATGTGGCCTGCGCGCCGGCAAGGGTCGGATTTGCCTGCAAGGCTTCCCCGATCAGGATATCGAGCCTGGGGGAACCGAGTTCTTGCCACCACTGCGGATTGACCAGGCCGCCGGAGACAAACTGTTGTGGATCCCCCAATGCTGTGGATGCGGGAACTGTGCGATCCGGCAGTGGAGTTACGGTGTAGGTGGAGACCTCCGGCATCGTTGGCCTCCTGAAGTCGGGACCAACTGTGCATCCCGAAAAAATAATGGACAGGATGCATACGGATAAAATGCATCCGCTTATTTTTCTGAATTTATTCATAAAAAACCTCCATTAAGGAAAGGAAGCTACACGAAATATTCCCTCATTAAAAATCTCGTCCTTCCCCGGCCTCTTCGTAGGTCACGCCGTCCCTGATATGATAAATGCGCTTGAAGGTCGGAATGATTTTTTCGTCGTGGGTGACGACGATGACGGCGGTTTCAAATTTTCTCGCCATGTCGTTCAGTATCCGGATCACCGCCAACGCCCGTTCACTGTCAAGCGGTGCGGTAGGCTCGTCAGCGAGGATCACCGGCGGATGATTGACCAGGCCGCGGGCGATGGCTATCCTCTGCTGTTCTCCGCCGGAGAGCTGTGAGGGCATGGCCTTGGCTCTGTGCTCTACATCTAGGGCCTTGAACAGTTGGATCGCCCGGCTACGGGCCTCGGCGTTCGGCACCCCTGCCAGCATGGGGAGCAGCGCGACGTTGTCTGTGACATCGAGAAAGGGTATGAGATACGGCGCCTGGAAAACAAAGCCGATTTTGTCGCGGCGCAAAGCCCGCAAGTCGTCAACCTTCCAGCCGTCGTCATAAATCACCTCGCCGCCGATGGTCATTTTCCCGGCGGTGGGCTCGATCACCGCTCCGAGTGCTTTCAGCAGGGTGGTCTTGCCGGAGCCGGATGGCCCGATCAGGCCGACCACCTCGCCAGGGGCCACCTGCATATTGACGTTTTTCAGGGCATCAACTGCGGTGTCTCCGCTGCCGTAACGTTTTCTCACCCCTTCGATAAGAATACCTTTGCCGCTCATTTTACCCTCCTATGGCCTCGGCGGGATCCACCTTGAGGGCTGTGTGAATGGCGATGATGCTTGACAGCAGGCAGATCAGCACCACCGCGATAAAGCCGAGGACGGAATCGAGGGGCTCCAGCAGCACATGCTTGGGAAAAATCGGCGCCATCAACAAAGTGGCGGAAATCTTGCCTACCACGAAGCCGATCACCCCCAGAGCCACGGCCTGTTGCAGGATAAGGCCGGCGATGGTGCGATTTTTGGTGCCGATCAGTTTCAGTACCGCGATCTCGCGAATCTTGCCAAGGGTCAGGGTATAGATTATGAAGGCGACAATGGCCGAGCTGACCATCGAAAGGATCACCAGAAACATGGCGATTTGTCTGGCCGAAGTGGCGATCAGCTTACCGACGAGAATCTCCTCCATCTGGTTTCGCGTGTAGACGGTGAGCCGTTTCCAATTTCGGATTGTTTGGGCCACATCTGCTGCGTCATGGCCTCTTTCGACCTGCACCAGTATAGCGTTCACATAAGGATTGATACTTTGAGAAGCAATGACGGCATCAAGCAGACCTGGAACCTGCGGGCGATTGAATGCAGGGTTTGCCGCGGTGCGGCGTCGCTGTTCTCGGATGGCGTCGTTGTCCTTGAGGAATTGCGCTTCCTGGGCATCCTTGAGGGGGATGAATATCATGGGGTCGCCATTGGATGAAACCATGCGCCGGGTCAAACCGACCACTAGGTATTGATTCCGGCGGATCTGTAGGCGATCGCCGATCTTGAATCCGGAAGCAATGTCTGCCACCGCCTCATAATGCCCCCGGCTAATATGTCGGCCGGCCACCAGAGTCCGCGGCCAGCCGGGGGTGCCGGGCTCGCCTGCTGCGATGCCGGTAACCATGGAGCGCACATCACGATCACCGTGTCGGACCTGCATGGTGAGATAGGTGATGTTTGCCGCTCTGGTCACGCCTGGCATCGCCCGTATCCTACGCCAGACGTCATCGTAGATGCTCGATGATTCCGCATAGGGACCAAGCGTATCCTTTTGCACCACCCAGAGGTCGGCGCTGCTGTTGTCGAGCAGCACCTTGGCGTCATCCACCATACCGCGATAGATGCCAGCCATGGAGAGGGTGACACCGATCAACAGCCCGAGTCCCATGCCCGTAAAGACAAACTTGCCCCAGGAATGCATGATGTCTCTTCCTGCCAGACTGATCATGGCTTTACCCCCGGGATATGGTCGACAACGCGAATTCTGCTCCGCGCCTGGAGGAAATTGGCACTGTAAACCACAACTTGATCGCCGGCTTTGAGCCCTTCGCGCACCTGCACATTTCCTGCAAGGTCGGCCTTGCCCAAGGACACCGGAGTAAAGTGCAGGTTCCCGTCCGTTACCTGCCACACGCCCATCCTTTCACCATTGCGCTGGATGGCAGCATCGGGGATGACCGGATTTTCGGGAAGCGGCGGCAAGGTGATGGTTATTTCCGCCAGTTCACCTATCGGCGGCAGGGGTTGGGGGAGCTGATCAAACACCACCTTGGCCAGGGTTTCCTCGGTTACCGGGTCAGCCAAAGGTTCCACCCGCAACACGCGACCGTTTAACGGATCGCCTTTTTGCGAGCGGAGCACAATCTGAGCCGGCAACTCCGACGCCAGCCCCTGCGCATGAATCTGATCAAAACGCACATTGATCCATATGCTCGTGGGATCGATCACCTCCACAACCGACTGGCCGGCCACAACGGTGGAACCGGGATCCGCATTGCGCAGAGTGACGAGACCGTTGACAGGTGCACGAAGCAGCAGGTTGTGGCGCTGTGCGACCAGAGCCTCGTGTTCGGCTCGAATCCTGGAGAATTCCTCTTCCGATGCGATCAAAACCGCCTCGGCCGCCTTCAAATCATGTAATTTGGTGGAAACGATTTCCTCGCTTGTGGATCGCGCTGCCAGCAATTGTTCGTAGCGACCGGCCTGCTCCTTCGCATATGCCTGGTGCACCCGGGCCTCGCGCAACTGGGCCTCGGCTCGTTTTTGCGCGGCCTCCTGGGCGCGAATTCGTTCGTCGAGATCGACCGGATCCATCTCTCCAAGTATTTCGCCAGCCGAAACCCGGTCTCCGACCTGCACCTTCAATCTCTTGACCCGTCCGGCATAGGTAGGACCGATTTTATAGGTATAGCGAGCTTCCACCGTGCCTATGCCGAACATTGCGGGCGCGATGGCACGGTTTTCCACCGCTTTCACTGTTACCGGAACCGGTGCAAGAGGGCCGGATCGCAGGGCTACATAGAGAAATAGCGCTACGAGGGGTAAAAGCACAACCAGCAGTGCCAGTGTACGATTTTGGAAGGATAGACGTTTCATTGTTTTCTCCTGATGCCGCTGCAATAGACAGCGAAGACTCCGGAAGCATTATGGCGGATGAAATCGGCATCCCCTGCAAGAAGCGATTGCATTACCAGTCCCTGAATACTGCCGATAAAGAGAAGGGCGGCTGACTCCGTATCAAGCTGGGCATTCAGTTCCCCATTTTTTTTCCCTTCCTCGATCAGTCGCTTCAGTCGCTCCCCATATTGCTTTATGAGGGTCTGCACCAAACGCTTGGAAGCTGTTTTTTCAGCCCGCTGCAGCTCCCCGAATAAAATGCGGGGCACTCCCGGATGTTCGGCGACAAATTCCGCATGGGCCAGAAACATGGCTTCAAGCGCCGCAATCGCGGATGGTGCGGCCAGCGCGGCTTTCTCTAATTTAGACAGTAGTCGTTGGGTCACCCATTCCATCACTGTTTGCAGGATCGCGGCCTTGTTGGGAAAATGGCGAAAAAGAGCACCCTGGGTCAATCCCATGCGATGAGCAATCGCCGCTGTGGTGATATCATTGGGATTTTGTTCCGCAGCCAATTCGACCAAGGCTTCGACTGTCACTGTACGGCGCTCTTCTGCTGGAAGATGTTTTGCGCTTCGCTTCATAAGTCCCCCTAAAAGATAGTAATTGATTACTTACTTTTAAAATATGTAGTCTTTTATCCCTTGTCAAGCAATTATTGCACTCTCCTTTCAATCACCCTGCAAACATTATAACTATTTAATTTTGCATTGGAAAATATCGAAGACGAGAAACAGACCGTCCACCACGCGTCATCCCTCCTGAAAAAGCTATTAAGGGCCAACAACACTTGCGTGGCTATTCAACGGGACAACAGGTGGCAACTTCGTGCAGAAAATAATCACTTCTTTAACTGGCAAATACGGTCTCACCAAACCCGAAGTCATGACGGAGATTGAAGCAGTTTTCTCCTCCATGCTTTCCCGCTGGTATCGGCTACAGGTAATGGTGTTCTTCCGCGCAGACTTATGCCTGGAGGCTGTGGCCTACAATGATTCCGGCGGAGTAATCATGCAGAAAGTGATTGATTTCTGTCAAATTAAAGGCCGGAAGACTATTCTTCGGTATATTGAAGATAGTTTGGCAAAAGCGGCGGTGCTGAAAGAGACGGCAATATACAAAAACTATGAAAAAGAATGGCGCTGGGGTGAGATTGTGGGGCGCGATCAGGAAGGGAACCTTCTGGTAGAAACCGAGGTGGTCCTAAATGAATCGGTAATCGCCGTCTGCCCACTTAACCGGATCGGAATCCACGAACGGAATTCAGTTGAATTTTCGGCCGGCAGAAAACGCGCCTTTCATCTTCGCCGAGTAGAACCTATTTCCCTGAACGGGACCCCACGGCTCAAGGTGATTGTGGATCGGGTTTCGAAAACTCTTGTTGAGAATCTGCTGAAGAGCCACCTGGGGGCAGAAGCGGAAAAGGTTCGGTTGCGTTGCGTCAAACGATATGTCGGTCATAAAAGCATCATCCTGACCACGAAACCGCTGTCGAAAAAAGCCATCATTGCCGTGGATCGGGAACTGAAAGAGCGGGTCCAGGTGAAAATCGTCAGGGCCCTACCAGGAAAATAATGTTCAAACGCAAATCAAAAGAACCATGGACCATGATCGGCACCGGGGTACATCTCGATCATCCGAATACCATTCTGGAGTTGGGCTTTCCCGATTCCTTCCGGAAAGGTCATTTCTGGTGTTTCGGTACCACCAGGGTCGGTAAGACCCGGGTCATGGAACACATCATCGAGCAGGATATCCGCAAGGGCTATTCCGTGGTGGCCATTGATCCCAAGGGCGATATCGATCTCTTTTCCAAAATCACCCAAATTGCCATGGATACGGGCCGCAAGCAGGATCTGATGCTGATCACTCCTATTTTTCCCCAATACAGCGCCATTCTCGATCCGCTTTCCTCTTACTATATGCCGGAAGAATTGGTGGCTCATATCACCGCCGGGGTGGCGGTGGGAAGAGAGCCGTATTTCTTCGGCGTGGCCTATGAGGTGAGCCTGGTGGTGGTCCAGGCCCTGATCCTGCTGGCCGAGGTTGCCGGCAGAAAACCATCTTTCAATCTCAATGACATCAAGAATCACATCAGCCACCAGGACCTTGAACGGTTGAAGGAAAAAATTGATTACATCGACACACCGGAGGCGGAGCAGCTTTCCAGGGACATACAGAAAATCCTGAGCACCCCGGCCGATTACTATTCCAAGGTAGCCAGTTCCCTGCGGGTTGCCCTCACTGAACTTACCTCGGGAAATGTCGGCAGGATCATCGGTAAGGCGGACGAAAACCGTTTTGTCCGACGACTGGAACAGGGAGAGGGTATCATCCTGGTGGTGCAGCTTGGCTCGCTGCTCACCAAACGGGCAGCGTATACGGCAGGCAAGGTCATCATCTCCATGATTCAGGCCTTTGTGGGCCGGGTCTATTCCAGCGGTAAAAATGTCACCCCGACGCTGGTCCTGCATATTGATGAAGCGCAATCAGTGCTTTACCAGGGCATCGAAGATCTGTTCGCCAAGGCCGGCGGGGCCGGTGTTTTCATTCATGGCTATTGTCAGTCCATCAGCCAGTTGTTCGCAGAAGTGGGTGAAAACCGGGCCAATACCATTCTTGATAACTGCAACACTAAACTCTTCATGCGGGTCCCTGACGCTCATACCGCCAGCTATGTTTCCGAACATCTCGGCGAACAACGGCGGTTCTCGCCGATTATCTCCCTGGGCGGTGGGCTGTCTATCCGGGAAACAGAGGAAGTCCGAATCAAGCACACCGAGGTCTTGAACATGGCCCCCAGGGAATTGTTTCTGAATACCTACTCTGGCACCTACAAAGGGAAAACCGCCACGGTACAGGATTCATCCCTCAAGGTGACGTTCCCCGACCTGTCTGGAGAGATGCGTATCGCACAGGGTATGGAAGCAGGTGGCCAGTAGTGGAGTTGGTGCATCGCTGGATAGAGTCGGCGGATCTGGGAAATGGCCTGTTGTGGTTGGTGATTTTTTTGTTTTCCGTGGCAACCGCTGTATTGGTCTTCGGAAAAAGGAAAAGCCCGCCCCTGGTCAGAGAAATGACCCTGCGCGAGCTGTCAGGCATCTGGACGAAAAAAGAAACCGGAACAAAGACCATCCACATCTCGGAACTGTCTTCTCTGTGGCGTGATGAAAAACTGATCGCCGCGCTGGATTTGAGACTGCCTGAGTTGAAGAACCAACGGGCCGCATCGTTTATGGAAAGATATGTGCGCCAAGAATCCTGGTTTCAGAAAGCGGCGCTGCAAAAGGCGGTTTGCGGTCAGATTTTGCAGATGCTCGACCAGGAAGGAAATTGTCCGTCGGTGGTCAGCATGAATGGCGACGTCGAGGGCAGTTGGGATGAAAACACCTATCAGCTTCTTGCCAGAACAACCCTTCTCGATCATTCGCTGAACGTGGCCGAGCAGGTGGTGCGACTGCTTGGCGAAAACGAATCCTGGCATGTCATTCCCGACACCATGATTGCCGCCCTTGGTCATGACCTGGGGAAGCTTCAATCTTTACGAGGACATTTGTATTCCACAGGTGAACATCCCCTGGCCGCGGGCCTACCTCTGAGCCGGCTTGCAGGCTTTCAAGGGTTGCCAAGAAAAGATGAAATCTTGCGGGCCATCAACCTGCACCACAAAAGGCCCGACGGACTTCTGGGAAAGACCCTCAAAAAAGCAGACCAACTGGCCCGGCAGAAAGAGCTGGAGAAGATTGCCGAGCTTGTGGCCACGCCGGAATCGAACAAGGATAATGTCGAGGAGTCGACGCCCCATAATGGAAAGGCGAACGAGGAGAAAATAGCGCCCGAACCAGCCCGGCAAGATACCCCCCAAAGAGCCGCGGCGGCCTGGCAGGCTCAGATCGACATTTATGGTGACAGTGAGAAAGCAGACAAGGCAGACGATGTTTCGGATATTCCGGAGTTGATGGACATTTCAGCCTGGTTCGACGCCGAGCAATTTCTGGGAGAGTTGAAACCGTACATCAACAAGATGTTCGGCAGGCGGTTTCTGGCTTTTTCCATGCCGGACGGCCACGTCTATTTCCAGACCAAGGTGCTCGAAGAGGTGGCCAGAAAACAGTCGGAGAGGGCCGGATGCATGGAGATTGCCACCATGGCCCAGAAGGACCCCACAATGCGGCAGGTCCTGTTGACCATTGTCCAACAACTCCGCAGTGAAAACGACATTATTGCCAGGGGGCTCATCAAGGACAATTTTTTTGGCGGCTATTTTACGGTCACCAAGAAGATCGGCAAAAGCATGAAGGGGTATTACACGCCGTTTCATGCCGAGGCCTTCGGCTCGATTGCCGAGATGGAACAGAATAAGTCCGACACACTGCGAAATATTCAGTCAGTCAAACCATATCTGAACGATGAGGTTGGGGCATAGTAGCGATTTCAATTTAATGCTTGAGGTTCGACCTTTTGCGCCTTTCTTGGTAGTTTCATTGGATTTTTTCATGATTTTCTTTCGTATTGAAATATTCAAGTAATGACCTCATTAGTTAGGCCAACTTCTTGTTAGTCTATTGCTTTTAACATGCATTAGGAATCGCTGAAAGAATCTCGTTAATGGGTTCAGATACTCTTTTGGGGCAAAAACGCTTTTTTTCAAAAGTATATTTAGGATTCCCGTCTGGATTAAAGTGCCTACGTGATATACGCCATATCGCTTCTTCGTGATCCCAATTGCTTTTCCCTGAATTGACTTTGTAACCCACCAAACATTTGTATCGTAATGTTAACAGTTGGGTCAGAACGAGGTGGAAAAGGTAAATATTACCTCGCTTGTTAATAGGGCGTTCCACTACCAACCTTATAAACCTTTTCTCATTATATTTTCTCCAACTCGGCCCAGCTAGAGCTCCCTCATTTTCGAACTGAGTGATTGACCCTTTATCGTATTCATTAATTTTCACAGGCATCAAAGAAATAGATTCATTGGATAATCCTAAAGATCCTTTTAGCAAATCAATTGTATTACAAAGATGATCAAATTCATTTTCAATAACGAATATAATGTATTGGTGTTTCGTGGCAATCTCCCAACCTTCGTGGTTTGCGAGGAAAACAGGATAAAGCATGTTATGAAGATATACATAATTTCTTCTGCGATTGTCCTCTGAGTCATATGTCGTTTCTGTAAGTCTTTGCAAACACCAATCTTCTGTAATTTCCTTATAGCGAATATCTTTTATATCGACTGTGAGGAGAGGAAAACCTAGTGACTTGACGAGTAATGTTTTTAGAAGATCGACCTCATGAGTATTTTCAATCTCAATGGCACCGAGTAATGCCGGTTTAGAATGTATAACCTTCCCAATTAATGCGATATCCAAATGGTAATAGTTCGTGAATGGAGGTGATATTTTATATTCCTTCTGTGCGTCTACCACCTCACTCAATAAATTCCCAGTCAAAGGAAAATCTGACAACCTGCTGTCATTAAATGCCCAATTTATTGGTTTGTTTTCTGAAATTAATTTTTTAATTACTTTGAGAAGAACTTCTTGTGTCTTTTTGTGAATGTCTAATTTTTTTTCATTTTCGATTTCTTCAACTTCTGTGGTGATAATCTTCGACAGGTGCCTTATTGAGCGTGTCTTGTTTCCATACGTTTTAAAATGAGGTCTTACCTTTTTGCCGTTGGATTTTTCATACCAACGCACCCAATGCATTAGCTCCCTCTGGCTATTGCAAAAAGGGCCAATTTTTCTTGCGTCTTCACGGCCCTTAATATCAATAGCAGAAATGCTTTCGTTTAGGATTCCTTTGGTGGGACTGAATATTCTAATTGCTGATTCAGGCATATTTTATTGAAGGCCAATGGGGTCAAGTTATTCAGTAGATCGGTATATGATTAAAAAGTGAGTTACTTGGAGTAACATTGGGCTGACTATCGGCTATCCGGACAATTCATTAAAATGACTCAAGTTTTTATTGTTCATCAATGTTCTCCAGCTAAACTACCATCTTAGTAACGCAATTTTCGTGATATGTAGAAACACTCACACACGATAAAGTCTGTTTCCACAAAATGTCATCCTTGCGGGAAATAGCAGATAGGTTGTTATAATTTTTTTCCAAAAGTATGGCAAGGGATCAAAATGACACGGGGAAAGGACAGCGGCAAAGGCGCAAACGACACCAATGCCCAGATTATCACTACCGATGCCGGGCGGGTTTATAAGCCCAGGAATCTCTTGAACGCTATCTCCGAGATCCAGCAATTTTACGTGATCGAGGGCAAAGGCCAGAACATTCCGGCTGAATTTCTTACCCTGGAGCGGACGCTTGATTTTTTCAAAATCGGCGTGAAGAGCGGCTTTCACGAGGGGGTGGCCTTAATCTTCCTCTTTCCGGTCTTCCATTTTTATCTCTTCCCCTTTGTTTTTCAAAAACTCGATTTGGTCAGCCGCATCCTGTTCGGCTGCGTCCCATACCTGGTCCTAATCATCAACACCCTGATGTGCAGCTACATAAGCCGGTATTACGTAGGCAACATCACCAGGAAGAGCATCAATTCGCTGCTCATGGGCAGGGTGATGTCCCTGCTGCTCAAGGCCTTCCTGCTTTATGTCATGTATCTGATCATTTTCAGGGTGAGTACGCCGGTGAATATCTGGAAGGGGTCTCAATGGTTCGGGTCCAGGGCCGAGAAAATATATTATGGGTTCTTCGAGATAAAACCGTATTTGCTGCCGGTGGCCACCGAAAGCGCCGTACTCATGGTGGTGGCGGCGATTTTTCCGTATGGATCGGTTTATCTGCTGGACCTGTGGCATCGACATAGGATCAAGAGGAACGCGAAAATTATTTCAGCACGATAAAAAGGGGGATTAAAAAATGACCGACGAAAGCGACAGCAAACAGGAAAAACCAACCTGGCAGGAGATCCAGGAAAGAAAGATCAACATGGTCAAGGAGCGGGGCTCGCGGGTCTTGAAGATCAATTCACCGCTGGGCTCGACGCTTTTCAACATCCTGCGCCAATTCGATATGGCCTATACCCATTTCAAGGCCCGATTGGGCGAGATGAACGGGATCTCTCACGAGGAAGGTGAAAAGCTGATGGCCGAGGGCAGGGATATTGTCATGGCCTTTTCGGATTATACCGCCAAACTGAGCAAACGGATCCAATTCCGCTATTACACGCCACGGGAGATCAAAGAATTCATGAAAACCGAAGATGCGGTCGATAGCGCATAAACTTGCCATGAGCAGGTGATTCTGCTATCTGAGCAGGAAAACTATCCCGATGTAAATATTTCAGAAATTCAAAAAATACCCGCAAGGGCATATAGGAGATGGCCATGAATAAAGGTGATTTGGTAGAAAAAGTAGCGCAGGATTGTGGTTTGAGTAAAGCGGCGGCCGAACAGGCCTTGAACAGTGTTCTCGGTTCGATCTCGGATGCTGTGTCAGCGGGAGATAAGGTAACTTTGGTTGGTTTTGGGACATTTTCCGTGTCCGAACGTGCCGCCCGTGAAGGCCGTAATCCTCAGACCGGCAAGACCATCAATATTCCGGCCCGGAAGGTAGTCAAGTTCAAGGCCGGTAGCAAACTGGCTGAGGCCGCGAAATAACCAGTCCCGGAAAGACTCATTCAATACCGAATGAGTTTATGCGATCTACAGCGTTCAGTTTATGTTCATCGAGCAGGTGGGTGTAACGCAGTACCATCTGCAGGGTGCTGTGTCCAAGAATGGCTGCTAAGGTGCGAAGGTCTGTGCCGGCCATCAGCAGGTGACTTGCGGCGGTGTGACGTAAGTCATGCATATGCAATTTCGGCAACCCCGCCCTTTCACGAGCCTTGTCAAAAGCCGGTCTGAACCTGGAAGAAGGTATGTTGCGGGCCTGTTGACTTCTCCCCTCTTCTTTAAAAAATACAAAGCCGTTGTCATCGCTTTTTTCCTTTATCTCCTGCAGAGCTGCTATGACGGCCATGGTCAGGGGAACGGTGCGCGGCTCTGTTTTAGTTACATAAAGGGTCAATGATCGACTTTGCAGATCGATCTGACTCCAGCGCAGGCCTGCCGCCTCGCTTGGGCGCATAGCACTGTGAAGCAAAACCAGGACATAAGGGTAGAGCATCTTATTTCTGCTGGCCCGACATGAATCCAGTAATTTTTTTGCTTCGTCCTCTTTGAGAAAAATAATTCTACCCTTGGGGACCTTCGGGCGCTCAATGGCGTCAACCGGATTTTCGATGGGAAGTTCCCACTCTTTAATCGCCTTTTTGAAAAGGTGGGAAAGAAGAGCGAGTTCCAGGCGCACAGCGTAAGACGAGACCTCGGAAAGCCGCTGGTCTCGAAAACCCGCGACAACCGAAGGGGTTATGTCGGGAAGAAGCGTGTTCTCCCCTAAATGAATTTTAAGAACCTTGGCAAGTCTTCGTTCGCGCTCCTGAGTGGTGCTGGCCTTTTTAGTTGTCACTGTCTCCAGGTAACGGGTCAGCGCGTCGTCTAGTGTCTGGTTGGCACGACGCGGATCCTTGAATCTGCGCCCCTTCATATCCGATTCAATTCCGGAAGCCCATGCTTTCGCTTCGCCCTTGGTGTCGAAAGTGCGGCTTACAGATTCATAACCTTTCATCCGAACAGTGGCCGTGAACGTTGTTTTCTTCTTTCCTTTGCGTGCGATAATCCGTGCCATGGTCTCCGCTATGCTTTTTTGTTCCATTTTTGTTCCACTTGACGGAGCAAATAATAGCATTAAAAGTCAGAATAAGTCAAAAGATTAATCGAGGTGATGAAAAAGGAAAAGGGATTAAGCCTTTGAAATATCGGCTTAAACCCTTCTTTTTACTGGTGCCCGGGACGGGAGTCGAACCCGTACAACCATAAAGGTCGAGGGATTTTAAGTCCCTTGCGTCTACCTATTCCGCCATCCGGGCATGAAATTGAATGCCTTTTTTAGCATATTGCCGACATGTTGGCAAGCTGCAAATGACGAGGCAGAAATGCTGCTTCGCCTATAGCTCGATAAGATAGGTGGTTTTTAAGCGCGGCTGAATATTTCCTTGCAGAACTCACCCAGGCTGCCCAGATCCTCACAGACATGGATGCCGCCTGAACGCATGGCGGCAATTTTCCCCTGGGCCGTTCCCCTGCCGCCGCTGACGATGGCGCCGGCATGGCCCATCCTGCGGCCCGGAGGGGCAGTAAGGCCGGCGACAAATCCCACCACGGGCTTCGCCATGTTTCCCTTCACATATACGGCGGCATCCTCTTCGGCATGACCGCCGATTTCCCCTACCATGACAACACCGCTGGTTGAGGAATCCTGTTCAAATGCCTCCAGACAGTCAATAAAGGATGTGCCGATCACCGGATCACCGCCGATGCCGAGGCAGGTGGTCTGACCGATACCCTGCCTGGTCAACTGGTGCACCACTTCATAGGTCAGGGTGCCGGACCGGGAAACGACACCGATGGGGCCACCCGGCCGGTGGATTGCTCCGGGCATGATGCCTGCCTTGCAGAGGCCCGGGCTGATGATGCCCGGGCAATTGGGGCCGATGAGCCGTGCCTTGGTCAGCGTCAGGTAATTTTTCACCATGAGCATGTCAAGCACCGGGATACCCTCGGTGATGCAGATGATGAGTTGCACCCCGCCATCAGCCGCCTCGCAGATGGCGTCGGCGGCAAAGGTTGGGGGAACGAAAATCATACTGGCATTGGCGGCGGTTGCGGCCACTGCGGCCCGCACCGTGTTAAAGACAGGAATGCCGCTGACCGCGGTCCCGCCCTTGCCCGGGGTAACCCCTGCCACGATCCGGCTGCCATAGTCCAGGCACTGTCTGGTATGGAACTGGCCTTCCCGGCCGGTGATACCCTGCACGAGAAGACGGGTGGACTGGTCGACAAATATGCTCATGCAACCATCTCCGCAACTTTGGCTGCCGCATCGGCCAGATCCACCGCGATTGTCAGCCGCAGTCCGGACTCGGCCAGTATCTTCCTGCCCTGTTCGACATTGGTCCCTTCCATGCGGATCACCAGCGGGACGGCAACGCCGGTCTTTTTCACCGCTTCGACGATACCGCTGGCCAATACATCACAGCGGAGGATACCGCCGAAGATATTGATGAAGATCCCTGTGACGTTTTGATCGCTTGCAATGATCTCAAATCCCTTTTCCACCATTTCCGCGGTTGCGCCGCCGCCCACGTCAAGAAAATTGGCAGGCTCGGCCCCGGTTTTTTTTATGATGTCCATGGTTGCCATGGCAAGCCCCGCCCCATTCACCATATTGCCGACATTGCCGGACAATTTGATATAGTTGAGATTATACTCCCGGGCCCTTGCCTCAATGGCGTCCTCTTCATTGCTATCGAGATATTTCCGCAAGTCCGGATGGCGGAAAAGGGCATTGCCGTCCAGATCAATCTTGGCGTCCACCGCCAGGGGTGAACCGCTGCCGGTGATGACCAGCGGATTAATCTCGAGCAGCAAACAGTCGTTTTCAACAAAAAGACGATACAGCGAGGAGAAAAGGGCCGACCACTCCTTCATCCTGTCCGGCGCGATATCGAGGCCGAACAACAGCTGACGGATATGATGGGGCTGCAGACCCTGCAGGGGGTTCACGCTCACCTTGATGATGCTGGCAGGCAGCGTGGCGGCTGTTTCCTCGATAGCCATGCCGCCTGCGGAACTTGCCATGATGACAATTGTCGCCGTGGCGCGGTCCGGCAGCAGAGAGAGATAAAGCTCCTGCCGGATTTCCGCCGCCTGCTCAATCAAAACCCTTCGCACAAGCCGGCCTTCCGGGCCGGTCTGGGGTGTGACCAGCGTCATGCCGAGGATTTCACCCGCCGCCTGCTGCAACTCGTCACGGTTGGCGGCAAACTTCACCCCCCCGCCCCTGCCCCTGCCGCCGGCATGGATCTGTGCTTTGACAACCAGCGGATAAGCGTGGATTGCCTCGGCAACAACCAGCGCCTCATCCACCGTGGCGGCCGTTCCACCTTGGGGTACCGGCACGGCGTATCTGCGGAAGAGTTCCTTGGCCTGATATTCGTGAATTTTCATAATGACAGAGATAAACTGCAATGTGCCACAGACGAATCCGGAAAAAGATGGGGGACGGAAACAAAAAAGCCCCGCCAGAAGGCGAGGCTTTCTTTTTATTATTTTTCAGCCTGCATCATCCGCAGGTGCTGCCGCATGAACCACCACAGGCGGATTTACCACCCAAGGGCATACTGGAAGAGATGGCAAATCCTGATCGTGGACCGGCATCAATGAAATCAACCTTAATGCTGCCGCATGTGTTCAGTAAACTTGCTTCAACCAGAAATTTCAAATTTTCATGATCAAAAACCTTGTCGGAATTTTTCGGCTCATCCAGAGCCAAGCCAAGAGATGGCCCGGCTCAGCCGCCCTGCATCAAGGCAACCCGGATGGCAGAATCAATATTATTCTGCTCCAGATACGCTTTCAGATTCTTAATAGCCAGCGCTGTAACATTCAACATGGTGGAAAACCTCCTCGATAAAATTGAAAATAAGTAGAAATATGCAAAAATAACAAATTGTGAATTTAAAGTTAAATTATTCAAAACAACGTGTTACACTGTCTTTGCTGGAGCGCCTTGAGCCCGCGCCCACCCAAACTAAAAACTGTACAAGATGATAATATTTACTCAAATAATAAGTAATAAACCATCATAAGTCAATATAATGGTCACTGGCTAAAAATGAAAAAACCGCGACAATTATTTGCATGGGGGAAGCTAACCCTCTATAATCAGAAATAAATTGAATAGAAATTTTTTTCTCAACAATCAATCAGGGATATGCAATGAAAAAAATTGTTATTTCAACCGGCGGTGGTGATGCTCCTGGCTTGAATGCCGTCATCTATGCAGTAGTAATGGCCTCCAATTCCAGGGGCTGGGAGGTTTACGGCAGCCGCCAGGGGTATCTCGGCCTGCTGGATAAGGACCAGCTTGTCAGATTGCGGCCTGAGGATGTGGCGGACATCACCCCTACTGGAGGAACGATACTGGGATCAACCAACAAAGGGAACCCCTTTGCCATGCCTGTTGAAAACCTGGCCGGCGAGATTCAGATCCGCGATGTTTCCGATCGGATCATGAGAAATTTTCTCCGCATGAACTTTTCATGCCACATTGCGATAGGCGGAGACGGCAGTCTGGAAATCGCCCACCGGTTTGCCACGGAAAAAGGCATGCCGGTTATCGGCGTGCCGAAAACCATTGACAACGACCTGCTGGCAACCCAGTTGACTTTTGGTTTTGACACGGCTGTTTCCACGGCGACAGAGGCACTGGACAAACTCCACTCAACAGCCAAATCCCATGACCGGGTAATGGTGGTCGAGGTCATGGGCCGGGATTCCGGCTGGATCGCCTTGAATTCCGGCATCTCAGGCGGAGCCGATGTTATCCTCATTCCGGAAATACCCTTCGACCTCGATGCGGTCTGTGAAAAAATAAACGACAATGAACTGCTGGACAAGCATTATGACATCGTCGTCGTGGCGGAAGGGGCGAGGGCCATTGATCAGCAAACCATTTACAAGGGTGATGGCGAGGTCGGCCGGGCCGAGAAGGTGCTGGGTGGGATCGGCGAGTGGGTGGCCAAGGAAATCAACAAACGGACGGGAAAAGACACCAGATCCCTAGTGCTAGGCCATCTGCAGCGCGGTGGCTCGCCGACCACCTTTGACCGGCTGCTGGCCCTGCGTTTCGGCGCGACGGCGGTCCGCCTGGCGGAAAGCGAGAATTTTGACCAGATGGTTGCCCTGGGAGGAGACCAGATGTGTTCCGTTCCTCTTGCCGATGCGATAAAAAGCCGCAAAAAAGTCCCGTTGGACAGCGATAAGGTGCTGACCGCCCGGGAAATCGGCATCTGTTTCGGCGGATAAGCCAGGCTGAGTTAAGGCCGGCCGCGGCCGGAATACCGCCAAAGGCCGGCTGATTTTTTTCTGCCGCGGCTACCTGCTGCCTGCGCCTTCACCGCTCATGCCGGTCAAGAGTGGCCATATACTCCTCCCACTCCAGCGGCAGCAGGGTCTTTTTCCTGGTATTGCACTCCTTGCAGGCGGCAACGATGTTGCCTTTGCTGCTGGTTCCCCCACGGGCCAGGGGAATCAGATGATCCATGGTCAGTTCTTTTGCCGGGAATTTCTTGCCGCAATAATGGCAGATGCCCGCAGCGATTTTATTGTTCCACCAGGATGTCTTGCGCAGGTCCCTGGCCTTGGCCTTTTCTTTTTTGATGACCTGCTCATCTACCCCGACAAATGCGAAATCCTCAATCATCATCACTCAGTTCCCTGCTCAGTGCTCATCAACGATTTCACCGAGGAGAATCTTCCTCGCCGCCCCGACCAGATAAAGAGAACCGGCCACGCAGATCAGGTCCTCAGGACCGGCCTCTCTTGCCGCGCAAGAGAGGGCGTCGGCAACAGAGGCGCTGGCAATGGAGCGCTCTTGGAGTGCATCAGGGAGAAAACCCCTCAGTTGTTCAGCGGTTGCCGACCGCTCCGACTCCGGACGGGTGAATATGAGGCAATGACAATATGGGGCAATGGCGTTCAGGGTTGTGGCAATGTCCTTATCAGCCATGCTTGCCCAGACGCAGACAAGTCTTCTGTAGACGAAATCCGCCTCAAGGCTCCGGGTGAGTGATAAAATACCGGCCGGGTTATGTGCCCCGTCAAGCAGATAACGGCGCAGATTCTTATTGCCCGGCGACAGGGGATCGCCAGGACAGGCAACCGTCCTGCCGCATGCGCTGTCAAGACAGAAATATTCCAGACGTCCCGGCCAGCGCACCTTGGCCAGCGCTGACCGGATAGTGTCCTCGCTTACGACAAATCCATGGTGCGGCAGCAAGTCAAGGGCGGCCAGGGCGATGGCCGCATTGTCAAACTGATGGCCGCCTTTCATCCGCAGGGGCAGATTGACTCTCACTCTGCCGCCGGGCCCCTGATAATCCCAGGTGCCGTCATCATGCCTGTTGACTTTGAAGTCACGGCCCAAAAGGTAAAATGGGGCCTCTTGCGCCAGACAGGTCCGGCTGACCACAGCCAGGCTCTCATCCGCCGCAACTCCTGTGACCACGGGAATATTTTTTTTCACAATCCCGGCCTTTTCCGCGGCAATCTGGGCAAGGGTTGTGCCGAGATGGGCCTCATGATCCATTGATACATTGGTAATGATGCTGACCAGCGGGGTAATGACATTGGTGGCGTCAAGCCTGCCGCCAAGCCCCACCTCAAGGATGACGATATCCACCTTTTGGCTGGCAAACCAGAGCAGGGCCAGGGCGGTGGTGAATTCAAAATAGGTGATCTGCCGCCCGCCGAGACTGTCACGGATGATGGTTGCTGTTTCGGCAAACTCATCTTCGGAGATAAAGCGGTCATTGATACGGAAACGTTCCCGTACCGACATGAGATGGGGAGAGGTGTAAAGCCCGACCTGGTAGCCGGCCTCGTGCAAAAGGGTCAGCAGGGTAACGGAGACGGAACCCTTGCCGTTGGTGCCGGCCACATGGATAAATCGCAGATCCCGCTGGGGATGATCCACACCTTCAAGAAAGGCGGCCATACTGTCAAGGCCGAGCTTGATCTTGAAAAACTGCAACTGGTCCAGATAAGACCAGGCCTCCTGGTATTGCATACGCTGCTTCCTGCGAAAAAGAGGGGGAAGGAGAATTTCCGATTTATCAAGCCGCTAACCCTCATCTCCGCAAGCGGGAACACCGAATAATGTCTCGCAGGGTAGGAGCGGGCCATGCCCGCGATAAACAATGTTCCCGAAACGCCGAAGGTCGCGGGCATGGCCCGCTCCTACCGCCGGATGGCATGCTGCAGCGGTAAGGATTTCATATAAATAACAGAACCCGAGACAACCTGCAACTGCCGCAACAGGCCGCGCTCATTTATTGCGGAAATTCAGGCCATTCCCCTTCCCGTTCAGCAGGAGGGAAAGGAAGTGGGAGAAAGTCTCTCCATTTTGCCGGCAACCTGTTTGCTGGTCGAGACGAAAAATGGGCATCTGCCATGGTCCTGATGGCAGAGATCCTCCAGATCAGCAATGCTCGGGATGTAATTTTCCTGTCTGGCAGAACATGAGGCAACCTGCCAACGGAACTCATTGCGCGAATAAATCGACAGATAATGACAAATCATGGCTATCCTCCTTATTTTTCAAAAGAAGATAACCCGGTCTTGTTAGGAACCTGTTAGATAATGATTAATTTTCATGAATAGTTCAGGCAAGTTCCAGTTTGGCATAGTCAAGCCTGAGTGTTTTCATCCCGTGGCGGGGGAAAAAAACGTCCACAGTCTTTTCTCCTGTTATTTTTCTGATCTGGCCGTGGCCGAAGAAACCGTGTTTTACGGCCATCCCCGGTGTGAGCATCCGGGTGGAGGTGATTTTACCCGTGCCGGGAGAGGTCTCCGTCTGTTCAACCTTGGCCGTTTTCCCACAGGAAAAGCTATCCCCTTTAAGCCTTTCCTGATGGGAAAACCGCATGGCAGGCGCGCCATAGCCGCTGAAACCGCCGCTTCCCGGGCTGACATTATTGATCAGCCCTGCCGGCAGCTTGGCCAGGAAGGGGGAAATGGTGCAATAGTGGCGTGATCGGTCAGGGGAGATGCTTTCCCGTGGATAGGAGAGGAAAAGACGTGATTTGGCCCTGGTTGCCGCCACATAAAGCAGACGCCTCTCCTCTTCATACTGATCCGGAAAGGGGCTGGAATGGGCCGACGGGAATTTGCCGTCCGCCAGATCGATGATGAAAACCGTGTCCCATTCCAGCCCTTTTGCCGAGTGGATGGTGGAAAGAACAAGGGTCTTGCTGTCTGACCCGGCCAAGGGGTCCGCCGTCAGCTCCGGCGGATCAAGGGAGGCATCGTCAAGAAAGTCCTGCAGCGTCTTGTAATCACCAATAATCGTTTTGAACTGTTCCAGATCCCGTGCGCGGCTGGGAAAATCATCATGGTAAAGGCGCTCGAAAACCGGTTGATAATACTCCATGATCCTTTCAAACTGGGCAAGCGGGGTCAGCCTGTTGCCCAAGTCATAGAGCATGCGCACAAGCTCGCTGAATTCGTTTTTCCAGGCCGGGGCCGTGGGATACCTGCTCAAGGCGGCAAGGGGATCTTCAGCATCGCTCACCGTTGTCACGATCTTCTGGGCGGTTTTCGGCCCGACCTTGGGCAGATGCAGCAGGACCCTGTGCCAGGACAGGCTGTCCCGCATGTTGGCAATCAGCCGCAGATAGGAAATGACATCCTTGACATGGGCCGTTTCCGTAAGCTTCAACCCGCCCCATTTTTCAAAGGCAATCTGGCCGCTGGCCAGCTCAAGCTCCAGTTTGAAGGAATGGAACCCGGCGCGGAACAGGACAGCCATCTCGTGATAGGGAGTGCCCTGCCGATGGAGTTCATCTATTTTTTTGGCCACATATCTGGCCTGTTCTCCTTCGTCCCGGGCGGCAAAGAGTGAGGGTCTGTCTCCTTCCGCGATATTGCTGAACAGCTTTTTGGGGTATCTTTCCTGGGCCTGTTCGATAATGGCGTTGGTTGTTTCCAGAATTTTCTGGGTGCTCCGGTAATTCTCCTCCAGCCGGATAATCTTGGTGCCTGGGTAAATTTTCGGGAAATCCATGATGTTTCTGAAATCAGCGCCGCGGAAACTGTAAATGGACTGGCTGTCATCGCCAACCACCATGACATTGTTATGACTTGAGGTGATGAGCCGCACGATCTGGGCCTGAATCCTGTTGGTATCCTGATATTCGTCCACCATCACATACCGGAAACGGGCGGAGATCTCCCGGCGGACCTGCTCCTGCTCAGCCAGCACATCGCGGAAATTGACCAGCAGATCGTCATAATCCATCAGGCCGTGATCGCGCTTGAACTGCTGGTAATGTTTGCGGATACGGAGCAGGTCATCCATGAATTCAGCCAGATGGAAGTACTGGCTGCTGACAAGTTCCTCCAGGGGATGCGATTTGTTGACTGAGCCGCTGATGATGTTCAGGATCACCCGTTTGGAGGGAAACCGTTTGCCGGCTCCGCTTAAATCAAGGGATGACCTGATAAGATTGACAATCCCCTCGGCATCGGCCCTGTCGAGAATGGTGAAGTTTGGCGCATATCCCACATGGTGCCCGTAGCGGCGCAGCAGCAGGTTGGCCACGGCATGGAAGGTGCCCCCCATGACTCGCTGGCAGGTGTCATCAAGCAGGGTTGCCGCCCGGCCCACCATCTGCTGCGCGGCCTTGCGGGTAAAGGTGAGCAGCAGAATATTATCCGGGGTAATCCCCTGCTCCACCATATGGACCAGCCGGTAAACCAGGGTGCGGGTCTTGCCGCTGCCGGCCCCGGCAATGACCAGCACCGGCCCGTTGATCGTTTGCACTGCCTCAAACTGGGCGGGATTCAGATCGTTTGGCCCGATACGTGACTGCGGCTTGCCGTCGGAAAATTTGTTAAGGGGGAAAAGACTTGTCTGTTTCATAGTTATGAACTATATAATTTTTTGTTTTGACCTGAACTTTTAAAAAAAGTAGTATAGCAAATCACAAATGATATTCAATTGCTAGATACATGCATACAGTGAGGAGGTTTTCTGAAAATGGCTGATTTGCACGATATTTTCACAGATGATGCGCTCCAGAAACTCTTCCCTGCCGGGCGGGCCAATGATTTTTTTGATGCCCTGTTCGGTGACGCCTCGGAAGGCGCCTATGATATCTCTCTGAAATTCAGCGGGTACCGGTCCGAGAACAAGGAACTCCATTTTGCCCTTCATCTCATCCAGCGGCCGGGCAAATGTCTTGCCTGCAATCTGACCTATGGCCTGCCGGAGGTCTTTTCCCGCCATCCGGTGATCAACATCAAGGGTCTGGTGGCCGACATCAACAAACTTCTTGAAGGGCAGCTGAACTGCAAAAAGTGGTCACTGACCAGCACCAAGTCCGTTTCCAGCGCCCTGCACATTATTCCGCTGGTTATTCAGGTGGAGTGACTTACACATAAACAGCGCGAGCTTGCGAGCGTCCAACGACCGTAGGAAGCGAATTCGATATGCTAGTTATGATTATTGCCTTGGCATGCTAAAAAAATTCAAATAGTAGGAATCTGGCAAAGTCTTGTACTCAATACCTATATCTTTGCAAATTGCCTTCATTAGCTTGATTAAGGCTTCGTCAGCTGCTTTATCGGGACGCGCCTGACGCGGTGTCTCTATCGTTTTAAAAAGATCTTCAATCAAATTGATGACTTTCTGATTGCCAGAGAACACGATCATAATTTCATTCATTGCCTCATGAAATCCCGGACCATGCATGTCGTGTCGATTAGCAAATAGCTTCCTAGCAGTCTCAGTTTTCATTTTGCGCTTCTCAAATCTCGCATAAAACCATGACGAAATCAGAACGCCTAATAGCCCAGAAGATAGAGAAGATACTACCGTGATCAAAATTTGCTCTTTAGTCATTTATATACCTAACAACCTTATTATCTAACCAACCCCGGCAGCCAATCAAAATACCGCCCCACATCTTGGGGACGGTGGGCATCGGAGCCGGCCACCAGTCTGATCCCCAGCTGTTGCGCCTCTTTGACCACCCTGCTTGACGGGAAAGGTTCACCCCGCAGGACAAAACCCGAGGTGTTCACCTCAAGGGCGATATCTTTCTCCCGCATCAGGGCCAGCATTTCACCCATCCTGGCGAAATGCTCTTCAGTCAAGGTGAATGAGGGGCAATGGCGCATCACCGCATCAAGATGGCAGACCACATCCGCCGGGATCACCGCCAGGGCCTTTGTGAGCCCCTCAAAATAGGCGTCCGCCACCTTCTCCACCCCGATTTTTTCCATCAGGGCAATGCTTGCCGGCCTGCGGCTCACCATATTGACATGGCCCTCATCCGTTTTCAGGTAATGATAGGAGAGGCCGATGCGGTCCCAATTGAATTTGCCGAGAAAATCCACCGTTGCCTGCAGATGGTCCGGGTTAACGCCCACCTCGACCCCGGTGCCTATGGCGATTTCCCCCTGATACTTGTCCGCCAGCCGCCTGCCTTCCCCATGATAATAAACAAAATCCGCTTCGGTCAGCCAGGTTGACTCAAAGTAGTCGATGCCTGTCTCATAATGCTCCAGAAAGATGATTTTTTTGAGCCCTGCGGCAACCGCGGCCTGCACATACTCCTCCATCTCGCCCCTGGCATGATGGCAGAGCCGGCTGTGCACGTGTCCGTCAGTGGTGATATCGATGGATGCTTGCGGCATGGGGAAAGGCAGCGGAGGATTGTGCTCTATCAATAATTCTTGCGGGCCAGAACTTCCCTGGGTTTTGCCCCGTCCGCCGGGCCGATGACCCCTTCCCTTTCCATGGTTTCTATCATGCGGGCCGCCCGGTTGTAGCCCACCCGCAGGCGGCGTTGGATCATGGAAATGGAGGCCTGGCCGGTTTCACAGACGATGGCCACCGCCTCATCATATTTCTCGTCCAGGTCTCCGTCCAGCTCCCCGTCCAGGGCTTCCTCCTCCTTTTCCACACTCTGGATGACGGATTCATCATAACGGGCGCTGCCCTGCTGTTTGAGAAAATTGACAATACGCTCGGATTCATGCTCGGAAATATATGCGCCGTGGATACGCTGGAGCCGGGCCGTGCCCGGCGGCAGAAAGAGCATATCTCCTGCGCCGAGGAGATGTTCCGCGCCGCTGGTGTCAAGAATGGTGCGGGAATCGATCTTGGAAGAGACCTTGAAAGACATCCGGGTGGGGAAATTTGCCTTGATCAGCCCGGTGAGGACATCAACGGAGGGCCGCTGGGTGGCCAGGATGAGATGCATGCCGGCCGCCCTGGCCATCTGGGCCAGGCGGGCCACGGCAGTTTCCACCTCATTGGAGGAAACCATCATCAGGTCGGCCAGTTCATCGATGATGATGACGATATATGGGAGTTTTTCCTCGGCGATTTCGTTATAGCTGGCAAAGCCCTTGACCCGCATCGCCTCCATGAGGATGTAGCGGCGCTCCATCTCCCTGACGGCCCACTGCAGGGCGCGGCTGGCCATCTTCGGATCGACCACCACCGGATGAAGCAGATGGGGAATCGCCTCATAGCTGGAGAGTTCGATGCGTTTGGGATCAACCATGAGCAGGCGCACCTCATCCGGGGTCGCTTTGAATAATATACTGCAGATAATGGCGTTGATGGCCACGCTTTTGCCCGCCCCGGTGGCCCCGGCAATGAGCAGATGGGGCATTCTCGTCAAATCGGCGCACACCGGCCGCCCGACCACATCCATGCCGAGGCCGATGGTCAGCTTGGATTCGGCCTTCTGGAACTTTTCCGTGGCCAGAATTTCGCGGATGGTAACCGTTTTGCGGCGGGGATTGGGAATCTCTATGCCCACTGCCGCCTTGCCGGGAATGGAGCCGATGATGCGCACGCTTTCCGCCTGAAGGCCCAGGGCGAGGTCGTCCGCCAGGGAAACGATCCGGTTGATCTTTACCCCCGGGGCAGGGGCGAATTCATAGGTGGTGATCACCGGACCTGGAGAAATACCCGTGACGTTGCCCTTGACGCCGAAATCGGCCAGTTTGCTTTCAAGGGTGCGACTGACGGCCAGATAATGCTCCCGTTCAATGACCACCGCATCCTCTTTCGGATTATCGAGCAGCGAGAGGCTAGGCAGCTGATAGTTGCCTGATTGAACGGGAAGAGGCTGAAATTCTTCCTTGGTGGTGACGCTTTTTATGGCCACCGGTTCGTGCAGTTGCGGAATGGCAAGCTGCAGTTCCGCGGACTCATCGCTCCGGCCTCGGGAGTTGCCGTTTGCGGCCGGCTTTTCCTCCATTGTCTTCAGCTGTTTGCGCTGCTTGAGTCTCTGGTTGAGATTACCGCATGTCTGCACAACACTTTTCCCCACAAAGAAGGGGGAAAAACGCACGGTAGCCATCAGGGAAAGCAGCATGATGGTGCAGTAAAAGAGAAAGGCGCCTACCCAGCCGAAATAGGTGCTGGTCACCCCGAAGAGGATATCCCCCAGCCGGCCGGCAATGGGATAACTGTGCCCGAACATGGTCAGGGTATGCCAGGAAAGAGAGGCGAAAAGGGCGCTGCTGGCCATGAGCAGGCCGGTACACCCGCCGCAGATTATGGGTAAACGCTGGATGGAGAATCTGCCGAAAAAAATCGCAACACCGAAAAAGAACAACAGTACCGGCAACCAGAAGGAGCTGAGACCGAGAAAACTCATGAACAGCGTTGCCAGAAAATTGCCCACACTGCCGCACCAGTTGGAGGTTGCGGCAGGAGAAAACGGCTCGGCCGGCGGGGTGAAACTGACAAAGGACAGGAGCAAAAAAAGGCCGGTAACCATGGCTAGAACAGCGGCAACCTCTTGCACGAGAGTGGGCTGGGAAGTTTGATTTGTTGTGGCTTTTACCATAGCTTAGCCGGAAGAGAGTTCACCGAGGCCGATTGCAATTTTCTGACTTATTCCTTCCTTACACTGCGGCAGATGGAGTCGAGAATGCCGTTGATGAAGGGGGCGGCATCATCGGTGCTGAAACGTTTGGCAATCTCAATTGCCTCGTTGAGAATCACGGATGACGGGACATCAGGCATATGGGCCAGTTCGAAGCTTGCGATCCGGAGAATGTTGCGGTCAATGACCGCCATGCGGCTCAAGCGCCAGTTTTTGGCATGGAGTTCGATCATGCTGTTTAACGCATCCCATTGCAACTGAATGCCGCTGATCAGTTCCTGGGCATAGGGAACCGCCTTTCTGTTCACATCAAAATGTTCGCTCATGCAGGCAATATCCGCCTGGCTGTTGCCGCTCTGATCAATCTGATAGAGACATTGCAGGGCGAGTTCCCTGGATTTCCGCCGGATACTCATAAGAGGCTTTTTAGCAGGTTCACCATCTCGATGGCGGCGGCCGCGCATTCGGAACCTTTATTGCCGGCCTTAGACCCGGCCCGCTCAATGGCCTGTTCGATGGTATCGGTGGTAAGCACGCCGAAGATAATGGGCACCCCGCTCTCCATGCTGGCCTGGGCGATCCCCTTGGCTGCCTCGTTTGCCACAAAATCAAAATGCGGCGTCGCCCCGCGGATGACGGCGCCGAGACAGATCACCGCATCATAGCGTCCTGATTTCGCCATTTTCTGGGCAACCAGGGGTATTTCAAATGCCCCCGGCACCCTGGCGACCTCGATGTCACCCTCTGCGGCACCAAAACGCGACAGGGTGTCAAGGGCTCCCTCCAGCAGCCGCTCCGCGATAAATGAGTTAAAACGGGCCAGCACGATGCCGATTTTTTTCCCTTCAGCCTGGAAATTTCCTTCAAAATATTTTGCCATTGACCCACTCCAAATTTCTTTTCAGCCTTCGTTTTCAGAACCGTTCAGTTCAAGCAGATGGCCCATTTTGTCCTTTTTACAACGCAGATAACCCAGATTTTCCGGGACAGGATTGGTCTCAATCTTTACCCTGTCCACCACCTCCAGCCCGTATCCCTCAAGTCCGACGATCTTTTTGGGATTATTGGTCATCAGTTTCATCTTTCTGACGCCGATATCACGCAGAATTTGGGCGCCGATGCCGTAATCACGGAGATCGGCCTTAAAGCCAAGTTTGAGATTGGCCTCAACCGTATCAAACCCCTTATCCTGCAGGGCGTAAGCCTTGATCTTATTGGCCAGGCCGATTCCCCGGCCCTCCTGGTGCATATAGAGGATGACGCCGCAGCCCTCCCGGTTCACCATGCGCATGGCCGCCTGCAACTGGCCGCCGCAGTCGCAGCGCATGGAGCCGAAAACATCGCCGGTCAGACATTCGGAATGGACCCGCACCAATACCTCTTTGTCAGGGTTAATATCACCCTTGATCAGGGCCAGATGCTCATAGTCATCAACATCGTTGGTGTACACCACGGCCTTGAATTCCCCGCCATAACGGGTGGGCAGCACTGTTTCCGCCGCCCGGTGGACCAGCTTGTCCATTTTAATTCTGTAGGCGACCAGATCGGCAATGGTGGCGATTTTCAGATCGTGTTCCCTGGCGAAAATTTCCAGATCAGGCATCCTGGCCATGCTACCGTCGGCCTTCATGATCTCGCAGATAACCCCGGCCGGCACGAGCCCGGCGAGCCTGGAAATATCGACTGACCCTTCGGTCTGCCCGGTTCGCACCAGCACGCCGCCCCTTCGCGCCCGCAAGGGGAAAACATGGCCAGGGCTGACCAGGTCCTCAGGTTTCACATCAGGAGAGACCGCCGCCTGAATGGTTCTTGCCCTGTCGGCCGCGGAGATGCCGGTGGTCACGCCGTGACGGGCCTCAATGCTTACGGTGAAAGCGGTTTGATAAGGCGACTGATTATTCTGCACCATCATGGGCAATTTCAGTTTTTCAAGATGCTCCGGGGTCAGAGTCAAACAAATCAAGCCCCTGCCATAAGTCGCCATGAAGTTGACGGCTTCCGGGGTAGCCATCTGGGCCGCCATGAACAGATCCCCTTCATTTTCCCTGTCCTCATCATCAACAAGGATAATCATCTTCCCTGCCCTGATGTCTTCAATAACCTCTTCTATACTGCTTACCGGCATATTCTTCACCTGCTCCGGCCGGGCCGGATATGAAAGATTAATATCAAGATCGTGTAAATTAAGGGGTACTGTAAGTATCTTTGCAATTTAATCCAGATCTGTTACCAAGAAAAACAAGATTATTTCAAAAAACCATGCTCGGCCAGAAAAGCGGGATTAATGCGCGACCCGTGCGGCCTGTCCTCGTTCTCTTTTACCTGCAGCAGCTTTTCCACATATTTACCGATCAGGTCAACCTCGATGTTCACCAGATCACCCTGTTTCAACAAGCCCAAGGTGGTGACCTGCAGGGTGTGGGGAATGATGGCCACCGCAAAGGTGCGGTCATCACAGTAATTTACCGTGAGGCTGATGCCATTGATGGTGATGGAACCTTTTTCAATAATATAGCGGCCTAATCCTTTTGGGACGGCAAAATGGAAGCGAACGAAATCACCCTCAGGTTGTATTTCCAAAACCTTCGTGGTGGCATCGACGTGGCCGCTGACCAGATGGCCGCCAAGCCGATCACTTAACCGCAGTGCCCGCTCAAGATTCATCCTCTGGCCTACGGCGATACTACCGAGATTGGTGCGGGACAGGCTTTCCGGCGATACATCCACCTCAAAACGCCTCCCCGTAATCTTTTTGGCGGTCAGACAGACGCCGTTGCAGGCGATGGACTCGCCTTCCGCCGGCTCAGTGAGGTCAAAATCCGCTTCCACGCCGAAAACCATGCCGCCGCCTGCCGGCCTTTTTTCGATGAGTTTGCCTTTGCCCTGGATAATTCCTGTAAACATTGCGTCACGTAAAGTTTTTTATTCATTCAGCTGGGTACATGGCCGGAGAAAAGCCTGTCAGTTCCCGATAAACAAGCCATCTATCAACACATCGTCATCAAAACGTCTGATGCGGCGGGTGACAAATCTTTTGGCCTCCTGCACCCCGGCAAGCTTGAGACTGTCGACCACCGGCACGGCGTCCCCTCCAAGAAAAAGAGGGGCCAGGAAAAGACAGACCTGATCCACTAACCCAGCCCGCAGAAATGAGCCGTGCACCTGGCTGCCGCCTTCCACCAGCAGGCTGTTTATCTGGGCCGCACCTAAAAACTGCAGCACCTGCAGCAGGTCAAGATAGCCGTCCTGGCCGCAGTCAACCCGGATGATTTTTGCTCCCGCTTGTTCCAGGGCCTTGACCTTAGCCGGATCTGCCTGGTGAGAGCAGAAGATCCAGGTTGGCGCGGTGGACTGCTGCCTGAGCATCCTGGCAGCGGGGGCAAGACGGAGCTTGCCGTCCAGCACCACCCGTAAAGGGTCTTTCCCTACTTTTCCCTGTAATCTGGTGGTGAGCGAGGGGTCATCGGCCAGGGCCGTACCCGCTCCGATGAGAATCGCGTCAACCCGGTCGCGGAGGCGATGCACCTCCGCCCTTGATTTTGCGCAGGTAATCCAGCTGCTCCGGCCGTCAGCCGCCGCAATCCTGCCGTCAAGACTGCAGCCTGCCTTCATGATCACCCAGGGCAGGCCGGTGGTAATATGTTTGATGAAAGGGTAATTCAACTCCCGGCATTCATCGGCCAGCACCCCGGCCCTGACCTCGATCCCATTGTCCTGCAGCAAGGCGCAGCCTGACCCGGCGACCAGTGGATTCGGGTCAATCATGCCGACCACCACCCGCCTGATGCCGGATGCAAGTATGGCACGGGTGCAGGGCGGGGTGCGGCCGGTGTGGTTGCAGGGCTCAAGCGTGACGTAAAGGGTCGCCCCCCGGGCATCTTCCCCGGCCGCTCTCAGGGCGTGGACCTCGGCATGGGGCGTGCCTGCCTTTTTATGATAACCTCTGCCGATCACCTTGCCGTCCCGCACCACTATCGATCCGACAGCTGGATTGGGAGAGGTCCTGCCCAGACCCTTGCGTGCCTCCCGCAGGGCCATTCTCATAAAGACAAGATCAGGATCCTTCACTCTTTTCATTTTCCCGGCCGCCAAGCAGACCCTTCAGTTCCTCCATGAACTCATTTAAATCCTTGAACTGCCGGTAAACCGAGGCAAAGCGGACATAGGCCACCTCATCGATGTTGCGCAGGGCGTCCATTACCCGGGCGCCGACAATACGGACCGGGATTTCCCTCTCTCCCATGTCCTGCAATTCCCTTTCAAGATTATCCACAAATTCTTCGATCTGGGTCATGCTGACCGGTCTCTTTTCGCACGCCTTTTTCAGACCGGAAACCACCTTTGAACGGTCCCATGCTTCACGGCGGTCATCTTTTTTGATGAGCATGGGCATGGTCACCTCCAGGCGCTCGTAGGTGGTGAAACGCCTGCCGCAGGAATCGCACAGACGGCGGCGACGGGTTATCGTGTAGTCTTTATTGAGGCGGGAATCAACCACCTTGTTTTCAAGATGGCCACAGTAGGGACATTTCATTTTTCAGCCTGCAATAATCTCTTCAATGAAACAAAGGCCACAAAGAGATAACAGCATCTCTGTGGCCAAGGCAAGGGAATGATTCCCTGTCTATTTAACCCCGTTGTCTGCAGCGTTTTCCATCTGAATAAGCGGAATGCCGGCTTCGGCCAGCATTGAGGCGGCCAGGGTGTCAGCATAGCCCTCCTTATAGTAGATGGCCTTGACCCGGGCATTGATCAGCATCTTGCTGCATATCGAGCAGGGCATATTCGTACAGTAAACGGTGGAATTTTCCACGCTGACGCCATGCAGTGCCGCCTGAATAATGGCATTCTGCTCGGCATGCAGCCCTCTGCATAATTCATGGCGCTCGCCGGAGGGGATGTTCTGCTGGTCACGCAGACAACCTACTTCAAGGCAATGCCGGACCTTGGTGGGTGCACCATTATAACCAGTGGCGATGATGCGTTTGTCCCGCACCAGGATTGCGCCGACCTTGCGCCGGATACAGGTTGACCGCTGGGCGACAAGTTCCGTAATGGAAAGAAAATATTCAGACCATGACGGGCGCTGGACGGTATTAATCATCATCACGCACTAAGTCAGGATACAGGGGGAACGCATCACATAACATCCGCACTTCAAGCCGGATGGCAGCCAGTGCCTCCTTGCTGTCGCGGTTGACAATGGCCCGGTTGATCCAATCGGCAATTTTTGCCATTTCAGGCTCTTTCAACCCCCTGGTTGTCACCGATGGGGTGCCGATGCGGATACCGCCCGTGACGAAGCGGCTCTGGGTGTCAAAAGGTATGGCATTCTTGTTGACCGTAAGACCAGCGCTTTCCAGGGCCTCCTCGGCAAGTTTGCCAGTAATGTCCTTGTTATTTAAGTCGACCAGCATCAGATGGTTGTCCGTGCCGCCGGAGACGAGCCGGAAACCGAATTTCTGCAGATTTTCCGCCAGCGCTCTGGCATTTTTAACCACCTGGTCCTGATAGATTTTAAATTCTTCAGTCATGGCCTCCTTGAAGCTTACAGCCTTGGCGGCAATAACATGCACCAGCGGTCCACCCTGAATGCCTGGGAATATCTTGCTGTTGAGTTTTTTATCAAACTCGCCCTTGGCCAGGATCAAACCGCCCCGGGGACCACGCATGGTCTTATGGGTGGTGGTGGTGACAAAATGGGCATGGGGCACCGGTGATGGATGGATGCCGGCCGCCACCAGGCCGGCGATATGGGCCATGTCCACCATGAAAAAGGCATCAATCTTATCAGCAATCCTGCGGAATCCCTCAAAATCAATCACCCGGGGATAGGCGCTTGCCCCGGCGACGATCATCCTCGGTTTTTCGGCAAGGGCGATGCGCTCCACCTCTTCCATGTCAATCTGGCCGGTTTCCTTTTTGACCCCATAGGAGACGAAATCATAAAGCTGTCCGGAAAAATTGACGCTGCTGCCGTGGGTCAGATGACCGCCATGGGCCAGATCCATACCCAATACCTTATCGCCGGGCTTGAGCGTGGCAAAATAGACAGCCATATTGGCCTGACTGCCGGAATGGGGCTGCACATTGGCATATTCGGCCCCGAAAATTTCCTTGGCCCGGCAAATAGCCAGTGACTCAATCTCGTCGGCATACTCGCAACCACCATAATATCGCTTGCTCGGGTAGCCTTCCGCGTATTTGTTGGTGAAAATGGAACCCTGGGCCTCAAGAACAGCCATGCTGACGATATTTTCAGAGGCGATCAGCTCAAGCTGGTTGGTCTGCCGTTCAAGTTCATATCTGATGGCTCGATAAACAGCCGGGTCTGCTTGTTTTAATGATGACATACAGTTACTCTATAGATTAGCTAAATGTTGCAAAAAACTCATGCGGGGTTATGTGTTGCCGCATGAGTTGCCTTGCCGTCCCGGAGAATTATGCAATGGCGCTTCGTCAGCTTGCAGGTGCTTGCGGCTGTTCCCGCTGGTTAATAATTAAAACATCTCAATACGGCGCAGATGACGATCCCCGGCAAAGTCGGTGGTAAGCCAGATACGGACAATTTCCTCAGCAAGGCCCGGCCCGATGACCCTGGCCCCGAGACATAACACATTGGCATTATTGTGTTCCCGGCTCATACGGGCCGAATACATATCGCTGCACAAGGCAGCCCTGATTTTCTTATTGCGGTTGGCGGCCATGGACATGCCGATGCCGGTGCCGCAGATAAGAATGCCGCGGTCACAGGTATTGTCCGCCACCAGATCACAGACGGCTTTGGCATATTGCGGATAATCGACGGAGAGGGTCGAGTCGGTACCCTGATCATTTACCTCATGTCCCAATTCTGCCAGCAGAGGAAGAATAACCTCTTTTAAGGCAATACCGCCGTGATCACAGCCGATGGCAATCTTCACATCTAACCCTCAAAGCGTTTCATGATAATGACGGCATTGGTGCCGCCGAATCCAAAGGAATTGGACATGGCCGCCCGGATTTTCATGTCACGGGCACTGCCCGGCACATAATCAAGATCGCACTCGTCATCCGGATTTTCAAGATTTGCCGTGGGTGGAACGACTTGATGATGCAGAGACAGAGCCGTAAAAACGGCTTCAATACCGCCTGCCCCGCCCAGCATATGGCCGGTCATGGATTTTGTCGAACTGATGGCGAGTTTCTTGGCATGATCACCAAAAACACTCTTGATGGCCCGCGTCTCGACAACATCATTCAAAGGCGTTGAGGTGCCATGGGCATTGATGTAATCGATTTCGTCACCATTCATGCCCGCATCGGCCAGGGCCATTTTCATACAGCGCACTGCGCCGTCGCCATCTTCAGGAGGAGCAGCCATATGGAATCCGTCCCCGGAAAGACCGTAACCCGCCATTTCGGCATAGATGCGGGCCCCCCTTGCCTTGGCATGGCCAAGTTCCTCTAAAATAAGAATTCCTGCGCCCTCAGCGATGATGAAACCGTCACGGTCCCGGTCAAAGGGCCGGGAGGCCTTCTCCGGAAAATCATTACTTCTGGAAAGGGCCTTCATCGCGGCGAATCCCCCAACAGCCAGGGGGCAGATAACCGATTCGCTGCCGCCGGTTACGGCCACGTCGCAGTCGCCTGCGCTGATCATGCGGAAGGCCTCGCCCACCGCATGGGTTCCGGCCGCGCAGGCGGTTGTCACTGACAGATTGGGTCCCTTGATCTTTTTCAAGATGGAGATCTGCCCGGCCCCCATGTTCGGGATAACCATGGGAATGAAAAACGGGGTAATGCGTTTCGGCCCGCGTTCAAGACAAACCTGATGATATTTCTCAATGGTGGACAAGCCCCCGAGACCGCAACCGGTAATGACCCCAACCCGAGGGGCATTTTCTTCCGTCACGGCAAACCCTGAATCGGTGAATGCCATCTCTGCCGCAGCAACAGCATATTGCACAAAGAGATCCAGGTGTTTAGCCGTTTTCGGGTCAATGAAATCCTCGGCAATGAAATCCTTGACCTCCGCCGCAATCCTGACTGCATGGTCGCTGGTATCAAAGCGGGTGATCGGACCGATACCGCTCTTGCCGGCACAGAGTCCATTCCATGTTTTCTCATTTCCAGTACCCAGCGGGGTAACGAGACCAACACCGGTAACTACTACTCTTCTAGCCATTGGCAACCTCGAAAGCTTGAGACTTTACCAAACCCTGAAATATGGTCGCACATGACACGATCATGAAGCATGTCGCGCAATATAGGTCCTATTATTTCAAGGAGTTAATGTGATCGATCGCATGCTGAACAGTTGTAATTTTCTCAGCTACGTCATCCGGGATCTCGGTATCAAAAGCCTCTTCCATTGCCATAATGAGCTCGACAAGATCAAGTGAGTCTGCCCCGAGATCATCAACGAAAGAGGCGGCGGGAACTACTTTTGCTTTATCAACACTGAGCTGCTCAACAATAATATCAATAAGTTTTTCTTCTTTAGACATGATTTTCTCCTTCTTTTTCCTTACACCCTACCTGTTGCCCGTAAGAGCACCAGTGGACTCCTACGCTCTTTTTCCCCTATCCCATGAACATCCCGCCATTAACATGGATAAACTGACCGGTGACATAACGGGCCTCTTCTGAAACCAGATAAGCAACGGCAGCAGCCACATCTTCAACAGTACCTAAAGAATTCATGGGGATTTCCGCTTTGATTTTTTCAGTTACCTCTTCAGCAAGCTCCTTGGTCATATCGGTATCAATATAACCGGGAGCAACACCATTGACAGTCACCCCACGGGATGCGAGTTCCTTGGCCACGGAACGGGTCAAACCGACCATCCCCGCCTTGGCCGCCGCATAGTTGGCCTGTCCGGCATTGCCGGCAAAACCGATTACTGACGTAATCGAAACAATCCGTCCCCAGCGCTGTTTCATCATCGGACGGCTTACCGCCTTGATACAATTGAAAGCGCCTTTGAGATTGGTGTCAATAACCTCATCCCATGCCTGTTCCTTCATCATGGCAATGAGGCCATCACGGGTTATCCCCGCATTGTTGACAAGAATATCAACCCGACCGAAATCAGCCAGTATCTTTTTAAAAGCTGCTTGCACCTGCTCGGCGTCGGCAACGTTGAACTGGCAGACGGCAGCATTGCCGCCCGCTTCTTTGATCGAGGCCACAGTCGCTTCAGCAGCATCGGGCCGGCTTACATAGTTGACTACCACAGTGGCACCCATCCGGGCAAGGTGTAAACAGATAGCTTTACCGATTCCGCGGCTTCCTCCGGTGACCACTGCAATTTTTCCGTCCATTGTCATTTCGTTCTTCTTTTCCATAGCTGGTTTTGCAATTTATGATGACCGAACCTGCTTTATTTTATCAATCAATTTCGGCACAATTTCAAAAACATCGCCGACAACCCCGTATGTGGCCACATTAAATATGGGCGCATGCGGGTCCCGGTTGATAGCGATAATGGTATCAGAAGACTGCATGCCGACGAGATGCTGGATTGCCCCGGAAATCCCGCAGGCAATATACACCTTGGGGCTGACGGTTTTACCGGTCTGGCCAACCTGATGCGGATAGGGGATCCAGCCGCTGTCAACGGCCGCCCTGGAGGCAGCAACGGCCCCGTCAAGCAGGTGCGCCAATTCGGCAATCATCTGAAATCCCTTTTCACTTTCCAGGCCGCGCCCCCCTGATACAACAATATCAGCCTCGTTGAGATTGACCTGATCTCCTTCCAGAGCGACAAAGTTGCGCACCTTCACCCGGGAAGCAAGCCGGTCGGGTGAGATGGTGTAATGAATGACATCACCTTTGCGGGCGGGATCAGGGGCATTGGCCTTCATCACCAGGGGCCGTACGGTTGCCATCTGCGGCCTGGTATTGGGGCAGGCAATGGTGGCCATGATATTGCCGCCAAAGGCCGGCCTGGTCTGCAGCAGGGCACCGTCTTCCTGCTGGATATCAAGCTGCGTGCAGTCAGCAGTGAGACCTGTTTTAAGCGATGTTGCCACTCTGGGAATAAAGGAACGGCCGATGGCCGTGGCGCCGGCAAGAATCACTTCAGGTTTATACTGGCGGGCCAGATCTTCAAGGGCGTTGCCGTAGGCCTCATCGGTAAATTGGGCAAGGGCATGATCTTCGACAACATATACCTGGTCCGCACCATAGGAAATAAGCTGAGCCGGCATACCTCCTGCCTTGTCGGTGAGGAGCACCGCCGATAACGGCACCTTCTTCTGGTCTGCGAGTTTACGGCCAGCGCCGAGCAGCTCATAGGTAACAGGGGCGATGCGGCCATGGCGGTACTCGGCATATACCCATATGCCGGACCAGGCGGCCAGCCCATCTTTCTCCCCGCACTCTTCTTTGCCTTCAATCTTCAAGGCCCCGGCTTCGCAGTAATCAACGCAGCCCCCGCACAGGGTACAGTTTTCATTGACCTCGGCTATGCCGTTAACGACATGAATTGCATCAAATGCGCAATTTTCTTCACAGAGTCCGCAACCAATACAGGCATCAATATCTATCAGCAACATAACCCTAACACCATTCCATCAATTTTTCAGCCAACTGATCGACCTGTTCCTGTACCGTGCCTTCAATCATGGTCCGCTCACCTTTCAGCTGGGGAGCGAACACTTTGACCACCCAGGTGGGAGAACCTTTCAGCCCCAACTGAGCAGTATCCGCATCAAGATCCCCGGCACTGAGGGTGGTTATGGCCAGCTTCTTCGCCCTCATCTTCCCTTTGAGGGAAGGAAGACGGGGCTCATTGATTTCCTTGACCACGGTAAAGAGGGCCGGCAGGGTAACTTCCACCTCATCATAGCCGTCATCCATCAATCTTTCGACAACGAATGCCTTGTCATTGGCTTCAACAATCCTGCGAACGCAGGTGACATAGGGAATGTCCATTCTTACCGCCAGCCCCGGCCCGACCTGGGCGGTGTCGCCATCGATCGCCTGCTTGCCGCACAAAATGAGATCAGCACCGCCTATTTTCTTGATCGCCTGGGATAAGGTGTAGGTCGTCGCCAGGGTATCGGCACCGGCAAATGCCCGGTCAGAGACCAGCACCGCCTCATCAGCCCCGCAGGAGACGGACTCACGCAGTATTTCCGCAGCCTGGGGCGGCCCCATGGTCAGCACGGTCACGGTGCCGCCGACCTTTTCCTTGAGGCGGACAGCCTCTTCAAGGGCATGGCGGTCATAGGGATTGATGATGGATTGCACCCCTTCCCTGGACAATGTATTGGTCTTGGGGTCCAGACGGACATCTTTTGCGTCCGGAACCTGTTTGACACAGACTATAATCTTCATCAGTCTTACGTATACTCCTTGTTCAGTTCCTGACCAACCACGTTGCGCTGTATCTGGTTGGTTCCTTCATAAATCTGGAGAATTTTGGCGTCTCGCATCATCTTCTCAACCGGATAATCCCGCATATACCCATAACCGCCGAGAACCTGGACCGCATCAATCGTAACCTTCATCGCCATATCGGTTGCAAACACCTTGCACATGGAGGAGGCCTTGGACATATCCTTGGGATGGGCGTCAATATGCTTGGCCGCGGCATAAACCAGAGCCCGGGCAGCCTCAAGCTGGATGGCCATATCGGCAAGCATGTGCTGCACGGCCTGGAAAGAGATGATCGGTTTACCGAACTGCACCCGCTGTTTGGCATAGGTAACCGCCTCGTCCAAGGCCGCCTGACCAAGGCCGACACCGAGAATGGCGATACCCGGACGTGATCTGTCCAATGTCTTCATGACCGTTATGAAGCCGGTGCCTTCCCGGCCGATGAGCCGGTCTTTCGGAATACGGCAGTCTTTAAAGATAAGTTCCCGGGTGGAAGATGCCCGGATGCCAAGTTTCTTCTCCTTGACCCCGTAGGAAAAGCCCGGATCGGAATCTTCAACGACAAACATGGATGCACCGCGCGGGCCTTTTGCCCGATCGGTGATGGCGATGACCGTATAAATCTTGGCTTCGCCGGCATTGGTTATCCACTGTTTGGTGCCGTTCAGTACCCACTCATCACCATCGAGTACCGCGGTGGTCTGGATGCCCGAGGCATCACTGCCGGCATTGGCCTCAGTAAGGGCAAAAGCGGCTTTTTTCGAACCGCTGGCGATATCCGGCAGATATTTCTTTTTCATTTCCTCATTGCCGGAAATCATAATGGGAAAGGCGCCAAGGGCACTGGCGGCAAACGCCGTTGCCACACCGACACAGCCGCGGCCGAACTGTTCCAGAGCTAAAACGATTTCAAAGGTCCCTGCCCCGAAACCGCCATATTCTTCCGGGATGTAAACACCAAAAAGATCCGCCTTGGCAACAGCGTCAAGAATATCTTTCGGAAATTCTTCGGATTCATCGAGAGCGGCGCGTTGGGGAATAATTAATTCATCGGCAATCTGCCTGGAGAGATCAACTATCATCTGCTGTTCTTCAGTTAAAAAATAATCCACAGCGTACTCCTCAACAAAAAATTATCATCAAAAATTCTACCATCGAAATAAAGAGGCGCCCCAGGTAAAACCTCCGCCAAAGGCGCAGAGCAACACAAGATCTCCGGGATTGATACGCCCTTGCCGATTTGCCTCATCCAAGGCTATCGGGATACTAGCCGCCGATGTATTACCATATTTGTCCAGATTTATGTAGATTTTTTCACTGGCCACCCCGAGCCTTTCTCCCAGACTTTTCAAGATACGGATATTGGCCTGATGGGGAATAATCAGGGCCACCTCATCAACAGAGACCTGCTCCCGGTCGAGCACATGATGGATAGCCACGTCCATGGAGCGCACGGCATACTTGAAGACATCCCGGCCGGCCATCTTGATATAGGAGCCGTCATTGTCCTTACAGAACAGATCCTTGTTCATGCTCGGCGCCCCGTCCATATAGAGCAGCTTGTAAAGACTGCCGTCTGAAAAGAGTTTACTGGCCAGCATGCCGCGTTGCTCTGTTGTTCCGGTAACCACGCAGGCCCCCGCTCCATCGCCAAAGAGGACGCAGGTGTTGCGATCTTCCCAGTTGACCCGGCCCGATAAAGTCTCAGCGCCGATAACCAGAATTTTCATGTCCGGATCCGCTTTGACATATTTATCCGCCACATCGAGACAATAGACAAAACCCGAACAGGCGGCATTGATATCCAATGCAAAGGCGTTTGTCGCCCCAAGCTCTTTCTGCACCAGGCAGGCACATGACGGCATGCCCATATCGGAGGTAATCGTGCCGACGATAATCATGTCGATATCATCAGGTGTCAGCTGAGCCATGTCCAGCGCTCTGCCGGCGGCTGCGGTGGCGAGTTTGGAGGTTTCCTCTCCCTGGCCGGCGATACGTCTGTTTTTTATGCCCGTGCGGGTGGTAATCCACTCGTCAGTGGTATCCACCATTTTTTCCAGGTCCGCATTGGACAGCACTCTTTCCGGCAGGGCTGAGCCAGTGCCAAGGACAACCAATCTGTTCATTTAAGCAGCTCCCGCCGGGACATCACTTTCATCAAAATGAGATAAAGCCGGTTGTGTATTTTCAAGCATTGCGAGAATATGGTCATTAACATGATGCTTGGTCAGACCATCTGCCACGAGCAGGGCATTCTTAATGGCCAGCATATTGGATCGGCCATGGCAGATAACTCCGGTGCCGTTAAAGCCAAGCAGTGGGGCGCCACCATATTCGGCATAATCGACACGTTTTTTGAAGTTGCTGAAGGCATGCCGGGCGAGAAAATATCCCATTCTCGCTTTGAATGATTTACCGATTTCCTCCCTGAGCATGGCTAACACAGCTTCAGCCAACCCCTCACTGAGCTTCAGACAGACATTGCCGACAAACCCGTCACAGACGATAACATCCACATCGCCGATAAATGTATCACGGCCCTCGACATTGCCTATATAGTTCAGTCCGCTGCTCTGAAAGAGGGAATGGGCGCTTTTCACCAGCGCATTTCCCTTGCCGCCCTCTTCGCCAATACTGAGCAGACCGACCCGGGGGTTTTCAATACCATACATGATGCGGGAAAAAGCGGAAGCCATAACGCCGAACTGGAACAGGTGTTTCGCACGGCAATCAACATTTGCGCCGACATCCATGACCACAACCGGTCCTTTCAGCGTCGGGAAAACACTGGCAATGCCCGGACGTGATATATCCTTTAACCTGCCGAGAAATTTGATGGCAGCGGCCATGACGGCACCGGAATTTCCGGGACTTACCACGGCATCAACGCCACCCTTTTTGAGAAGTTCAAAGGCAACGACAATAGAAGAATCTTTCTTTTTACGAACGGCCTCTATTGGTGAATCGTGCATTGTAATGACCTGGGAGGTCGGGACAAAGTCAACCAGCTGAGAGATGCCCTCTTTTTTCAGGGCGGGTTTAATCTGCTCCTCACCACCGACTATGGTTATATGCACATCAGCTTCACGGACTGCCAACGCGGCACCTGCAACCATTTCCGCAGGGCCACGGTCACTTCCCATGGCATCAAGAGCTATCCGCACGCAACTTCTCCTCTGGCCGCATGAGCACGTTTCTTATGTAACTGAAGCAGGCTCTTCACTCCATTTCCCAGGTCTTTGCATCTTGAGACAGTTTTATGGCAGATCACTGCTGCCCCACATCCAGCCAAGGGAGTTTAGTCAAGATCTTCTTCACCAAGATCGATCACTTTACGACCTTTGTAGGAACCGCATCCGGAACAGAGCCGATGTGGCAGTTTCGGTTCACCACACTCGGAACAAGTGGAAATGGTGGGTGCGGTCAATCCGTCATGGGCACGGCGGATTCTGGTGCGGGAACGAGAGTGTCTTCTTTTCGGTAAGGCCATTATTTTTCCTCCAACCAACGAGTTCATGTGAAAAAAAATTAACTTTTAAAAATTACTGCATACATATCAACCCTTCAACCTGGCTAACACACTAAAGGGCGAAGAGGTATCCGGCTGACATCGACATTGTTCATTATTAAGATTTGCTCCGCATTTACTACACATCCCACGACAGTCGTCGGAGCAGAGTTTTTTCATGGGCACGGCCAGGTATAACTGCTGCTGCAAGATGTCGGTTATATTAATTTCACTATCCTGAAGGATGTCCACATCCATCTCGCTGTCGTGACAGTAATGGTCTTTTTCCTCCATTTGGCGTTTGTCGTCACCCGGAAGCTCCAGATCTATGCTGAAATCAGCATCCAGCGGTAAATGAAACTTCCCCAGACAGCGGTCACATTCAAAGACTACCGTCGTGGTGAATCTTCCAGCAACCGCAACACGCTGCCCACGTCTTTTCAGCCTGAGCAAAGCCTCCGCTCTGCCCAGCCTTTCCAGATCCTGCGGGAACCAATGAGCATCGTCCACAGAGAGAGTCAAGCCCTCTTCCGGAATTTCATAAAAATCTATCTTCACCACACATGCACCAAAAGCGATTTATACCAGGCAAAGGAACAAGAAATTATAAATAAAATTAATTTCTTGTCAAGAGCTTTCATTAAAGGCAAACGGAAATAGAAAGGAAATGAACAAAAAAGAAGCGTTATGCAGCTAAAGAAGTTCCGCCAGCCTTGATCCCGTATGCTGCAAGCGCAAGCCGGAAACTACCACGATTTTCTTGAGAAGTTTGATAGACAAAACAGGTTCTTTCTGAAAAAGCTGCTGGGCATTATCAAAGGAAAGAACACAGGACCGTGTTTCTTCAACAGCGGAAATCGTGACTGAATGTTGATGGGTTGCTACGACGGCCATCTCCCCAAACAGGGAGCCTTTTTCTAAAATTGCAAGGATGATATGTTTGCCTGGGAATCGGCCTTCCCGCTTGACAACCAACCTGCCGTTCACCAGAAATCCCATAAACTCCATGGGGTCTCCCTGTTGCCAGACAACCGCTCCCTGCAAATAGTGACGGAGTTCAAGATAACAAAAAAGCGTATCAACCTCATTTTCTGTGAAATCAGGGAACACCTCATGAAACTGCCGGGAGGATATCTGTGATGCAGATGCTTTTTCGTGCGTGTCTTGCATAACAGTGCCTATCGCCCTTCCACCGCAATTTTCCCCAGTTTTTCATCAATCCGCTGGACCAGTCCCGCATATTTTTCTTTCATGATAATACTGCTGAACTGGCTGCGGTAATTTTGCACCAGACTGACACCCTCAATAACCACATCGTAAACACGCCATCTGTCGTGGGCTTTATGGAGTTTATAATGAATCGGGATATCGAGATTGTTATGCTTGATAAGGGTAGGCACCAACGATTTGTTTTCCTGTACTGATTCTTTCAAAAAAATGATCTGCTGATCCGAGTAAGCTTCAATTTTGTTTATGTAGGAATTTTCCACCAACTGAGAAAAAATCTCAACAAAATGGCCTTTATCATTATCAGATATCTCCTTCCAATGCGCCCCCATAGCCAATTTCGACATCTCTTCAAAATCAAAATGATAACGAATAACCGTAAGGATCAGTTTCCTTCGGTCCTGGCTTCTTTCAGGAAGTTTCAGCTGATCATCTTTCAGGATAGCCATTACCTCCTCGACCGCGCATTGCATGTAGTCAGAAGGACTGTTCAGACTGGCCGCCTCGCGGGTATTCAATAACAGGGCAACCAGACAACACATAAATATTGCCCTTGTTTTGAAACGAAAAGTAAATTCATTCATAGCGGATTAAGTAATAACCGGATCGAAGTAAAAATGAAAAAAATCCCCCAGGGCGACCGTGGGCAGTACACCAATGATCGGTCGCCAGGGAAATTTTAATAAATTTTATTATTCTGCTTTGAATCTTTGATTTTACTCTGACGATACTGGATATATGCATCCCGCAGAGAAATATAAGGATCAAATGACGATTCGAGAAATGCCTCGTAATCACCGATAACCAAAGAGGTGTTATTCACTTGCTGGCCGGCATTTAAAGCCAGGCCATCATCCAGGTTATCTTCCATGACCCAGCCAAGAGGACTCAGGTAGGAATCCCCGAATAAACCAACGGAATCCCGCAAAGTGGACGGCCCTATGATCGGCCAGCAGAAATAAATACCATTACCAATTCCCCAGTATCCGAAAGTCTGCCCCAGATCCTCTTCCTTTATTTCAAGGTGGAATACATCCTTGGCAGGATCGCCGAAACCCGCCACACCAGCGGTTGTGTTAATGGCGAAACGGGATAATTCAATGCCGGCATTTTTAAACTTTCCCTGTAGTACATTATTGACAAAGCGAACAGGGAACAGCACGTTATGAAAGGCATTACGAATACAGATACGAAAGTCTTGGGGCAAAATCGCACCATAGACCCGGGCTACCGGCTTTAATGCCCAGAAATAAAGCTTGTCATTGAACTGGAAAAAGAAACGATTCACAGGTTCAAGCGGATCACTGATTTCCGTTTCAATCTCATGCTCATCCATGTCGTCGAGGACAGCGACCTCGCCTATCTCCTCTGCCGCCCATGCCTGTGCTTGAAAATTTACACCCGGGCGACTGTTGTTGTGCCCCCCTGCCAGCAGCATCAGCAGAAACACGAAAACAGCGATTAATTTCGCATTGACAAAATCTTTTATAACCATAATTCCTCGTCGTTGAATCCTACTAAACCGTTGTAAAAAATAACTGCAACATCTCAAGTGTGACCGGCATAGGGGGCCATACCAAAATGATTAGAAATGTAATGATTACATACACCCCTAATCCTTTTCCTCAATATCCTTTTCTTTGTTTTCCTGAATTTTTTCTTCCATGCGTCGAACAAGCCCGGCATAACCTTCGCTTTTGATTATCTGATCGAATTGTTGCCGGTAGTTTTGGACGAGACTGACTCCTTCTATAATGATATCATAGATCAGCCATTGTCCCTCCGTATCTTTCACACGGTAAACTATCGGAATTTCTTGATCATTTTTTACAATCTCACTATAGACAACCGCCTTGTCACTGCTGACGATCTGCTTTTTGAATGTTACCGCTTCATTGGAATATGACTTGAGCCTGTTAATATACGTCGTTTCAAGCACCTGGGAAAAAAGAGAAATAAACTGCTCTTTTTCCCGCTCAGTTCTCGATTTCCAGTTAAGCGCCAAAACACGCTGAGCGAGTTCATCGGCATCGAACCTGCTTTTGACAATCCCGACAATTTCTTCTTTTTTAACTACCCACTGCTCGCCCGGAACGTCTCGTCGTAAAATAGCCAGAATCTGGTCAACAGACTGGTGCAGCTGATCTATTGGTTCATTGGCAGCCTTACTTGGGGCGGAATCATTGAAAAAAACAAAAAACGCTATCACTAGCGACAACAACAGGGGAACACTATGCGGTTTATTTGTTATTTCCATTCCCTCTCATCTTTTACCATATAGGATTTTAACGCGGAGTAATCACGGTTGATCCGTAAAAACAGGCCGATAGTGATTATACATTACCAAATATGTATTTGCTGATCAACTCTTCAAGATCGACGGCAGATTCCGTTTCAGTGATCATCCCCCCCTCGGCGAGATAGGTGTCCGAACCTCCCTGACTGATGCGGATATACTTGTCGCCTATAATTCCCTGGGTTTTGATGGAGGCAATCGCATCCTCCGTGACCTTGACCTCATTTGAAAGATAAAGTGCCACTTCGGCCTGCTGTTCGTTTGTCAGTCTGATATTTGATACCTTCCCCACGCTGACGCCAGCAATTGTTACCATTGCCCCTTTTTTCAAGCCTGCAGCACTGTCGAAATCGGCTAATATGGTATAATTCTGTCCTTTGGAAAAAACTGAAAATTCGCCGAACTGCAATGAAATGTAAGCAAAGGCAAGAAAACCGAGGATTAAGAATATCCCCACAATAAATTCAACATTGGCTTTTCTCATAGGTTATGTTCCATCTTTCTGCTTGAATAGATATGCCCCATGGTTTCGGTGGCAAAGGAAACAATCTGTGGTTCGCTGCTTAGAGGAATATCTTCAGGACTTGAAAAAGTAACCATTTTCCCTTTATTTAACAAGATAACCTGATCTGCCAGATTAAACACCTTTGGGATATCATGGCTGACGATGATCGACGTATAGCCGAACTGCTTCTGGCTTTTAAAAAAAAGCCTGTAGATATCCATTGTTATCTGAGGATCAAGACCTGTGGTCGGCTCATCAAAGAGCATGATATCCGGCTGCAGCATCAATGCCCTGGCCAGACCGACCCTCTTTTTCATCCCGCCGCTGAGCTGAGCAGGAAATTTTTCTTCGTGGCCCTCAAGATTGAACTGGGCAAGCATTTGCCTGACTCGTTGCGCGATCTCCTGGCTTTTATATTTAGTTCTTTCCTGCAGAGGCAAAGCAACGTTTTCAAAAACCGTCATTGAATCAAGGAGTGCGGCTCCCTGGAATAATACCCCGAATCTCTCACGGATTTTATTTAATTCCCGCAGCCTCATCCGGGTGATGTCACGGCCGTTCACCAGAATCTGCCCGGAATCCGGGGTTAATAGACCGAGGATAAGCTTTAACGTGACACTTTTTCCCTGGCCGCTACCTCCAGCAATCACGGTTGTCTTGCCTGACACAAAAGAAACAGTAACATCGTCAAGAACCCGCTGTTGACCAAACGCCTTTACCACATTATGGAATTCGATTATCGAGGAACTCATAGCATGATCGCTGTAATCAGATAATCCCAGATCAATACGGAGATTGAGGAAAGCACCACTGCCTGGGTTGTTGCCCGGCTGACACCTTCGGCACCGAATCCTGCGTTACGCAGAATATGCACAAAATACCCTCGTCCCGTACAGATCCAAACCACCAGCAGGGCAAAAACAAAGGATTTGACGATACCGAGATTGATATCCTCATTCACAACGCTCTGTTCAATGCCATTATAAAAGGCTCCCGGATTTACTCCGAGCAGAACAACTCCTGCCACATAGCCCCCGGCTATGCCGATAACATTAAAAAACTGAGTCAGAATTGGCAGCGAGATGATTGTGGCAAGAAATTTGGGGGTGATGAGATAACGGAAAGGACTGACGGCCATGCACTCCAGGGCATCAATCTGTTCGCTATTGCGCATGATGCCGATCTCGGCACACATTGCAGAACCGGCGCGTCCTGTAACCATCAGGGCAGTGAGAACCGGACCGAGCTCGCGAATCAGGCTCAAGGCGACGGCAGAACCAAGCATTCCTTCCGATCCGAATTTCCGCAAGGTATAATAGCCCTGCAGGCCAAGCACCATGCCGGTAAAAATAGAAATGAAAAAAATCACGGCAAATGAATTTGCCCCGATAATCTGAATCTGTCGCACGGTCTCACGGAAGCGGAAGGGGCGTGAAAAGATTCCCATCAGGGCAGACAGCAGAAAAAGCCCCATGCGCCCCAGATCACGGACCATATAGAGAAATAAATCTCCGAGCTTGGATATGAAAGAAATCATTATTTTTGTTTAACAAATATCTTTAAATCGCAGGATATGGCGCGATCGATGAAAATACCTTATTTAAGAAACGTAATCAGCTTGACAGTCTTAAAATGTTTTAATAATAACTGTCAAGCATTTCTTAGCTGTCAACCTGCTTGATGCCATCAGAAAAACATTCATCAAATCAATAGGTTATACTCCATAAAACCGCTTATGAAATTCGCTTTAATCGGCTTCAACTGCAGATTTACCCACTCCTGCCTCAGTCTGTTTTATCTGAGACAAGAACTACTTAAGAATATAGATGACGTTGATATAAACATCAATCAATTTACCATCAATGACCCCTATTACTCCACCCTGATGCAAATCAGCGGATTAAGGGCGGACGCATTCTTTTTCTCTGTTTATATCTGGAACGCCGTTATCATTAAAAGAATAATAAATGATCTTGCCAAAATCCAACCATTTTCCAGTTTTATTCTTGGCGGCCCCCAGGCACTTGCCATAAGCCCGGATGATCTTCCGGCAAATTCTACCATAGTCAGCGGTGAAATCGAGGGGGTAGACCCGTCCTTTTATGCGGATCTCCAAGGCGGTTCGCTGCGGACAAGCTACCATGGTTCCAGATCCAAAAATTTTGATTCCCCGTTTACGGCAAACGACTTCAGCGCTCAACTTGCCAACCGTCATATATACTATGAATCATCCAGGGGATGCCCTTATTCGTGCAGTTACTGCATATCCTCACTGGAACCCGGCATCCGTTACAAGGATATGCAAAAGGTCCGCGCTGAACTCAAAGAGATTCTTGCCCATAAACCGCAAGGACTTCGTTTTGTTGACAGAACATTCAACGCATCGGGCAAACGAGCGCTTGAAATCTGGCAATTTCTTCGCGATATATCCCAGGGGACCACCTTTCACTTTGAAATATCTCCGGATCTCTTTTCTGAGGAGATGTTTCTTTTTCTGCAAACAATACCGCCGCAACTCTTTCAGTTTGAGATCGGCATTCAATCCACCCATGCAAAGACCCTTGCCGCCATAAACCGGGAAAGCAGCATCAGCACTGCGCTGGACAACATTAAACGCCTGGTGCAGCTGAATACCGTCCATCTCCATGTGGACCTTATTCTGGGCCTTCCCCAGGAGACCTTTGCCACGTTCGGCGAATCCTTTAACGATATCTTTTCCGTGGGTCCCCATTATATCCAGATGGGGCTGCTAAAAGTCCTTCCCCATGCCCCCCTCAGCAGGCAGCTGACGGAATTCTCAATGCAGCATTGCGACTATCCCCCGTATGAAGTCCTGGCCACCAGGTGGCTGACGCATAACGAATTGGCTGAACTTTTCTGGTTTGGTGAATGTGTTGAGGCGTTTTACAACAACCGCTATTTCAGGGCCTTTTTCAGATTCCTACAGAGGAAGGGACGAGAGGGTTTCCAATTTTTTCTGGAACTGCTGGATTCATGCAGAAAACGGAACTTCTTTAACAGGGCAAAGACCCAGCTGTTGATGAGCGAAATCCTTTGTGATTTTATCCGCAATGACCCACGCGGCGGTTTATTGCACGAACTTCTCATTTATGACTGGTTGCGCAGCGGCCATCGCTTTCTGCCCGATCATCTCGGTCCCCACCTATTAAGGGAGGTAAAAAAACAGCTCTGGCGTGAGTTGCCCCAGGAGTTTCTCCCTTTTTACAACAATGCAGACAGAAGCAATTTTTTCAAACAATCACTTTTTGTCAAATTTTCCGGGGAGACGCTGCAGGAATTGGGACTAACAGATGGGGAGGAGGGCGTTCTCTGTTTTCTTAACGAAAAGGAGAACGCTCTACTGGAGTTGCATAAGGTGGCCCTGCTCTGCCGCGGTTCAGCCTCTGCCTGCCAGGCTTGACTAAACGCAATTGACTGAAATGATCTTATGCAAGTCCACAGGAGAACTTACATATTTTACCGGCTGGCCTCTGGGCCGGAAAACTTGCCATCATAGCTGCATAGCTGCCGCCATAGGAGCGGAAATGTCTCAGGCATTCCCTGCTATATGCCGCGAGATGAAATCATCGATCAGGTCTCTTTGCTGCTCAGTCAGATTCTCAAATCTCACACCAACAACATTATGCATCTTCGCTGGTTCTTTTCCTGACAATACAGATTGATCTTCCCAGGCGACGGTGACAGGAACTTCTTTCAGCAGGGTACCCCCCAGAAGAATATCAACAGTCTTCTGTTCCTTGGCAAACGTTTCCATATCGAGATAATTAAGAGAAAACCCCCCTGGGCCGATGTCAACTATCTGTCTCATGCTGTCGGCCGTATACATGATTGTTCCAACAGGGGCCTTGAACCGTTTGTACATCCTTTGCTCATCAGTCATGTTCATCTTTCACCTCTCTGAAAATATGAGTTCTTGAATCAGTTAATTTTTCTTTGCATGTCAATACAGAAATAACATTTCTATTTTATGCAAAATTTAATCCAATTGCAAGATAGGTGCAAGAAATTTATATCTCCTTTTATTTCAGAAAGTTAAAACATTCACCACCGAATTGGTCTGATAACCTGACTGGGCGGCCGACGGGTGATAGTCAAACCAATGTCATGCCGGTCACTATTTTGGGTTATTTCACCCAGTTGTCACCGCGGGTAATGGCTAATTCACCAGCCACACGGCCACATCATTCACCGTTCGCAACACCTGTCCTGACACCCCGCCGAATATCCCCTTGGGTTCATCCGGCCCACGTCTGCCCATGACGATTGTCCCGTATTTTTTATCGCGAAGTTCAAGGATAATATCAAGAGCTGCCACGGGCCCCCTGCTCACCTCTATTCTGCAAACCTTCTCCATGTCAAAGCCGTTTTCCCGTAACAGCTGCTCCGGGCCATGAAAAATAGCATCAGGCCGGCAGAGATGCTCCTCGCACCACTCTTTTCCCCAGATCTCATGGAACTTGTCTGACTCCAATGGTTTTTTAGGAGTAAGCCACGAAACAGAATGAAACAGAGAAATCTCGATGTCCGCAACATTGCCAAGCATAAAACTCAAATGGTCTACCGCCTTGAGGGTTCGCCATGAGCCCTCAACGGGAATCAGAAATCGGCGGGAATCAATTTCGCCGTCAATAATCCAGATCGGCACATTGAAACACTTTTCCAGAATAGTAGTCGTAACGCTTCCCAGGACGAGTTCCTGCAGTTTGCCGAGCCCTCTTCTGGCGATAACAAGGGCATCATAGCTTCCCTTACGCATTTCATGGATGAGATCATTGGCAACCCCTAAACGGGAGAACTGCATGGCAGAGGTTATCTGGTTTTCACTCAGGCCATGATGGGCAAGAAATGCCGACTCTTCCCGGAGAAATTTTTTGGTCAGATTAGTTTTTTTTCTCCCCTCCGGCGACAGCATGTTCATTTTGTCCTCTTCGTTCAGCCATTCCGTGCTGGGAGGCAAGGAACCTGAAACAATACTGAGCAAATGAACGGCAATATCGTCATGTCCGCCGAACAGTTTGCTTAAATAGCGGATTTCATTAAGTGAACAATAAGAACCATCAACAGCTACAAGTATCTTTTTCTTCATGCCGTCATCCTGATCATTTTTTTTCTTATTCATTTACTTGATTTCACTGCAAACATTTCAGACAAAAAAAAAGCTTCCTCAACCGCGGGGAAACTTTTATATGGAAACAGTGGAATTTTCCTGGCAAAGTTACCCGGCTAATCTGCTCCGAACATGACGCCGATTTCAGGCCATTTCTCTGATGGAATCTCTGTTGCAAGCTTCAGGGCGCCGGCGCTGCCGATAAATTCCGGGTCATCGACACAGGTGACAACAACATCCCCATAATCCTTCATCTGCCGGGCAATCATACGGTCAAGCCCTCTTATCCGGGACCCTCCACCGGCAAGGATAATATTTTTCAGTGTCTCTTCCTGGTCTTCCGGATCAAACTTCATGATCAATGTCTCAAGCTGTTCAACAATATCAGGAACAATAATTTCACACACAGCGCGCACATCCTCGGTAACATCAAATTCAACCGGCTTGCCTTCCATGCGCAGTTTGGCTATCACCGGGGTCTGGGCCTCACCGACAAAGGCATGGGCTTCCTTGATTGAGCAGGCAACAGACTCCGTGATCTGCACTCCCGGATAATGCCGGGCAATGGAGGCCTCCAGTCGCTCATCGATAAAATCACCGCCTTTAAGAAAAGTAACCTGGTCATCCGCGGTGGGAACGGTTCCCTTCATGCCACAGATATCTACCGTGCCGGCGCCGATATCAATCACAATACAATTACTCAACTTACCAAGCTGATAGGCCACCATGAAGGGCTCTGAAACAACCAGGGCCACCGACATGACCTCTTTGGCGATATCAAGCAGAAGTTCCTTGTTCATTATCGAAGCCCGGGCCGGCACCCCGATAATGCCGCTCACCGAAGATTCAGCTCCCTGCTTTGCCAGGCCGACAACGTACTTTATCAACTCATAGGCAGCATCGTAGTCCCGTTCGCTGGCCTCACGAATGACCCCGTCAGCCAGGGGGTAGCAGAGATCAAGGAAGCTGCGTTTCCTGATAGCCTCCTGCCCGATAATCGGCCCCCTGCCGACCATCCTCTCACTGATGACATCCTTGGGATAGCCGACGACAGACCTGGTTATAATCCGGGCACCGCGGTTGGACATAACCGCAGTCCGGCACGTGCCCAAGTCTATACCGACAAGAAGCTGGTTCTGTATGTGTTGCACTGTTTCCCGAGGATTTTGCTGATGGATTTCCATATTGTTACCTTTTTGCAATTAAATTCTCCGCAAGTAAAACGTTAAATCAAAAAAAAGCTGTTAAATCGGGCTCACCCGGGCTGCAGGTTGCTCATTAAACCTCATTCGGTTGCATTTTCAGCATCCTTCTGCTGGCGCATCATGTTCCGAACAACACTGGCCGGCAGATAATGACCCCCCTGGACAAAAATAAGGATATCCTCAAAAGACTGGCGTTCATCAGAGAGTTGCTTTTCGGCTTCGGTTAGAGAATTTTTCAACCCCGTATTGTGTTCAATCAGTTCTGCAACCTGTTGCTTCTTCTCTTGCAGCATGGATTCAAGACCGGGGATTACTTTTATTTTCTCCTCAGCTTCGTGACGTTGTTTTTTTTCAAACTGCAGCTCATCCCAGTAACGCTTGCCTTCATCACGCACACTGTCCATTTTAGCTTTTACATCACGAAGCTGGCTGTTCAAAGAATTTATCTGTTCTTCGTAACCATTTTTCGTTTGTTCACTTTCCTGCTTACCTCTGTTGCGCAGGAGATAGGCGGCACTCCCGCTGCCGACAGCCGCACCCAAGGCGAGGAATAAAAACCAGATAAAGAAATCCATATTATACTCTTCGTCAACTTAAGAAACCGACCTGATCCCACAGCTCCGGCGGCACTTCCGTTGCCATTTTCAATGCTCCGGAACTGCCGATATAGTCAGAATCGGCCACACATGTTACCCGCACCTCTCCATAATCATGAAGCTGTGCCTCGATAAAGGAATCAATACCTCGGATCTTCGACCCCCCGCCGGCAAGGTAGATGTTCAACAGAGCCTGCTGCTGGTCCTCTGGATCAAATCCCCTGATAATGGCCTCCAGATGCTCGACAATATCCGGCACAATACTTTCGCAGACCATCTGCAGATCTTCGGTGATATCGAGCTCCACCGGTTTCCCCCCCACACGCATGGCCACCTTGACCGGCTGGTCGGGTTCTCCTACAAATCCGTATTGCTCTTTAATGATCCGCAGAAAGTTGGTGGTGACCTGCACGTCCGGATAATGCTGCTGAATCAGGGACTGCAGTCTTTCATCTATATAATCGCCGGCCTTCAGCAGGGTGACCTGATCCTTGGGAGATGGGATGGTGCCCTTCATCCCGCAGATATCGACCGTGCCGGCGCCTATATCAATAATAATTGAGTTATTGAGCTTGTCGAGATAATAGGCAACCATGAACGGCTCAGAAACCACGACGGAAACGGCCATCAGGTCCTGGGCAATTTTAAGCAGCAGTTCCTTATTGATGATGGATGCCCGGGCAGGTACGCCGATCACCCCGCAGACATCATCTTTACTTCCCTGCCGTGCCTGCTCAATAACATGCTTCATCAGTTCATAAGCGGCATTATAATCGTTTTTGCTTGCCTCACGGATAACCCCATCTTCCAGGGGATAATAAAGCGTGAGGGCGGAATGGTGTTTCAGGGCCTCTTCACCAAAAACCTGGCTTTTGCCGACAAGTTTTAGTCCGATTACATCCTTGGGATAACCGACTACTGAGCGGATGATGTTTTTATAACCCCTGTTTGTCATCACAGCGGTTCGTGATGTACCGAGATCAATACCGACGAGTAAACCATTGTTATTCTTTCTTGTGTGCTCCACGCTGATTATCCTTAACCTAAGGGAGATACATCTCTTTATAGAAGAGAACAAAATTATGGGGAAGAAGAAAGAAATCCGAGCGAGTCATATCGTTAAATACAATGGCATATAAAACTATGTCAAGACAATTAAGGGGAATCTTTACATAAAACCCGGAACAACCAATGGGAGAGCTTTTTTAAAAAAAGATTGCCATATGAAAAAAAATCATTTCATTTCTTCCAGAATATGACGCTGCCGCATGCGTTCTTTTGCATGATATGCAACATATATTGGTTTGCGGTTGTATCGGTCAAGTCCACAGACATACATTGCCGTTGAGATGGTGCCGGGTGTCGGGGTAAAATCCTGGAATTGCCGAACAGAGAGACCCATTTTCCGTACGTCCCGGGCCAGGGCCTTCATGTCATCAACAGTGCATCCGGGATGGGCCGAGATAAAATAAGGGGTAAAAATAAATTTCCCCCCGGTTTCACCGGCGATTTTCCGGCACAAGGCTAAAAAGGCGGGTAAAACATCCGGGCCCTGCTTGTGCATCAGCCTGAGCACATGGGCAACTGTATGCTCCGGAGCTATTTTCATGGCGCCGGATGTGTGGGCAGTTAACAGTTTTTTCAGCAGTCGCGGGGTGTTAAGCAGAAGCTCCATCCTCAGGCCGGAGGAGACAAACACCTTTTTTACCTTGTCGACACGGCTCACTTGGTCAAGCAGGCTGAGCAAAGGTGTTTCATCCATAACAAGATGACGGCACACCCCCTCATGCAGGCAATCATGCCGTCTGCATGTCTTGCTCCTGCAGCTTGACCCGTACAGATTAGCGGTTGGTCCGCCGAGATCACTTATCGTGCCCCGGAAATCATCCATGCGGGTAATCCGCCTCACCTCGGCAAGAACGGATTCCTCACTTCGTGAGGTAACAACAGGTCCCTGATGTCTGGAAATCGCACAGAACGAGCAATTGCCGAAACAACCTCTGACAATGGTCACCGAGTGACTGATCATGCGGTATGCCGGCACGTCACCGGCGGCAGGATGGGGTCGGCGGGTAAAGGGAAGCCCGTACAGGCTGTCCATTTCCGCAGTGGCAAGGGGCTCTGCAGGGGGATGCTGCACCACCCACATGGCCTGTTGTTTCTGCACAAGTATTGACCGGCTGAGTGCACGGGCGTGTTTATCGATAAGCAGCTCGGCGCTTAAAAAGGCCTCTCTGTCCTGTTCAATTTCTGCCAGTGTCGGCAGAACAACATGCCCCTCTTCGGCAAAGCTCTGCAGCTGCGCATCGGTTAACCGCTGGCATGTGCCGGCTATGCCGGCAAGATCACGCCCGGCGGCAAGCCTTTGCGCCACCTCAACCACGGCCCTTTCGCCCATACCGTAAATGAGCAGATCAGCCTTGGCGTCGGCAAGAACCGAGGCCCGCAATTTCCCCTGCTGGTAATCATAGTGAACAAAACGCCTGAGCGAAGCCTCCAAGCCGCCGAGAATGATCGGGATTGCCCCATAGGCGTTTCTGGCCAGATTGGCATATCTGATGGTGGCACGGTCCGGTCTGCGCCGCTCATTTTTTGCACGGGATTCTCCGAAGTAGGGATTACCGTTCGGCGAATATTGATCAACATCGCGCACCTTGGCGTTGCCTGAATAATTGGCCACAATCGAATCCAGATTCCCCGCGGTAATTCCCCAGAAAAGCCGCGGTGGACCGAATTCCTTAAAGGCCTGGGGCAAGTCATGGCGGGGCTGGGGCAGAATGGCCACCCGGAAGCCGTTTGCCTCAAGAAGTCTGCCGATCAGGGCAACGCCAAAGGCAGGATGATCCACATAGGCGTCCCCTGTGACCAGGATGATATCCACCTCATCCCAGCCGCGGGCATGCATCTCGGCAGCGCAGGTCGGCAAAAAAGAGCTGGTTTCTTCTTTGGTCTTTTTCCGTAGCATGGATCAACTCTTGCGGGCGGAACCGGCATGCAGCCGCATCCCCACCTGCGGGAAAAGGCTGATATCCGTGTGGGGCAGAAAAAGTGATGCAACGTATTGCTCCTTGAAATTTGCCACCTCTGAAAGTTCAAAGCTCGTCATTCTCTGCACAACCTCGACCACATCCTGACGGATATGATTACTTAACTCACTCATACGGGCTCCCAAGAGTGAGCCGTTACCCACATAAAGAATCTTTCCCGGAGCAAACTCGGGCAACAGTCCTACGGTCATGGCGCTGTCAAGATCTATGTAGGAGCCGAAGGCTCCGGCCAGAATGACCTGTTCCAGATCGGTAATGGAAAGTCCGACCTCTTCGACAAGTGTTTTCACCCCGGCATAAATTGCCGCCTTGGCGCGGATAAAGTTACTGATATCAACTTCATTGATGGCAATATCGGAGTCAATGCCGGCCTCATCCTGCCAGACCAGGACATATTCAAAACCGCTCTTGCCTTCCCGGATGCGGGCCGTAGCAAGATCACGTTTAAACCTGCCTCGCTGGTCGATTATTCCCTTCTCAAAGAGGGTGGCGACAATAATGAGCAGGCCCGAACCGCATATGCCGATCGGTGGCTTTCTGCCAATGGTGATGTTCATCGGCTCAAAGGTGTCGGGATCAAGACTGAAATCCGTAATCGCCCCATCAGCCGCGCGCATGCCGAAGGCAATTCCCCCTCCTTCAAAGGCTGGTCCGGCGGAACACGCCGCACAAACCAGCCACTCACTGCTGCCGATGACTATCTCGGCATTGGTGCCGATATCAATATAGAGGGTCAACTTGTTTGTGCGGTACATGCCCGAGCCCATGACCCCGGCCACAATATCTCCGCCCACATAACTTGAGATGGCGGGATAGAGAAGAGCAATGGCATGACCAGTCAGTTGCAGGCCCAGATCGGTCGCCCTGATAGGCGGGAAGAAGGTGCTTACCGGCACATAGGGGGAACGTCTTATGCAGTGCGGTTCCAGCGTAAGGAAAAGATGGGTCATGGTGGTATTAGCCGCAATGGTTATCGAATCGATTTCATCCCGATCAATATCCGCCTCGACCAACAGCGTGGAAATGATATTGTTTATGGTGGACACCACCAGTTCCTGCATCAGCTCACCACCTTTTGGCTTTTCTGCATAAATGATGCGGGATATGACATCTTCCCCGTAGCTGATCTGGCCGTTGTAATCTCCGGCATGGGCGAGGATCTTTCCTGAATGGAGATCGATGAGCTGTCCCCAGACAGTGGTGGTGCCAATATCCACCGCAAGTCCGAAATTACGGTTGACCCAGTTTCCTGACTGGATATTGACCACATGGGTCTTGCCGCGCGGATGGACGGGTCGGGCTAAGGTGACGGTGACATTAAAATCCTTTTCCCGCAGGGCCTTTCTGATTTTACGGAGTACGGCCAGGCTGATGATCAGCCCATGCTCGTCATACTGATTTTTGAGGCCCTGGACGATACGGCCGGCGTCCGCCATATTGTCCGTAATGGAGGGCGGCACAAGCTCAAGGGCAACTTTTTCCACCGGCGGAGAAAAAATACCCTCCCTGCGCAACTGCTCAATATCAAAATGATGTTCAAGGGCGCGATGGCGGCCGCTCACGCCATCAGACAACCCTCCTTTCTGCATGGAGGATGAAAGGGGAATGCGCACCGTGACATTATCCATGAGCAAGGAGGAACAGGCAAGCCGCACCCCTTTGTCGAAATCACTGGTGCTTATCTTCTCGCTCTTTTCTCCGTCAACCCGACCGTGTTCGATATGAATCCGGCATTTACCACACAGTCCGCTGCCGCCGCAGGAGGCATTGATATGTATCCCCGCCCGGCGGGCAACATCAATGAGTGTCTCCCCTTTCTCGCCGTCAACTGTCCGCCCAACCGGCTCAAATGTGATGAAAAATTTTTCCCCCATAAAAGTATGCACCTTTTTTGACTTCTGTAAAACCATTCGGTTACCGTACCAGTTCTCGCCACTGCTTTAGCTAGACCATGGCCACAACCTCAGCTAAACATGCAACTTTCTGCAAGGCATAACCTCCTGATTTTTCGCACAACTCAGGCTTTCACCATCAATTCTGTCTGTATAATAACCATTTCATTGGTTGTCTTTTACTTATTATATGTTTAAATTCGCCAAACGATCTCTTTTTCTCATTGGCCATTTTTGCAGCATATTCTTTTACATGAAACATATCGACCAAAAATTGCAAATTGAATACCCCTGCCGCTGGCTTTATAAAATCATAGGCACGGAAAAAGACGCGTTAATTGCTGCGGTCAGCGAAATCTTTGCCGGCTCCGAGCACACTCTCACCTTTTCACATACGAGCCGCACGGGGAAATATATATCACTTAATCTTGAAGTAGCGGTGCATTCTGAAGAGGCGCGGAACTTTTTTTTCACCGCCCTGAGGCAGCACTCCTCCATCAAAATGGTGCTTTAAGATCATGAATCCCCTTGAGGTTCTAAAACGAACTCCGAAATCAAACTGTGGCGAATGCGGCTATCCGGCCTGCCTTGCCTTTGCGGCCAATGTTGCCAAAAGCGGCGCGGACCCGAAAAAATGCCCTTATATCAACCTCGATGGCCTGGCCTTTGAAAAACAGGAGAGCACCTCGCTCGAGCAAATGGCTGAGCAGCGTGATCTGGATCTGATCCGTCACCTGCGTGACAAAATCCGAGATCTTGATTTCACCACTATCGCCTCCCCTCTCGGTCTCTCATTGCCTCTGGGCGCAAAGGACACACTCGCATTTTCCTACCTGGGCCAGAGTGTTTTACTGACTAAAACACGGATACTGATCAACGGACAAGAACCTGAAGATCCCCGTGATCAGATTCTCTTATACAATTATGTCTATTCAGGCGGAGCCAATCCCCCGTGCGGGCAATGGACAGGCCTTGAAAGCCTGCCCAATTCGATCTCCAAGACAAAAACCCTGGCCACTTACTGTGAAAATCGCCTGGCGCAACTTTTTACAGGTCAAGCAAGCGATACGATATTTTCTTTGTGTGCGCAGCTGGGAGGCAAACCCGCCCAGCATTCCTCAGCCACTGCCGCAGCAATCATTCCGGTCCTGCCGCACCTGCCGCAGCAGCTCCTCTTCTGGGACGAAGAACCAGAAGACGGTTTTGCTGCCAGAACAAAAATCCTTTTCGACAAAAACGTTCTGGATTATCTTGATCTGGAATCCCTTGTTTTTTCATCTGAACGCATGGCGGACAGGCTCATGTTACTTTGTTCTCAGGCAAAATGAAAGGGGCGACGACCGACAGAAAACCTCTGGCTGAAAGAATGAGGCCGCAGCAGTTAGGCGACTTTGTCGGACAGGCCCATCTGCTCGCTGAAGGGAAAATTCTCCGGGGTCTGCTCGACGAAAACCATCTTCCCTCCCTGCTTCTCTGGGGTCCACCCGGCACCGGCAAAACCACCCTGGCACGAATTCTCGCCAGATCAACCGAATCCCATTTCATCTTTTTTTCCGCAGTGCTGGCCGGCGTAAAGGAAATCAGACAGATTATCGATGAAGCGCGACAGAAGCAGCTCACCGGTGCGGCAACTATTCTCTTTGTCGACGAAATCCACCGTTTTAACAAAAGTCAGCAAGACGCTTTTCTCCCCCATGTCGAGAGCGGGCTGCTGACCTTGATCGGCGCAACAACGGAAAATCCCTCATTTCAGATCATAGCCCCTCTTCTGTCCCGCTGCCGGGTGCTCACCTTATCTCCCCTGACCCCACAGGATCTTGAGCAGATTTTTCAACGGACCCTACATGACAAAAAAAATGGACTGGGAGAGTTGCAGCTTCATTTTGAGCAACAGGCCATTGATCACCTCATAGCCATGGCAGACGGTGACGCGCGAAGACTTCTCAACAGCATGGAAATCGCCGCTTCTCTCGCCGTTCCGGAAAAAAACGGCGCAAGAACGGTTTCTCTGGCATTGATGAAAGACGCATTCCAGCGCAACAGTCTGCGCTATGATGCCGCAGGTGAAGAACATTACAACCTGATTTCCGCGCTGCATAAAAGCCTGCGTGACAGCGATCCCGATGGTTCGCTGTACTGGCTCGTGCGCATGCTTCGCTCCGGCGAAGACCCCCTCTACATAGCCAGGCGCATGATCCGCTTTGCCTCGGAAGACATCGGCAACGCCGACCCCCAGGCATTGACGGTTTCCCTGAATGCCAGAGAATCATACCACATGCTCGGGTCACCCGAAGGAGAATTGGCCATCGCCCAGGCAGTAATTTATCTGGCCACAGCACCGAAAAGCAATGCAACGTATGCCGCCTACAACAAGGTGATTCAGGATATCGAACGGACCGGCAGCCTGCCCGTGCCGCTGCACATCCGCAATGCCCCAACCAAACTCATGAAAGAGCTTGGTTACGGCAAAGGTTACCAGTATGCCCATGACTCACCCTCTGCCCTTGTCGATCAGGACCATCTTCCCGAGGAACTCTGCGGGGCATGCTATTACGAACCGTCAAACAGAGGACACGAAGCAATTATTAAGGACCGGTTGACCAAGTGGAGACAAATCCTTTCACAGCGCAAGACCAACACCTGAAGGAGAAAACCATGCCTATTTGCCTGCGCCTGATCTCTATAATTTTCCTCCTTTTCTTTCCCGCATCGCTTTTTGCTGCTCCGGCAACAGGGGAAATCACCCTTTTTTACAGCAATGATGTCCATGGCGCAACCGAACCCTGTGGCTGAAAGTCGAAGCAACAGGGCGGTCTGTCCAAAAGAAAAACCTTGTTTCAGCAACTAGCGGTCAAAAAGGACCTGGCTCTGTTTCTTGACGCAGGCGCACTGCTGTTTGACAAAAGCATACTTCCCCCGGGCCG
>JBFMAY010000016.1:0-80198 GCA_040755455.1 Thermodesulfobacteriota bacterium | reverse complement strand
CTCGAAGGCCCTTGATAGGCGGAGCGTGAGCGGAGCCTGTCAAGGAGCGTTCGAGCGAAGCGCAACAGCCGACGATAAGCTGACTGTGGGCGTAGCGCAGCGGAGCTCACGGTCAGCTTATCAGTGTTAATAAGTGGAAACTTTCCATAATATCAATCCATATAGACGGAAAGATTTTCCACTTATTATGATATTAAATAATGAAAAGTGGAAAAACGTCCATTGTTATGTCCACTTATTACAAATTGCTGGTTGATTTCCACTTATTAAAATATTAAAACGGTTAATATGGAAAATAAGCCCAAATTTCGTCCCAATCCCAAACTCAAGCTCATGGATCAGGTGCGCGAGGTCCTTCGTTACCATCATTACGCCTACCGTACCGAACAGACATATTGCCAGTGGATTCTGCGCTATATTTATCATTTCGGCGGCAAGACCCATCCGGTCAACCTCGGTGCAAAGGATGTGGAGAGTTTTCTTTCGCACCTTACCAGTGAAGGCAAGGTGTCGGCGGCAACCCAGCGGCAGGCGTTGAACGCCCTCGTCTTCCTTTACCGTGATGTCCTTGACAAACCGCTCGCGGGTGAAATCGCCCCGATCCGCAGTAAACGGCTGCCGCGACCGCCTACCGTGCTTGTTGTCTCTGAGATCCAGCGGCTCTTTTCCTTCATTGAGGGCAGGCATCTGCTCATGGCAAAGCTCCTCTATGGCAGCGGCTTGCGGCTCATGGAATGCATCCGGCTGCGCATTCAGGACGTGGACTTCGGTCAGAATCTGATCTTTGTCCGTGGCGGCAAGGGTGGCAAGGACCGAACCACCATCCTGCCGGCAAATATCCGTGACGAACTGCAGTCTCATGTTATGGCCGTTAAGGCTTTGCATCGCCGGGACCTTGAAGAAGGTTTCGGCGAGGTGTCAATCCCGGAAGGACTGGCCCGCAAATACCGGAACGCCGCGCGGGAAACAGGCTGGCAATGGGTCTTTCCGGCGCGCGGGCGGTCCAAAGACCCCAGGTCGGACAAGATTATGCGCCACCATGTCCTTGAATCTGGGCTGCAGAAGGCGGTAAAGCGGGCTGCGCAGCTGGCCGGGATCGACAAGAAGATCGGCTGCCATACCCTGCGCCACAGTTTTGCCACCCACATGCTGGAGCAGGGGGTGAATATCCGGGTACTGCAGGAACTCCTCGGCCATGCCGACGTGAAGACAACGGAAATTTACACTCATGTCATGGCCCGTGATATCCAGGGCCTGCAAAGCCCCCTCGACCGCCTGTAGATCAGGCCGTTTGTCTTTTTTTTCAATTATCCTGACAGATTCTTACTATGAGATTGGGTGTTTGCAAATAGGGCAAATTGTCGCATCCTTTCCCGGTCCAGAGAAGGGAAGGACGGCGAGGCGGCCGTCGGGGAAGGCGGAATAGACGTGCCAGGCGTTATTCTCGCATCGTGAAAATCCTGAAGCGGGAATCCGATGTGAGAAAAAGGTTCAACCCTGCCGGTGGGACGGTCCCGCCGCCGCTTCACACCGATTTGGCCGGCATAGAGGCGCGGATCAATGCCAGCAAATCCGTGATGCTTTTTGCGCCAAGCACCCGGTCGAGCATGTGCCGGTCGTGGAAAAGCCGTGTTATTTCGGAAGCAATATCAAGCTGCGCCCTGGGATCGTTGCTGGGAGTGAGCACAAGGAAGATCACCCTGGCCGGCTTATTGTCCTGGGCATTGAAGTCGATGCCCGTCGCGGAAACCCCGACCGCCACCAGCGACTCGGTCAGGCCGTCGATGCGGGCATGGGGAATGGCCACCCCGTTGCTGGGGCCGGTGCGGTCGCATAATTTTCCCTTATGCGCCAGAACGGCCTTCTCCACCTCTGCCGCATCCAGGCCCGTCACCTCGCATACCGCCGCCGTCATTTCGTGGATGGCCTCCAGCCGGGTGCTGGCCTTGAGACTGCGCAGAAAAAGCTTTGATGACAGGGCATCCCGCAGCCGGTGTTTTTTGATCTCGCGGAGGATGAGCTGCATCGCCGGACCGCTCATCATCGAGGTGACGATGGCCATGATGACCAGGGCCACGAACAGCCGCTGGGGGATGATGCCCGCCTCGAGGGCCAGCAGTCCCAGGATGATCTCCATGGCTCCGCGGGAGTTCATGGCAAAACCCACGGCCCAGGATTCGCGGCTGGGCATGCCTCCCCACCGGGCTCCCAGGGTGCCCCCGGCCAGTTTGCAGACGCAGGCGATCACCAGGACCGTCAGCACCAGGGGGCCGTCAAAATGGGTCAGAAAGTTCACCTTGAGGCCGATGCTGGCAAAGAACACCGGGGCAAAAATAAACGAGACGAACTGTTCAATGATAACCCGGGTGCGCTCGCGCAGGTGGGAGGAATCGCCCACGGCCACGCCGACGAGAAAGGCGCCGAAAATCGCGTGAATGCCGATCCACTCGGTAAAGGCGGCGGCGAGGATCGCCAGGGTAAGGGTAAAGCTCAGTTCGCCCCCCGGCCAGCGGGAGTATGCCTGGACAAAGGGCAGCACCTTGTGAATCAGCCAGCGGCCGGCGGTGAGCATCGCGCCGGCAAAAGCCAGGGTTAGCGTAATTGTCAGGGTGATATTGTGGACGTTACCGGACGGGGCGCCCATGAGACCTAAAACGACAGCGAAGACGATCCAGCCGGCAAGATCATTGAAAATCGCCGCGCTGATCACCACCATGCCCAGATCGCTGCGGTAGAGATTCATATCCATGAGGGTTTTGGCAATGACGGGCAGGGCGGAAATCGACATGGCGATGGCGAAAAACAGCGCAAATATGAAGGGATCGGCATCAGGGTGTCGGCCGAGGAACCGGGGCGCCAGCCAGGCCGCGGCCAGGCCGCAAAGAAACGGGATGATCATGCTGGCGATACCGACTCGCAAGCCGACCTTGCCTTGCCGCCAGATCGTTGACAGATCGACCTCTATGCCCGCTACCATCAGGAACAAGACAATGGCCAGGGTGGCTATGGTTTCCAGGGCTATGGCGCTGGGGCCGTGCAGGGGAAAGAGGAAGGCGCTGATCTCAGGTGCTATGCTGCCCAGGATGGTCTGACCAAGCAGAATGCCCGCGAGCAGTTCCCCCAGCACCGCGGGCTGGCGCCATCGCTGGGCCAGTTCCCCCAGCAGACGGGCAACACCGAGCAGAATCCCCAGGGAAAGAAACATCACGGTGATGTGTTGCGGCATCAGATTTGCCATATCTTCCTTGCCGGAGGGTTATGCGAAATACCGGGAGAAGAGATCGTAACTCAGCAAATGGGCAGAGAAAATATAAAAATGCCGTTTTCTCCGTCCACGCCGCGGTTATCCGTTCACTTATCTCTCCTCGGATTTGAGGACCGCCAGAAAGGCGCTCTGAGGAATATCTACGTTGCCCACGGTTTTCATCCGTTTTTTGCCTGCTTTTTGTTTTTCCAGCAGTTTACGTTTTCTGCTGATATCGCCGCCGTAACATTTGGCCGTAACATCCTTGCGCAGGGCGGAAATGGTCTCCCTGGCAATGATGTTGCCGCCGATGGCCCCCTGGATGGCGATCTTGAACATCTGGCGCGGGATTTCCTCTTTCAGCCGCTCGCAGGCGTGCAGTGCCCGTTCCCTGGCCTTGCTGCGGTGCACGAGCTGGGAGAGGGCGTCCACCTTTTCACCGTTGACGAGAATGTCAAGCTTGACCAGGTCGCTGGGCCGGTAATCGATCAGGGAGTAATCAAAGGAGCCGTAGCCTTGCGTGATTGACTTGAGGCGGTCATAGAAGTCATAGATCACTTCCGCCAGCGGCAGTTCGCAGGTGAATTCAATCCTGCCCGGCATGGGGTAATGGTAGTGGGTGTTCTCGCCCCGTCTTTCCATGCACAGGGTCATGATCGCGCCCATGTAGCGTTCCGGCATATGAATGGTCGCCTTGATGAAAGGCTCCTCGGTGCGGACAATGGCGGCCGGATCGGGGAAATAGGCCGGGTTGTCCACCTCGCGCATGGTGCCGTCCGTAAGGTAGAAATGATAGCAGACCGAGGGGACGGTGAGAATGAGAGGGATATCAAATTCCCTTTCCAGTCTTTCCTGGATGACCTCCAGGTGGAGCAGGCCGAGGAAGCCGCAGCGGAAGCCGAAGCCCAACGCCGTGGATGAATCCTTCTGGTAACTCAGCGAGGCGTCATTGAGGGTGAGTTTTTCCATGGCCGCGGCCAGGTTTTCATATTCGTCGGTGGAGATAGGGTAAAGGGACGAAAAGACCACCTGCTGGATCTCCTTGAAGCCGGGAAGGGCCTCCCGGCAGGGATTGTCCTTCAAGGTGATGGTGTCGCCCGCCCTGGTGTCGCCCACTGTTTTGATGCCGGCGAGGATATAGCCGACCTGTCCTGCCAGCAGTTCCTTGCGGGGGATGCGCTCAAGCTGGAACAGCCCGACCTCGTCGACCTTGTAGGCCGCCCTGTTTGACATGAACATGATGGTGTCGCCGGCCTTGATGCGGCCGTTGATGAGACGGCAGGAGATAACCGTGCCTCGGAACGGATCATAGTGGGCATCAAAGATGAGGGCCTGCAGGGGGGCGTCCGGGTCTCCTTCCGGCGGCGGCAGCAGCTTGACAATCGCCTCCAGAATAGCGTCAACCCCTTTGCCTGTTTTGGCCGAGCACATCTGGATGGCTTCCGGGTCAAGGCCGAGATCCTCCTCTATCTGCATGGCCACCGCTTCCGGATCGGCGGCGGGCAAATCTATCTTGTTGATGACCGGAATGATCTCCAGATTGTTTTCCATGGCCAGATAGAGATTGGCCAAAGTCTGCGCCTGCACGCCCTGGGCCGCGTCAATGAGCAGCAGCGCCCCTTCGCAGGAAGAGAGCGCCCGGGAAACCTCGTAGCTGAAATCGACATGACCCGGCGTGTCAACCAGGTTGAGCATATATTCCTTGCCGTCCTTGGCCTTGTAAGGAAGGCAGATGGTCTGGCTTTTGATGGTGATGCCCCGCTCCCTCTCGATATCCATGTTGTCCAGCAACTGGTCTTTGAATTCCCGGTCGCTCACCATGCCGCATAGCTGGATAAGTCTGTCTGCCAGGGTCGATTTGCCGTGGTCAATGTGGGCGATTATGCTGAAATTTCGGATATTTTTTTGCTGCATGCGTAACTGACTACCTCTGTTTTGCTGGCGGAATTTTCTGAAATGATGTAAGTTTTTTATCTTTTACCTATCAGAATAGGTAGAGAACTGTAGACATTGTGTATAAAATAGGTGGATATAAAGTGGAGGCTTCTGCTTGTCAAGAGAGAAACAGAAACCGAGCTTCACTCTAGAATACAATCATGACAAAAGAAAGCGAAATCGAAATCGACATAGAGAACTCCGATGAACAGACCTTTCATCCGCTGCTGGCCCTGTCGGATGACAAGCATCTGCCGGCGCTCAGCCATCCCGGTCTGCATCGCTATCTGCAGGAAATCAACCAGCACAGGCTCCTGACCAGGGAAGAGACCGAGGAGCTGGCCATGCGTTTCCACCAAACTCATGATCCTGAGGACGCTTATCAACTGGTGACGGCCAATCTGCGCCTGGTGGTCAAGGTAGCCATGGATTTCCAGAAGTATTGGATGCAGAATTTTCTCGATCTTATCCAGGAAGGCAACGTGGGACTGGTGCAGGCCGTCAAGAAGTTTGATCCCTATCGGGGCGTCAAATTCTCCTATTATGCTGCCTATTGGATTCGCGCCTATATCCTCAAGTTCATCATGGATAACTGGCGGCTGGTGAAGATCGGCACCACCCAGGCCCAGCGCAAGCTGTTTTTCAGTCTCAACAAGGAAAAGAAGCTGCTGGAATCCCAGGGGTTCAAGCCGGAAACCAAACTGCTGGCCGAAAGGCTGGGGGTCAAGGAAAGCGAAGTGATCGAGATGTCCCAGCGCATGGATAACTGGGATGTGTCCCTGGAGAGCCCGGTGCGGGAGGATTCCGATGATGAGCAGAAGAATTTTCTGCCGGACGTCAGCCCATCCGTGGAGGAGCTGGTTGCCGATATTGAGATCAAGGAACGGATGGCCGAAATTCTGGATAAACTTCAGGACATTTTAAATGAAAAGGAGAAAACGATTCTGGGGGCACGGCTGCTCAGTGACGAACCGCTTACCCTGCAGGACATTGCCGATCAGTTCGGCATCTCCAGGGAGCGCGTCCGGCAGATTGAAGCGAATTTGCTGAAAAAAATGAAAAAATATCTTGAGCAGGAACTTCCTGATATTCAAATTTTCTTGGAACATGTATATAAGCAGTGGCAGATTTGATCGGTTCCGGCGGGACCTGCCCGGCGGTGAAAGCCGGTGAAAAAAATAATATTGTCGTCCGAATGTCGGAGATGGCATAAGGAGCTGCTGCGAAATGCGCAAAAATGAAGAGATTATTTCGTAACGGCTTCTAAATGACTAATAAATTAACCAATGTAACTCACTGACCTATGAATATCCCCTTACTTGACCTGAAAGCGCAACTCGATCCGATCCGTGATGAGATCATGGCGGCCATTACCGCCACCGTTGATTCAACCTGTTACATCATGGGGCCGCAGATCGAGTTGTTTGAAAAGAACATGGCGGATTACTGCGGGACCAAATTCGCCGTCGGCGTTTCCAGCGGAACTGATGCCCTGCTTGCCGGTCTCATGGCCCTGGGGGTCGGCCGTGATGATCTGGTGCTCACCACCCCCTACAGCTTTTTTGCCACCATGGGCAGCATTCTCCGCCTGGGCGCCCAGCCGGTGTTTGCCGATATTGATCCGGGCACCTATAATATTGATCCGGCCCAGGTCGCAAAACTGCTCTCTGATTCGTCCCTTGCCTCGAAACTGAAGGCGATCCTGCCGGTTCATCTTTTCGGGCAGTGCGCGGATATGGCGCCTCTGTTGAAAATGGCCGGCGAATTGCATATCCCGGTGGTGGAAGACGCGGCCCAGGCAATCGGTTCATCCTATCCCATGCCGGTAGACGGCGCGCTGCAATGGCGGAAGGCGGGCGGCATGGGGGCGTGCGGCTGCTTTTCCTTTTTCCCCAGCAAGAATCTGGGCGGCATGGGGGACGGGGGAATGGCCGTCACCGACAGCGAAAAGATGGCCAAGGATCTGCGGCTTATCCGGGTGCATGGCGATGTCAGCAGATATGATCATGCGGTGGTCGGCGGAAATTTCCGGCTGGATGCCCTGCAGGCGGCGATTTTAAATGTCAAACTGCAGCATCTGTCCAGATGGCATGCCGCCAGAAGGCAGAACGCCACCCTCTATCATGCGCTCTTCAAAGAGGCGGGTCTTGTCGAGGCCGGCCATGTCGCGTGCCCGCAGGCCGTCTATCAGGAGGCTGCAGCGGCACAACAAGGCGTTGATTACCATATTTACAACCAGTATGTCATCCGGGTGCAAGACCGGGATGCCCTGCGCAGTTATCTCCAGGAACAATCAATCGGCGTGGCTGTCTATTATCCCATCCCGTTGCATAAGCAGAAGTGTATCTCCACCCTGGCGGCCAGCCGCCTTTCCTTGCCGGAGGCGGAAAAGGCTGCCGCTGAGACCCTGGCCCTGCCTATCTATCCGGAGCTTACTTCGGACATGCAGGAGTATGTAGTAGAGCGGATCCGCGCTTTTTATAAGAAATGACAGGTCATTAAAGCTTACTGATGAACAGAATCTCTCTCCTGTTTTGTTGCTCAGCCCTGCTCAGTTCAACCGCTGTTTGTCAGGCGGTTACCTTGGGAGATTTCTATGCATCCCCCGCGCTGCCCCAACCGACAGTCATTCTCTCCCAGGAAAGCGGCCCCCCATGGGTTTCTCTCTGGCAGAATGCCCGGAGACTGGCCCGGGACGGTGATTATCCGGCGGCCCTCAGTCAGTATGAGCTTTTTTTCAGGAGCAAAAAGGATGCGGTCCAGCCACGCTGGGAGATGGCTTCCATCCTTCTGGTGCAGCATGAATTCGACCGGGCGGCTGTGCTTCTTGAAATGCTGCTTGAGGAGTTTCCCGAGCAGGTCGACTATCTCAACGGGCTTGGCTATGCCATGCAGGAGACGGGGCGCTTTGATCGCGCCGTTGAGCTTTTTGCCCAGGCGGCACGGGTTGAGCCGGAAAACCTCATCACCTTGACCGGCATGGGCGAGAGCCTGTTAAGCCTGGGGCAACCGCAGGATGCCCTGCCTTATCTGGAACGCCTTTACGCCCGCCGAACCGATGATGCGGCCTTGGGGGAGAAACTGGTCCATATCTATGACCAGCTGCATCTTTACGACCGGGCGCGGCCCCTGGCCGTGCAGCTGGCGGACAGAAGGAACGCCTCCCTCACCAATCTCAGAGTTGCCGCCAGAATTTGCGCGGAGTTGGGCCAGGATAATCTGGCGGAACGTTACTGGCGCCGGCTGCTGGATAAATCGCCGGCAGAGGAGAGCGCCCACGCCTGGCTGGCCGCCCATCTGGAAGAAAGGGGCAACTGTGGCGAGGCGCTCGCCCATCTGCTTTTTCTGCTGGAAAGAGATGGAGAAGATCCGGACATTCTTGTCCGCACCGGCGGCTGTTATCTGAAAATCAGGGAGCCGGCCCAGGCCCTGCCTTACTATGAAAAGTATCTCAAGCTTTTCCCCCATGATAAGGAGGTCAGCCGCCAGTTGGTGAATATCAATGCCGCCTTGGGCAATGAGCCGGGAACCCTGACGGCCCTGGACCGTTATTTTCAGGTTGAGCCTAATCCCTCCTTGGGCCATCTCCGGCGGGCCGGCCGGCTTTATGATGAAGCCGGCCGTTATCAGGACGCCGTCGCCATTTACCGGCGCCTGCTGGCCCGCAACCCGAATGACCCTGAAATCCTCGGGATTCTGGCCCAGGATCTGCTGGCCATAGGAGAAGACGAGGAGGCGCTTAAGACTTGGAGCCATCTCGCCGCTGTTTCGCCGGACAACAAATCCATTTATCATTTAATGCTGGATCTTCTTTTGCGGCTCGACCGCCCGGATGAGCTGCATGATGTGCTCACGCAGCTCCATAGGCTTGAACCGGACGACGCGGAGGTGACCCTGCGTCTGGCATCCTCTTTCATTGCCACGGGCCGGATCAAAAAAGGGGAAGCCGTTTTTCAGGATGTTGCCGCCAAAGAGCTGCGGGCTGCCGATCTGCTTTTGATGCGCGCCCGGATATTCGAGGCGCTGCAGATGGCCGACCATGCCCTCGGGGATTATGAGGCTGCGCTGCAGAGCCAGACTGAAAGAACCGATCTTCGTCTCAAAACCCTGCTGCTTGCCGCCTCTCTCGGCAAGCTGACCCAGGCCCGCGGACATTATGCTGCCCTCGAGCATGCTGCGGTCAGCCCGCAGGAGCGGCTGTCAATCGCCAATGCCTTCCGGGACGGCTGTGATTTTGACCGGGCCCATTCCATCTATCAGGAAATGACGGCTGATGCCGCCCTTGATAGGGGGCTGCGCTGCCAGGCATATGTTGAACTTGCCGCCTCTTATGAGCTGCAGGGCCTTTTTTATGAGGCGGAACAGGCACTGCGCCATGCCTTTTTTGCCGATGCTGACCGGCAGGCCGAGGTGCTGGCCCGTCTGGTCGATCTTCAGTTGGGCAGGGGACTTTCCGATGAGGCCGGAGTCTGGCTTGCCCAGATGCGTGCCCTGGATCCTCTGGCCCGGCAGGACGGGGCGGAAAATGACCGGGATTTTCTGCGCAAGCTGATGATGATCAGGCAGTTCAATGCCGATGAGAAATATGCCGCGGCGATGCGCAAAGCAGTGGAGCTGCGGAACGAAATAAAAAACCAAGGGGCAACCGGGCATTACCGGGGGGTGCCGGTGGCTGATCTGGCCACTGTTGAACTCGCCAGGGCCTACCTGGGCATGAAGGAGTATGAGGAGGCGGAAAAGCAATGCCTGTCGCTTATTGAGCGGGAACCCGTTGATTTTCCCGTCCTGCTGCTGGTGAAGAAGATTCATGCGGCCCGGGGCGATGCGGAGGCTGCCGCCGGCGCCGATCAAAGGATCATTGCCCTGGCAGGCATGGACCTGGGCAGAATGCTGATGCTGACCAAATTGTCTCACGAAACAGGCGATATGGCGCAGATGGCACAAGCGGCCCATGCCGCCCGGGAGATGGGGCCGGACTCTTTCAGCGCCTCTTTCTGTCTTGCCCGGGCCTACGGCAGTTCGGGACAGCTTGCCCAGGCCCGTGATCTGATAAATTCCCTGCAGCGTGATTATCCTGAAAATCAGGCCATTCAAGCTCTGGCAGCCAAGATTGCCTTTATCATGGGATTTAACCAGGAGGCCTTGAGTTACTGTGAAGCGGTGCTGGCCCGCTATCCCGACCGGGCTGATATGGAACTTCTCAAGGCAAGGGTCTACTGGCGGAAGCTGGACTGGAAGAATTCGTTTAAAATCTATGAGGATTATCTGACCCCTTCAGTCAGCGATCTTTTTCTGCAACAGTCCGCAGCCGCCGGTCTGCAGTTGCCGCAAGAGCCGGAACCGTCCCTCTGGCAGCGTCTGACTTTATCCCGCACCGGCCACGACCGGATTATTGACCAGGTCATGAGCCCGGCTTCCCTGGCAACCCCCGGGCGGAAAGATGTCAACATGGTTGCGGTTTCTCTCTATTCGCGTTACATGTGGCAGCAGAGATTTGCCGCTGAGATGGCCGCTCGGCAGCTGGTTGCGCAGCGGGATGATTTTCAGGCGGTCAATTTGCTTACCCAGCTTGCCGAGAAGTATCCGGAAGATGAATCACTGCTTTTTGATCTGGCCGGCATTTACAGCAGAATGGGCAAACTGGGGGAAGAGGCCCTGCTTTATCAGCGCCTCGCCCATGTTGACCCCGATTATCCCGGCCTTGCCGAGGCCAGCGAACGCAACAGGCTGAAACGCATGCCCAGGGCCAGTCTAACCTATCATTACCGGGAAGAGAACGGCTGGGACGGCTATAAGGCGCTGCGCAGGGATTCAGCGGATTTCGGTTCCTGGGCCTCCCTCAAACCTGGTTCTGATGTTGATCTGTCGCTTGCGCGCATCAGGTACAGTGATGTTGATTCTGATGATGATATCATGGCAAACAGGGCGGTTATTGCCTATGATGCCAATATTTTCAACCGGCTTGACCTGCGGCTTGGCGGCGGCCTGGAGTCTTCGGACGGCGAGTTTGATGATGCGGGAATCATCGAATGCGGTTTGACGGGGAAAGTAAGCGACAGGCTCCAGGGTGAATTCACTTATGAACGGGACGTGGTCACCGATACCCTGGCCAGTCTCACCCGGAGTATTGTTTTTGAAAATTACAAGGGAGGGCTCTTTCTCGGCATTCTGCCCCGATTGATCACCGGCGGCGACTATGGCTATACAAATTATTCCGATGGTAATGAGGTAAAGGGCTATTCAGTTTGGGCCTCCTATATTATATTCCCTGAACCAACCTATCTGCAGTTCAAGTTTAAATATGAATTTCTGGATGCGCGGGAAGCAGGAGACAGAGGCGGTCTCCTGCTGGAGGATGGGTTCTCCGCTTATGATCATCCCTACTGGGCCCCGACGAATTATTGGAAAAACAGTTATAATATTTTGTGGAAGCATAAATTGTCCGCCGATACCCTTGAGCGGGGGACGCCAAGTTATTATAGTGCGGAATTCATGCTGGATTATGATTCCCAGGGGCATGTCATCCAGACGGTCAAGGGTGGCTTTTTTCTTGAATTGACCAGGAACTTCATGCTGGAATCGGCTGTGCGGCTGGTGAATTCCGATGAATACCGGGACAGGGATATTACGTTATCAGCTATCTACCGCTGGTAGAGGCATGTCATAAGAGCACGTTGGGCAAAAAATTCTGTTGGTGACGGAGATCTCAAGCGAGATCTTTCTTTTTTTATACACTCAGGTATTGCCGATAGTAAATTACCGGCGAAGCCGGCTTAGGAGGTTTTATAAATGGTTGAGCGTGTACCAATGTCAAAAACCGGGCATGCCCGTCTGCGTGAAGAGCTGCTGCGCCTGCAAAGGGTTGATCGGCTCGAGGTGATCAAGTCCATTGAGGTGGCGCGCGGGCATGGAGATTTGAAGGAAAACGCGGAATATCATGCCGCCAAGGAGCGTCAGGGCCATATTGAAGGCAGGATCATGGAGTTGAAGGACAAGCTGGGCAGGGCTGAGATCATTGACTGCTCTGCGGTGAGCTGTGACCGGGCGGTTTTTGGCTCGGTGGTCACCATCGAGGATCTGGATAGCGGGCAGGAGATCGTTTATCAGCTTTTAGGTCCGGAGGAAGCGGACGTGAAAAAAGGCAGCATCTCCGTTTATTCCCCGTGGGGCAGGGCGATTATCGGCAAGAGAATTGGTGATGAGTTTGAGGTCAAAACACCTTCAGGGGTGCGGACCCTTGAGGTGATCGATATCAAAAGCGGAGTTGATGCCTAGCATGGATAGGCGGAAAGATCTGCTGCATTGCTGGAATCAGACAGGGGCAAGACGGTGGCCCCTGTCCGGCGGACGAAGTAGGGGGAAATGATCAGCTGGTGCGCACGACAATGCCGTGCAGAAAAATATCGGTAATATGCCTGGCTGTTTCCTCCAGGGTGTACTTGGGTTTCGCTGACAGGGACCACAGGCGGGACATCTCGTCAAGTGCGCCGAAGAAGGCCCGTTTCACCACCCCCGGCATAATCTCCTGGCGGAAATGACCTGATTTCTGCCCCTTGTGGACAATGTCGGAAACAATATCAATATATTCAATAAATTTTGTGTTGCGGTATTCTTTGATGAATTTGTTGCTTTGCCTCAGTTCCATTTGCAGCACCTCCACCAGTTCCTTTTGATCCTGCAGAAGGGAGAGATGGTGCATGGCATAAATTTCCAGCATTTTCAAGGGGTCTGTTTCATTTTCCAGGAGCAGCTTGACCTTTAAGATGATTTTGCCGATCTCATCCTCAAAAAGTGAAATCAGGATGTCATACTTGTTGTTGAAGTAGAGATAAATTGTCCCGTCAGCCACTTTGGCCTCTTTGGCAATATCTGAAATTCTAGCATTGAAAAAGCCTTTGCGAGCAAAAACCTTTACAGCAGCCTGAGTAATTTTTTGGTGTTTATCTGAAACTCTCATCAGTAAGAATCTAACTTGCGCTTTGGGGTATAAAAAAACCCCTGTACAAAGGTATTGTTGGTGTTATTCTATTTTTTATATGTGAAATCAAGCAGTTGATTTTTGGCTGGCTGACAACTGACTTTTGATTCAAGAAATTGTAAGATAGTAATTGCCAAAAAAAAATGTTATTGCGTGAAATTGAAATTGTGTAATTATTATGAATAATGATTCATTTTTTTCCTATGATAGAGACCCATGTGCGCTCTGTCAAGGGTAAAATGAAGTATTTTTGCATATCGGTGCAAGTTTTTGCAATTTTCCTTACAATCTTGCGGGGTGAACTGGGGTCAGGTTACTGAAATAGGGAAAACATCCGGCCCGGGTCATTCCTCATGCGACAAAACAGTTACGGAGAAGATGAGATGAATATTCTAGTTGTTGGTTCTGGCGGCAGAGAGCATGCCCTTGTCTGGAAACTGGCCCAGAGCAGAAGAGCGGGCAAGATTTTTTGTGCTCCGGGCAATGCGGGCATTGCTTCTCTGGCTGCCTGTGTGGACATCAGTGCAACGGATGTGGATGGCCTGCTTGCCTTTGCCCTGCGGGAAAAAATAGATCTGACGGTGGTGGGACCTGAATCCTCCCTCACCCTTGGTATTGTGGATCGTTTCACGGAAAAGGGACTGCGCATTTTCGGGCCGGACAGCCGGGCGGCGATCCTGGAAGGCAGCAAGGTGTTCACCAAGACCCTCATGGAAAAATATGGTATTCCCTCGGGATTTTTCAAGGTTTTTTCCGACCGGAAGCAGGCCATGGCCTATCTGGAGGAGATCAAGGCGCCCGTGGTTGTCAAGGCGGACGGGCTTGCCGCCGGCAAAGGGGTCATCGTCGCCCATAGTATTGCCGAGGCCCGTGAGGCCGTGGATCTGATCATGGCGGACAAGGCCTTTGGTGATGCGGGCAACAGGGTGGTGATCGAGGAGTTTCTCGCCGGCGAGGAGGCCTCTTTTATTGCCTTTACCGATGGGAAAACCATTCTGCCTCTGCCCACCTCCCAGGATCATAAGGCGATTTTTGATGGCGACAGGGGACCCAATACCGGCGGCATGGGGGCCTATTCCCCGGCGCCGGTGGTGACCGACGATCTGCATCGCCAGGTGATGGAGGAGATTATGCTGCCCACGGTTAGGGCCATGGAGTCCGAAGGCCGCCCCTATAAGGGCATGCTCTATGCCGGGCTGATGATTGACCAGGGTCGGGCGAAGGTACTGGAATTCAACTGCCGTTTCGGCGACCCGGAGGCCCAGCCCCTGCTCATGCGCCTGAAAAATGATGTGGTGGATGTGTTTGAGGCGGTGATTGAGCAAAGGTTGGCAGACATCTCCCTGGCTATTGATCCCAGGCCCACGGTGTGCGTGGTGATGGCCTCCGGCGGCTATCCGGACTCCTATGCAAAAGGGAAAGTCATCACCGGCCTTGACCAGGCGGCAAAATTGGAGGATGTGGTCGTCTTTCATGCCGGCACAGGATTGGCGGACGGCAATTTTGTCAATACCGGCGGCCGGGTGCTTGGCGTGACGGCGATAGGCAGCACGCTGCAGGCTGCTATTGCCAGGGCCTATGAAGCGGTCAACCGTATTTCCTGGGAGCAATGCTTTTTCCGGAAGGATATCGGTCAGAAGGCCCTGCGCCGGGGGCAGGGCGCCATCCAGGTGGGCATCGTCATGGGCAGTGATTCGGATCTGCCGGTGATGAAGGCGGCCAGTGATTTTCTGCGGGAGATCGGCATCGGCTGCGAAATGACCGTTGCCTCGGCCCATCGCACCCCGGCCCGGGCTGCCGAGTACGCCACCAGTGCCCGGAGCAGGGGACTCAAGGTTATTATCGCCGGGGCCGGCATGGCCGCCCACCTGGCCGGGGTGCTGGCCGCGCACACCACCCTGCCGGTGATCGGCGTGCCGATAGATTCCTCGTCACTCAATGGCCTGGATTCGCTGCTCTCCACGGTCCAGATGCCGCCGGGCATCCCGGTTGCCACCATGGGCATCGGTAAGTCCGGGGCGAAAAACGCCGCCATTCTGGCCAGCCAGATCCTGGCGGTTACGGATGAGAAACTTGCCCGCAAACTCCTTGACTTCAAGGAAGAAATGGCCCGGCAGGTGGAAGAAAAGGCCAGGAATATTGTTTTCTGACCACACAAGAAACGTTATCCTTATATGGTTGCAAGAAACGGGGGGCAAGGAGCAGGGGCGCAGGCCGGCTCCTTGCCGCCGACCGATGAAATACGGCAGGCGCTGGCCGTCATCCGTCAGGGCGGGGTGGTGGCCATTCCCACGGAAACCTATTATGGTCTGGCCGTTGATCCCTTTAATGAAAAGGCGGTTGCCCGCCTTTTTGCCCTGAAAAAAAGGCCGTCGGCCAAACCGCTCCTCACTCTTATAGCCGGCATGAGCCATCTGGCCATGCTCACCCCGGAAATTCCCGCGGTTTACCTGCCGCTCATGGATTTCTGGCCGGGTCCTCTTACCCTTGTCTTTCCCGCCCACCTTTCCCTGTCTCCCCTGGTCACCGGCCAAACCGGGACAGTCGGGGCGAGAATCTCCTCCCATCCCCTGGCCCATTGTTTCGTCCGCGAGCTCGATCAGCCGGTAACGGCCACCAGCGCCAATATTTCCGGAGCACCCGCCGCGGTCACGGCCGCTGAGGTCCGTCAGGCATTCGGCCGGCACCTTGATTTTGTCATTGACGGCGGCAGGACGCCGGGAGGACAGGGGTCAACCCTGGTTGGACTGCGGGAGGGAAGGCTCGCGCTCATCCGGGAAGGGGTCATCAGTTTTGCAGAAATTACAGAAAAAGTACGACTAACTCAAGGAAGTTAATAAAAAAACTGGTTCCTGATTCTTTTATTTAATATAACTTATCAATAAATATATTTCATTACCCCAGGGCAACGATAGGGGAGTAAAGGAGAAGATAATGGGTGACTTCATTTGGGATCGTGCTTTCGCCCTGGAGCAGTCCAGTGATGATGAGGAACTGCTTCAGGAATTGCTCAACTTATTCCACGATTCATCGGCAAGTGATCTGGCAAAAATTAAGGAGGGGGCGGCTCAGGGCGATGCCGGGGCCATGGGTGATGCCTCCCACAGCATCAAGGGGGCGGCGGCGAGTCTTGGGATCGAGAGTATCCGCGCCGTGGCATCTGAACTGGAAAAGGCTGGCCGGTCAGGCGATCTTGCCGGGGCGAAAAATCTGCTTCCCGACCTGGAGTCATTGCTGCGGCAATTCAAATCAATCATCTGAGTGCAATTCTCCGTTCATCAGGTGGTGCGAAGGGCTCATGCGAAAAATTCAAGCAAAGAGAGAGTATGCCGTCAGCTCAAAATCTCGTTGACAAGTTCAATGATATGAAAACACTGCCGCATGTGGCGATCCGGGTTGCGCAAATGGTCGGCACCGAGTCGGCCACCATGCAGGAGTTCGAGGAGATTATCAGGCTTGATCCGGTGCTGGTCACCCGTCTTCTCCGGCTGGTCAACAGTCCTTATTTCGGCCTCAGCAGTCAGGTGAATTCCATTGCCAAGGCGGTGGTGTTCATCGGCATGAAGCACCTGCGCAATCTTGTGGCCGTGGAAGGACTGCGGAATTTATACCGGGAAAAGGACAAGGGGGAAATTTTTTCGCCTAAGAGTCTCTGGATTCATTCGGCCACGGTGGCGATTTTGTCCCAGATGATTTCCCGCCGTATTTTCGGCGAGGACGGCGAAGATGTTTTTCTGGCGGCCATTATCCATGATATCGGGCTGATCATTGAAGACCAGCTGGCCGGGGCAGAGTTGCGGCGGGTTTGCACGGACTATCTTGCCAAGGATCACGAGGAGTCGATAACCGTGCTGGAAGACACGGTCATCGGCACCAATCATGCGAAAGTGGGGCGTCTGCTGGCCACGGAATGGCATCTGCCGGATCAGGTTGTCGAGGCCATCCGTTTTCATCACAGCCATGACAGGCAATTCCCCATCCCCAGTGTCATCGCTATCCTGCAGCTGGCCGAATTCATGGCCTGCAAGATGCAATACGGTGTGGTAACCGGCCGCTGTGATCCCTTGCCTGCCTATCTGGCTGGACATCTGAAGACCAAGATGGCGGATTACAAGGTACTGCTCAAGGCCTTGCCGGCGGAGATGGCCAAGGCAAAAGAGCTGTATGATTCCGAGCAGGAGAAATAATGGTTGACCTCATTGATGACGTATTTGCCGAATTTGCCGATGGCGATGAGGATTTACGCGCGTTCCATGCTGTCCTTGCCGAGATCCTGCCCGAAGCGTCCGTTACCCTGTATGGAGATAACGGTGCTGTTGTCCCGCCGTCTCGAGCAAGACATTCCGCCGATATCCTGGTCCAGCTGCAGGAGCATGCCGCCAAGGGGGAGAGCTTCAACAGCCTCCGTCTTGCCGGTAACAGGTGGATACATGGCATCCGGGTTGCTGATTGCTGCGCACTGCTGGTTTTCCAGGCTGAGGGATTGGACGAGGATTTAGGCAGGAACCCCCGTCTGGCCGGTCTCTATCATAATTCCCTGATGCTGGCCTTGCTCCGTTGCCAGCATCAGGAAGCGATCATCGAAAATGAGCAGCTTAACCGCCGGATGCAGGTTGTCAACAGCAAGCATACCAAGCTGCTCGATGACAACCACCAGCAATTTCTGCTGATCCAGGAGAAAGAAAAGGAATACGCCAAAAAATTGGAGAGCGAGATTGCCAGACAGACCAGACAGCTCCGGGAGGCCAACGCCAGTCTTGAAGCGGCAAGCCGCCTGAAAAGCGAGTTTCTGGCCAATATGAGCCATGAGCTGCGCACGCCCATGAATGCCATCATCGGCTTCAGCGGGCTTTTGCTGGAAACGGACCTGACCGCTGAACAACGGGAATTTGCCGAAACCATCGGCAAGGCCTCCGCCAGTCTGCTGGTGCTTATCAATGATATTCTCGATCTCGCCAAGATTGAGGCGGGAAAACTTGAACTTGATCCCGGTCCTTTCCAGCTGGAGAGTCTGGTGAAAAACGTGGAGGCCATGTTCCGCTCCCAGGCCCTGCGCAAGGAAAACAAGCTGTTTTATCAGGTTGATTCCGCTATTCCCGCCACTCTTATCGGGGATGAGAACAGGCTCCGGCAGATATTGGTCAATCTGGTGGGCAACTCCCTGAAATTTACCAGCAGGGGTGATATTGTCATTGCCGTGGACAGGCTGCAGGAAGATGAGCAGCTGGTTAAGCTGCGTTTTGCGGTGCGTGACACCGGCATCGGCATTCCCCCTGACCGGCAGAAGGCGATTTTTGAGAAGTTTACCCAGGCTGACGGCTCAACAACGCGCAAGTATGGCGGCACCGGACTGGGGCTGGCCATCACCAGTCAGCTTGTCAACCTGATGAACGGCACGATTGAACTTGAAAGCGCTGTGGACCAGGGCAGCACCTTCAGTTTTGTCATTTCTCTGCCAAAGGACAATGCGTCAGCGGACAGCCTGCTGCGTACCGGGGTTCCTGCCGCCAGGATTGCGGTTGCAGGTGAAGGGGAAAGCATCCCTGCCCAGAGAGCAGTGGAGGCCCCCGGCAAGGGTGATCTTAAGGTGCTGGTGGTCGAGGATAATCTCGTCAACCAGCGGCTGGTGACCTTATTGCTGAAGAAGGCCGGCTGCCGGGCCGAGGTTGCCGGCGATGGCCTGCAGGCCATCACCATGCTGAAAGAGCATCATTATGATTTTGTCCTGATGGATGTGCAGATGCCCAATATGGATGGGCACGCCGCCAGCCGCAAGATCCGGGAGATCGAGGCCTCGGCGGAAAAGGAGCATTACGCAGCCCTTGCCGGCGCCACCGGCCCGCTTTATATCGTGGGGCTCACCGCCCATGCCCGCAAAGAGGATGAACAGCAATGTTATGATGCGGGCATGGACGGTTTTCTCACCAAACCCATTATCAAAGATAAACTGATTGATCTCATAGAAAAGATAAGGTTGCGGAAAGTATGACTTCACGGAAAATACGGGTGCTGGTGGTGGATGATACCGTTCTCTACCGCAAGGTATTAAGTGACATCCTGGCCAGGATTCCTGATGTTGAGGTGGTCGGCACGGCAAATAACGGTAAGATTGCCCTGGCCAAGATTGAACAGCTTAAGCCCGATTTGCTGACCCTTGATTTTGAAATGCCCGAGATGGATGGCCTGACCACCCTGCGCGAACTGCAGCGGCTGAAGCTGGATGTGGCGGTGGTCATGGTCAGCGCCCATACCAGTGAAGGCGCTGCCGTGACCATTAAGGCTCTGGAAGGTGGGGCCTTTGACTTCATCGCCAAACCCGACAGCACCTCACTGGAACAGAACCGCGAGTCCCTGTTGCGACAGCTGCGGCCGGTTATTCAAAGTGTGTCCACCAGGAAATTGCTGCGTTCGTCTCTTACCGGGGCAAAGGTCCAGCCTGGGGCAAGGCCGGCAACACCGGAACGACCCGTCGTGAGCGGGCCGGAAGCAAAGCCGCCGGTCGCTTCTCCGGTCGTGGAAACGCCCAGAATCGTTTCTGCGGCACCGGCTGGCCGGATCGCCATTGTCGCCATAGGCGTTTCAACCGGCGGCCCCAATGCCCTGGCGGAGGTCATTCCGAAATTGCCGCGTACCTTCCGGGTGCCGGTGGTCATTGTCCAGCACATGCCGCCGGTCTTCACCAAGGCCCTGGCTGATTCTCTTAACCAGAAAAGCGTGCTGAACGTTATTGAGGCCCGGGATGAGGAACAGTTACAGCCCGGCACCGTTTATCTGGCGCCGGGCGCCAGGCAGATGAAGGTGGTGAAGAGGGCGGCGGGGGAGTTCCTGCAGCTGACCGATGATCCGCCGGAGAATCATTGCCGGCCCGCCGTAGACTATCTTTTCCGCTCGGTGGCCTCCGTGTATGGCAACAGGGCCTTGGGGGTGATCATGACCGGCATGGGCTCTGACGGGGTAAAGGGGTTGCGGTTGATGAAACAGCAGGGAGGACAGGTAATTGCCCAGGATGGGGCCAGCTGTGTCGTTTTCGGCATGCCCATGGAGGCGATCAAGGCGGGTGTCACCGATGTGGTCGTGCCGTTGAACCAGATCGCCGCAGAAATTGCCAGCCGGGTTAAATGATGAAGGTCACGCCGGAGGAATTGCAGCGGCTTGCCCGGTTTGTCCATGACAAAAGCGGTATCGTCCTCGATTCCTCCAAGGCCTATCTGGTCGAATCCCGGCTCCTGCCCCTGCTCAGGGAGAAGAATCTCGTCTCGTTCGGCGATCTTTACAATCAGGCGGTGCGCAGCCCGGAACTGGCAAATCACATCATTGACGCCATCAGTACCAATGAGACGTCATTCTTCCGGGACCAGCGGCCGTTTGAGCTGCTGAAATTCAAGATTATTCCCGACGTGCTGGATGTTGCCTCCCGGGCCGGCGGGGGCGGCAAATCAGTCAATATCTGGAGCGCTGCCTGTTCCACCGGCCAGGAAGTCTACACCATTGCCGTGACCCTGCATGAGCTGCTGGGCAGTTCCATGGCCCAGTACCGCATCAAGATTACCGGCACGGATATTTCCGATACGGCCATCGTGCAGGCGAGCCGCGGGCTGTATTCCCAGTTCGAAATAGGCCGCGGGTTTCCGCAGAACATGCTGAAGAAGTATTTTGTGCCGGATGGCTTGAGCTGGCGGGTCAAGGACGAACTCCGGGCCATGACGTTTTTCCGGAAGATCAATCTGATGGAACCATTCGTCACCATGGGGAAATTTGATATCATTTTCTGCCGCAATGTGGCCATTTACTTCAGTTTGCCCAACCGGAAATCTCTTTTTGAGCGTCTTGCCGCCCAGCTTCATCCCCATGGCGCCCTGATTATCGGCTCCACGGAGTCGCTTTTCGGCGTGACTGATCGTTTTGTCCGCCGTGAGTATCATAATTCGGTCTTTTATTCTTTGAAATAAAAGGCCGCAGGAGAACATGTGAAAACGGAAAGAAGAAGGCATCCCCGGGTTGATTTCGTCGTACTGGCCTCTTTTGCAGCAGAGGGCCAGGTGCGTATAGATCATCGATGTGAAAATATCAGCATGTCCGGGCTATTTCTCCGCACCGACGCCCCCCTTCCCGTCGGCACGCGGGGCAGTCTGCTGCTCGTGCTCGAGTGCGGCGAGGACCGGATCGAGGTGCGGGCCTCATGTAAAGTCAGCAGGGTAATGGGGGCCGAGAGCGGCAGAGCTTTCGGCATGGGGTTGGAATATATCAGTCTTGATCCTGATAGTTCTCTCGCTCTGTACAATGTGGTAAAGTATCAGGGCGGGTTGCTGACCGATGCCGATCAGGAAAGAAGCGAATGATGACACAGAAAATACCACTGGATGATGTGCTTGCCGAACTGCGGCATGTTGTTGCCGCAGGCGACATCATTAAAGGCACCATTCTCCTCGACCATTTTGATCAGCTTGACGCCAAAGGCCAGAATCAGTTTGTTGCCCATCTGGCAGGGCTGGAGGGGGAGTTGGTTGTCCCCCTGCTGGCCCGGCTGCTGGTCAGTGAAAAAGGGGTAGCCATCCCGAAGGCGGTTATCCGCAATCTGCTGCTGGGCCGGGTGATGAAAAGCCCCGGGCAGCTGTTGACCCTGCTGACCGGCGAGCAGCTGCGGCAGAAGCAGGTATTGGTCGAGCTTGCCGGGGAAATTCAGTATGCCGAGGCCATCCCTGTTCTGGAAGAGATCCTCGCCGCCACCACTGATGACCTGGGGTTGATGAAGGCCTGCCTCATTGCCCTGGGTGCTATTGGCGATCCTGCCCCGACCAACACGTTGAGTGATTTTCTCTATTCCGGGCACCGGGAGCTGGTGATCGCCGCCATCAACGCCCTGTCCAGCATTGATACGCCCACCTCGGTGCAGCGCCTTGTCGAGCGGATGGGCACGGACAGTGATCTTGACCTCATCATCATCGACGCCCTGGCCAATCTGCAGGATGCCCTGGCCTTGGAGCAGCTCAACAAGGAACTCAACTCACCGCATGCCTATATCAGAAATCATGTGAAGAGCAGGCTGGCCAGGATCGGCGCCAAGGCCATTCCCATGCTTGTTGCCAATTTGGCAAGCCCGGATGTTGATCTCTTGGTCCATTCGCTCAACGTGCTTGGGTATATCGGCGATATCAGCGCGGTGCGGGCGGTGCGCAAGCTGCTGCACGAGGAACCGGCCGACGCCAATGTTCGCTTCGCCGCCTATGAAGCCCTGGGCATGATGCCCCTGGCCAAGGGGGCCTATGTGCTGGCGGAAGGACTGACCGATCCGGTTGATCAGGTGCGCATTGCCGCGGCCAGGGCCATTGAATGGAACTGCGATGACATCCTCATTGCCGGCGTGCAGAATCTGGTGGGGCAGGGCGGCCGGGACGCCGAGCATGTGACCGAGGCCTTTCTCAATTCCGAATCCCATAAAATCGTGTTCAGCATTATCGATTTTCCCGTGTTTCAGGATCTGGCGGTTAAATTTCTGAACAGCAAGGCCCATCCTGATCTGAAAAAGCGTTATGAGGAGCTGTTCAGGGCCAAAGGCTACATTGATCTGGCCGACAGGCTGGTCGCGGAAAAGATCGGCAGGCAGGAGAAGAAAGTGCTGGTCTATGCGGTTGATGATTCCCGGATGATTCTTGCCATTTACAAGAACACCCTCTACCAGCTTGGCATGGAGCCGCAGCTGTTTGAGTTTCCGGCCACGGCCATTGAAAAAGTTTTTGCCCGCAAGCCGGACGTGCTGTTGACCGATCTGAACATGCCTGACATTACCGGCATTGAGCTGACGCGCCAGCTGCGGGCGCTTTACTCGCCCCAGGAGCTGCCGATCATTATGGTGACGACCCAGAGTGACAGCCCAGACCACCGGGAGGCTTTTGAGGTGGGAGTCAATATGATCCTGTTGAAACCTTTTACCGCCGAACAAGTGGGGGCGGCAATCAATGAGGTGCTGCAGCAAAAATGACCCGGGAGATGCTCCCTCTTCTCAGTCTCCGGTTTTCAGCAGTTCGTCGATGTTGAGGATGGCGACCAGTTCCCGTTCCATTTTGTAGATACCTTCAAAAAAAACACCGGTTACGCCGCTGATATTGGAGGGCGGCGGTGTGATGTTTTTGCCGTCAGCCCAGACAACATCCCGCACCTGGTCAACCAGGATGCCGATGTTTTCAGAGCTGCGCCGCACCACGACAATCTCCATTTTCCCGTCGTCCTCACAGGGGGCAAGGGAAAATTTTTTCCGCAGATCAATGACCGTGGCGATTTCGCCGCGCAGATTGATGACCCCCCTGACATAATCAGGGGCGAGATGGACCTTGGTAATCTGGGTGTTTTTGATAATCTCCCGCACCCAGGAAGTATCCAGCCCGCACGGCATTTCTCCCACCTGAAAGATGGCCAGTTCCCTGGTGTTTTGCGATGTTTTCCCTGCAGATTGTTGCATATCCGGTTTCCTTGCGTTGCCAGGTAACAATGGCGGCCCGTTTCCGCTGCTCAAGGCAGCAGGGTAGGGCCCTGCTGTCGCCCGCGATTAGCGCTGTTTGTTTTTCAGGTAAAAATGAATTTTTTCGATGATCTGTTCCCGGTCCAGTTTGATCAGATATTCGTCAACCCCTGCCTGCCTGCCGTTCTGCTCGGCCGCCTCCCCGGCAACGGATGTGACGGCGATGACCGGCAGGGACGACCACCGGCTGTCACGTCTGATGTTTCTGGTCAGCTCCAGCCCATCCATGTTCGGCATTTCAATATCGGTCAGCACCAGGTGGATCTGTTCCTCGTTAAGGACCTGCAGGGCCTCCACCCCGTCTTCCGCGGTAAAGGCCTTGTAGCCTGCCTCCACCACGAAATTTTCGATCTGGTTCATGAAGAACCGGGAGTCCTCAACGATGAGGATGTTAAATTTCTTGTCTTCGCCCGCATCAGCCTGGCTCTTGATAAGGGCCCATTCAGGCATGATGCCGGCCACCACCCCGTAAAGATCGACCAGCAGGGTGATCCGGTCAAAGATGATCATTGAACCGAGAATGCCCGGTTGTTTATGGGTGACATCATCGATTTTGAGCTTGGCGTCAAGGATGTCGACGATTTCGCTGACCGTGATGCCAACTTCACGGCCGGCCATGGGAAAAACAACCACATAGCATGCTTCGGCACTCTGTTCCCGCATGCCGACGCTGGCCACCTCCTCAACGCCGAAAAGGGCCAGACTGCCTCCGCGGTACTGGATGTTTCTGCGGCCTGCGGTTACCGTGATATCCGCGTTTTTGATCCGTTCAATTCTGGAAACCAGACCAAGGGGGATGGCCATCTGTTCTCCCGGGCCATTCATGACGATGAGCAGCGATTGCGAGTCTTCCATTCCGGCCTTTTCGTCTTTTATCTGCAGCATCTGCGCTTTCACTTTGTCCGCCACCATGTTCAGTTTCATCTGGGCGCTGATGCCGACCACATCAAGGATCAGGGCAACCCGGCCGTCGCCCTGAATGGTCGCGCCCGCATAACATTTGCAGTTGCGCAGATGGGAGCCCAGCGGTTTCACCACGATTTCCTCGGAGTCGAGGAGCTGATCAACGATCAGGCCGTAATGGAAATCACCGGAGGCGAGGACCAGGATATTATAGGCGCTCATGGGGTTGACACGGCGGTCGCCGCCCTGCCGCTTTTCAATGAATTCCGCCTGCTGGAGCGTGGTTTCATCGGCTGCGGGAGTGCTCCCGCCTTTTTCGCCGCCGCGGGGATCGGAGAGATTCACCCGGCGCTCATCTTTTATTTCCCGGCTTGCCGGATCAAGATAAACCGGATTTTTGATGCCCAGGGCTTCGCGCAGGTGGACCAGGGGCAGCAGTTCGCCCCGCAGGCGAATGACCAGCGCGTCGCCGATTTTTTCAATCCGTTCCTTCACCTGGCCTGCCGGTACCCGGACCAGTTCGACCAGGTTGACCTGGGGGATGGCGAAACGTTCCTGCTGGCAGGTGACAATCAGGCTGGGGATAATGGCCAGGGTCAGCGGCAGTTTGATGGTAATGGTGGTGCCCAGGCCCAGCGAGGAGGCGATGTCGATGACGCCGCCTAATTTGGAGAGATTGGTATGGACCACATCCATGCCCACCCCCCGGCCGGAAACATCGGTTACCACCTTGGCCGTGGACAGGCCGGGGGTAAAGATCAGCTTGTTCAATTCCTTGGCGGACATGGATTCCAACTGGACCCGGTCATAGAGGCCCATTTCCAGCACCTTGACCTTCAGCTTGTCCGTGTTGATGCCGGCGCCGTCGTCCTCAATCTCAATGATGACCTGGCCTCCTTCGTGGAAGGCGCTCAGGCGCAGCAGTCCGGTTGGGGGTTTGTTGTTCTGCAGGCATATGGCGGGGACTTCAATGCCGTGATCCACCGAGTTTCTGACCAGATGGGTCAGGGGATCACCGATGGCCTCGATAATGGTCTTGTCAAGCTCAACCTCTTCTCCTTCAATGATAAGATTGACCTCTTTGCCCAGATCCCTGGAGAGATCACGGACAACCCGTTTGAACTTGTTGAATATATTGCCGATGGGCTGCATCCTGGTGGACATGATCGCCTCCTGCAGTTCGGAGGTCACCAGATTAAGCCGCTGGGAAACGTTGTCAACCCCCTGCTGGTTGCGGGAGGCAACCGCCTGGACCAACTGGTTGCGGGTCAGGACAAGCTCTCCCGCCAAGGTCATCAGGTTGTCCAGGATTTTGACGCTTACCCGCAGATTGGTTTCAGCCTTGAGCTGCAGCCCTTCCTTCGGCGCAGAAGGCGGCGCGGCTTTGCCGGTTGCCGGTTTCGCCGTACTCTCCTCATGGGTCATCTGCCCGGAGATCTCCCCGGTGGAGAGCGCGTCCGGTGGCGGCGTGGATGGGGCGTCGGCCGGCTGTTTGGGCGCAGGGCCTGATTGTATGGGGGTGCTCTGTGCTGTGGACGGCGCCTGTTCCGGCTGGGTTGGCGGGGCGGCTTGTTCCCCTTTACCCTGTTTGGCGCACGAGAGAACTTCCACCGTATTGACGGCATGGACCTTGGCTGAGTCGATGCCGAGAAAACCCGTCAGCAGGTCCAGTTCCATGATGGTGGCAAAAAGGGCAAAAAAAGGAATCCGCATGGTGGCGATATCAGCCGTCAGATCGCCCACAGAGGCGATATCCACTCTGCTGTCAATCAACTGGCCGGTTTGCTGCAGTTCTCTGATAACGGCAAGGGGTGTTTTGCCCTGCTGTTCGATATCGGCAATCAGGTCGTATTCGAGGATGAAGAGGTTGTTGCCCCCTTTCGTGGCGGCATTGAGTTCAAACTCACTGATGCTGAAGATATCCGGCTGGTCGGCGGTTCCCAGGGCAACGGTGTTTTCCAGGGTCGGCTTCTCCTCATCATTGAGATTGGCGGAGACAGCCTTCTGCAGGGCCGTGATATGGGCGGAAATATCCACATCATTGCTGGCGGCGGCATTGCTTATCATCTTGCCGAGAAGATCGGTGGCGTCAAGCAGGGTGCTGACGATGGAGGGGGTTGGCACAAGCTCCCCGTTTCTGATGAGGTTCATCAGATTTTCCGAGGCATGGGCCAGTTCCTTTACCTTGTCAAGGCCGAGAAAGCCGGCGCCTCCCTTCAGTGAGTGCACGGCGCGGAAAACTTTGTTGACTATGTCGGCATCAATATTGGCGCCGGCCTCCTCGATGGCCAGCAGGTCGGCTTCAATGCCATCCAGATGTTCTTTTGATTCTTCAACAAAAGCCAGCAGGGTTTCGTCATCATCAATCAAGGGCATTGCACATTCTCCTGAGCTTTTTCGAGCAGGTTGCCATGGTCGGATTGTTCAGCTGATTTTAAAATGATTATCGAGCTTCATCACCTTGAAAAGCTGCTTGAGATCCTCGGACAGGTTGAGCAGTTCAATCTCGCCGCCGCCGTAATTGGCAAGGCTGTTGCGGATGGAAATAAGCAGGCCTATTCCTGATGAATCGATCATCTCGGTCGCGGAAAAGTCGATGACGATTTTTTTTTCACCGCTGTTGATGATTTCAACAAACTCCTGCTTCAGGCTGGCGCATTGTGAGGCAACAATGTCTATCCCCGGCTTCATGGTTACCACGCCGTTTTTTCTTTCTATATGACTCATGGTCTTTTTCCCTTGGTGGTTTTAAAATCCTGACATATCCATCAGTATACATTATATGATTTTTTTTGTTAAATAAAGCGTATTGCCGGCATCATTGAAGCGCATGGCAAAACCGTAACGTTCCATGGAATTCAGCCCCCGGCCGGAAGGGGTGCTGGTGGAAACCGGATTTTTTATCATCTGCCGCCGCCAGTCAAAACCCTTGCCCTGATCGGTTACGGTAATGGTGAGCGCATCCTGGTCAAGGCGCAGGCTGCAGTCCACCTGCAGGCTGCTGTCTTTTTCGTTGCCATGAATGACGGCGTTATTGAGCGCCTCTCTTAAGACAAACATCAGCTCGAACTGGCTGAAGGTGATCTCGCGGCTGCGCAGAAAATTTTTTATGGTGTCAACCGCCCGGTCGACATTGGCCAGGGTTGAGGAAAAGCTGCAGGAGATGGAGTTGCTGTTTTCTCTGCAGATAAAATCCTCCATGCTCAGACCTCGATGGACATGATGACAATATCATCATCCGGCTCGCTCTTATGGGCGCGGACCCTTTCATTGAGCTGTTTTGCCGCCTGCTGGACCGGAATATCCCGCAGTTCCTCGACCAGCGGCGGCAGTTCATGGGTCAATGCCGTCCATACCTGGCGTGATCCCACCCTTTCCAGCAGTCCGTCCGAGTAGATATAGAACCGGTCCCCCTGGCTTACCTTCATGTCACATGTCTCGAAATAGGCATCGCTTAAGATGCCCACCGGCGTTCCCCGGGCGGTGATAAACTCGGCCGGTCCCTTGACCGGAACATAGAGCACCGGCGGATGGCCGGCGTTCACCAGGGACATGATGAGTGTCTGCCGGTTCAGGCGGGCATAGACGGCGGTCAGATATTTATCCTCTGGCAGAATATCGATGAGGACGCTGTTCATCATCTTCATGGTGTCGGACGGGCTGTAGATCAGCGATGAATTCTGCTGGATAAGGGCTTTTACGGCAGCGGTGATAAAGCTTGTGCCGATATCGTGGCCCGAGACGTCAACCACCATGTAAACCGAGATATTATCGGAAACCTGCAGCACGTCATAAAAGTCCCCGCCTGCTTCAAGCAGGGAAGAGTAGTAGATGCCGAAATTGGCCCGGGGAAGATCAAGAGGATTCACCAGCATGGCGGCCTGGGCATCATGCAGCTGCTTGAGCTTTTCCGTCTGCCGTTTTACCAGCGCCTTGGTGGCCAGGCTCAGTTTCAGATGCAGCCGGACCCGGGCCAGGACCTCCGTGGTATTGAACGGCTTGACGATGTAATCCACCGCCCCGAGTTCAAAGCCTTTTACCTTGGACGAGAGATCATCGTTGCCGGTCAGAAAGATCACTGGAATTGCATTGGTCTTCGGGTTTCTCTGCAGTTTCTCCAGCACCTCGAAGCCGCTCTCCTTGGGCATGATGATATCCATCAGGATCAGGTCCGGCAGGTATTTGAGGACAAGTTCCCGGGCCTGTACCCCGTTACCGGCGGAGATAACCTTGTATCCCTCCCTCTCCAGGGAAATCTGCAGGAGTTTCAGGTTGATCGGGGTGTCGTCGACGATGAGTATGGTGATCTGCGGTTTGCTTTCCATTGTCCCCTGTGGGTTGTCAGGCTGCGACTTCAGTAAATAAAGAATATTATTTTCTTTTCATCGGTGAAAAGTCAATTTTTTTATTCGGGCAGGAAAGATGTGAGGCGGGGCACCATGGTGCCGTATGCGGTGAGGACAGCCTGGCGGCTGTTTTCGCCGGTAAAGGCGAGGTTGATGTCCAGCCGGCTGGCCGGCATCAGGTCCTGCAGGCGGTCAGGCCATTCAATGACCGTCAGGCCGTCGCCGTAGAGATAATCCTCAAAACCAAGTTCGAGAACCTCATCGGCTGTGGCCAGGCGGTAGAGGTCCATATGATACAGGGGAATACGGCCGGGATACTCGTGGAGGAGGCTGAAGGTCGGGCTGGTGATGTAACAGCCGGCTGGCACGGCAAGACCCTGGCCTATGGCCTGGGTCAGGGTTGTTTTGCCGCTGCCGAGATCGCCTGACAGGGTGAAAATATCACCGGCCAGGGCCTGCTGGCCTAAATGGCGGCCCCATTGCATGGTTCTGGCCAGGGTGTCGAGGACGAGGTTGACGGAGGTTTTCATCAGCGGGACGGACAAGGATGTTATCTGGTTCTCTTGTGGCAGAAAAGACAACGGTATTTGGGCGGATGGTCCGGCGGCAGAGGCGCCTCGCCGTCCGGCCTGTGGCAGCTTTCACAGAATTTTTCCGCCTCTTTTTTATCCATGGGGAAAAAGCGTTCGTGCTTCTCGTCGTGGGGAAGAAAGGCTGTGGTCTCCGGAGGAGCACTCCATAGAAAAAAGAATACGCCGCCGCAGAAGACAACGAAGATCAGGTTGTAGAAAAAGGTCTTTTTTGCTTTTGTGCTTATTGCCATTATGGAATTGTCCTGTCTGTTTGCATGGTGTTGATGTATAGGAGGTCAAAAAACGGGTTAAAGTTCATTTTTTAAGGATTTTTATGAATTATTCCCCCATTTCCAGGGCGCGGAAAGGGATGATTTTCATTCTGAGCGCGGCAACAAGGAACTCCAGGATCATCTTGGCCAACCGCCGGTTGGCACCGCACAGGCGCAGCAGCCGGCTGTGGCGCCGGTGCTTTTTAATGAGCCTGGCAAGTTTCGGATCCCTGTGGTCGGGGTCAATGATGGTCCGGGCTGCAGCCTCACCGGAACAGACTGCGGAATAAATGCCCTCGCCGGTCAGTCCCGAGGCCAGTCCCGCCGCATCGCCCACCAGCAGCCTGTTGCCGAAGCGGAAGCCCCGGTAATCAAAATTGATGGTGGCGGCCCGGGCTTTCAGTCCCACCGTGTTCATACCATGTTCAACCATCCAGTGGTGTAATTTTTCCTGGAGAACCTTTGGGGACATATCGGCCCGGTTGGCGTAAGCCCCGACCGACGCGCAGTTTTTGTGAGGGAAAATCCAGGCATATCCCGTGGCGAATTGGTCAGGGTCAAGATGCCAGACCATTTCATCAAAGTGGCCCGGCACCAGATACTGCACTCCGGCGCCGATATGCACCGCAGGGATTTGCAGATAACGCCGCACCAGGGAGTTGCTGCCGTCAGCCCCCACCAGAAAGTCGTAGGTGAAGCGCGCCGAGCCGGCGATCACCTCTTTTTCGCCGATAGCCGTCACATGGGTTCCTGTCATGATGGTTGCGCCGGAGCGGGCGGCCTTGGCGGCCATCCATTGGCCGAGGTTTTCCCGGTTGATGGTGGAGATAATCGGCTCCGGCGAGGCGATGACCGTTTGCTGGCGGCCGGTGCGGATATGCTGACTGCTGAAAGGTTTTTCTATCAGTTCGTCAGGCAGATGGCGGGCCAGGCCTGACCAGGTGACCCCGCCGGCGCACACCTTGGGGCCGATACGCCGGTTGCGCTCAAGCACAAGGACATCAATGCCCTTTTCCGCAAGCTTTGAGGCGCAGGCAAGCCCGCCGGGACCGGCCCCGATGATGATGGTATGGAAATGTTTATCGGCTGTCATGATGAAAAAATAAAAAAGAATGTAACGTAAAGAAGTGGCGCCGCAAAGGTTTTATTTTGCCGGCAGATGTGGTAATGTTCCACCCCGTTGCGCATTTGTGTGTCAATCTTTTACTATTTTCCGGCACCGCCGGTCCAGGGGTTTTTACGATGGCAAGTTCATTGCGATTGGATCGATCGAAAAGAAGGCTCCCTTCCTTTTTATTGTTTATCGCCTTTCTGCTGCTGGTCGCGGCGGTTGTTGCCCTTGTGCTGCTGCTTGAGTGGGAAAAGCCGCAGCTTGAGGTTGCCGGCAAGCTTGAGCTGATAGGCACCCGGCGGCAGATCGATTTTGCCGTCACCGACAGGAAAAGCGGGCTGCGTCATCTTGATGTTGTTATCCGCCAGGGCGATGCGCAGAAGCTGCTTTATGAGCAGAATTTCACCAGGCAGAGCCACTTCAGGTCAGCCGGCCCGAACCGCATTGAGGGACATGCCAGTATCGATACCCATGCCTTGGGGTTAAAAGACGGCGCCGCTGAAATCATTTTCACCGCCCAGGATTTTTCTTACTGGAATCTGCTGCGCGGCAACATCGTGCAGACTGTTTTCCCGGTGACGCTTGATATCCAGCCGCCGAAGGTGACCAGAATGGATTCGCCGCAGTACATCAAGCCGGGCGGGGCCGGACTGGTCATCTATCAGATCAGTGAGCCGGTAACACGGCACGGGGTCATGGTCAACGGCTATTTTCATCCCGGCTTTCCCGTACCGAACAAAAAAGAGCTGTTCGGCGCCATCATCGCTCTTCCCTACGATATCGAACAGATCAAGGATGCCCACGTGGAGGCTGCAGATGCGGCAGGCAATATCGGCAAGGCCCCGTTTGGCATGCTTTTCAAGAAGGTGAATTTCAAATTTGACAAGATAACCGTGCCCGATAGTTTTCTGGATCTGAAAATCCCGGAGTTTTCCCAGTATTATCCCGAGATGACCGGCAGCCACCTGGACAAGTATCTCTATGTCAACAACAAGGTGCGTGACGCCAATAATAAGAAGATTGCCGAGATATGCAGCAAATCCATCCCTGAGCAGCTCTGGCAGGGCCGTTTCGGGCGCTTGCCCCGCAGCAGCACCAGGGCCGGCTATGCTGACCACCGCACCTATTACTACAATGACCAGGAGATCGACAAGCAGGTCCATCTGGGGATCGATCTGGCCTCAACCCAGCGCGCCAAAGTGGAGGCGGCCAACCGGGGGAAGGTTGTTTTTGCCGAATATCTGGGCATTTACGGCAATATGGTGATTCTTGACCATGGCCTGGGCATTTGCAGTCTCTACTCGCATCTGTCCGGCATTGAGGTTGCGGTCGGCGATCTTGTGGAAAAAGACGGGGTGCTTGGCACCACCGGCACCACAGGCATGGCGGGTGGGGATCATCTCCATTTCAGCATGCTGGTGAACGGCGTGCAGGTGAATCCTATTGAGTGGTGGGACGAGAGCTGGCTTGGACTGCATATCCTCAGTTATCTTAAATAGCGCAGCTTTAGGGTTCGCAGCGTAAGGCCCGCGGTTATTGTTCAGGCGCGGGGATGTATTGCAGGCGGCGGTTATGATTGCGGCAACGGTTGCCGTTGCTCCGCGCCTGCCATTTCCCCGCAACGTTTCCAGTTGAACCCGTCGCCGCAGTGGTTCTGTAAATGTCAAAAATCAAAATTCTTTCTGAAAATCTGTCCAACCAGATTGCCGCCGGCGAGGTTGTCGAGCGGCCGGCGTCGGTTGTCAAGGAATTTGTCGAGAATGCCGTTGACGCCGGAGCAAGCCGGATCAGGGTTGAGGTGGAGGGCGGCGGCAACCGACTGATCCGGGTTATTGACGATGGCGAGGGGATGGACCAGGATGATATCCTCCTTTGCCTGGAGCGTCACGCCACCAGCAAGCTGCAGACCGCCGAACAACTGTCCCGCATCCTCACCTTGGGTTTCCGCGGGGAGGCAATCCCAAGCATCGCCTCGGTTTGCCGCCTGACCATCACCTCAAGAATTGCCGGCGCCGAGCTGGGCAACCGGGCCGAGGTCCGTTTCGGTCAGCTGCGCAAGGTGCATGAAATGGGATGCAGCCAGGGGACGGTGATGGAGGTGCGCGATCTTTTCGGCAATGTGCCGGCCCGCAAAAAGTTTCTCAAGACGGCGCGCACCGAGCTTGCCCATATAGATGAAATCATCATCAACAGCGCCCTGGCCGTGCCGCAACTCGGCCTGGCCTATACGGTGGACGGCAGGGATGTCTGGTCCTTTGCCGCAGGCGTTGATACCCTTGCCGCCCGGGTGCAGCTCATCATGGGCCGGCAGCTGCAGGGTGAGCTGATCCATGTTGACTGCCAACTGGATGATCTGTCGCTCCATGGTTATCTGCTGCCGCCGGATGAAGCCGTCGGGGTGGCGGCCAGGCTGCGGATTTTCGTCAACCGCCGGCCGGTTCGGGACCGGATGATCAACCATGCGGTGGCGGAAGGATTGCATAATTTCCTGATGAAGGGCCGCCGCCCGGCGGGCGCGGTTTTTCTGGAACTTGAACCGGAGCTGGTTGATGTCAATGTGCACCCTGCCAAGCAGGAAATCCGTTTCCACCAGTCCAGCAATATACATCAGCAGGTGCTCATGGCCGTTGCCCAGGCCATGGAGCGCCACCAGGGCAATATGCAGCATGCGGTGTTCGGCAGACCGGCTGCCGGCGGGGGCGGTAATTTCCGCAAATCCCGCCCGGTTGACCAGCCGCAGTCTCCAGCCGGCTTCTGGCAGCTCAATGAACCGCCCCCCTTGGTCCGGCAGGAAAAAACGGAAGTCACTCTTCCCTTTGCCGACATGGCTCGGCCTAAACCGGCAGTTGTCAGGCCGGCAGCAACAGAACGGCCTCCGGCTGACCAGCCGGCCGTCCCTGCAGGCAGCCAGCAGAAAAAAATATCTTCCCCCTTCCAATTGCCGGGCAGGCAAGCAAGCCGCCGTTTCAGATATGTCGGCCAGTTCATGCAGTGTTATCTTCTCTGCGAGACGGACGAGGGCATTGCCGTCATCGACCAGCATGCGGCCCATGAAAGACTGCTTTTTGAGCAGCTGAAAAAGCAGTATCAGGAGATGGAGCTGCCTGGCCAGGCCCTGCTTTTCCCGGAGATGATCGAATGCACCCCTGAGCAGATTGACGTGCTGAAAAAACACGGGCCGGAGATCGCCAGGATCGGCTTGGTCATCCAGGAGTTTGGCGGCCAGAGTTTTGTGATCAAGGCGGTGCCGGCCATCCTCGGCCATCTGGGACCCCAGGAAATCGTCAAGGGGATTTTTGATCATTTCCTCAGCCGGGAGGGCAGGGCGAAAGGGGCGGCGGCCATGCGCATGGATGACATGCTTGCCGTCATGGCCTGCAAGGCAGCGGTAAAGGCCCATGATATCCTCCTGCCCGAGGAGGGGGAAGAGCTGCTCAGGAAGATGGAAGAGGCGGATATTTTTTCCCACTGTCCCCATGGCCGGCCGGTGGTGAAAATTTTCAGCGCCGCTGAGATAAAAAAATGGTTTTTCAGGTAGGACAGAAGGTACAATGCATGAAATCACCATAAGGCTATTGGCAATTATTCATTTTTTAGAATTTTTTATATCAAATTGAAAACTTGAGGATGAAGCAAATGAAGACCGCCCCGGTTACGGAAACAAATTTTGCAGATTTGCAGTTAATCCATCGCGGCAAGGTCCGCGACCTCTATGAGGTGGAGGATAAACTGCTCATGGTGGCAACCGACCGCATATCCGCCTTTGACGTGGTGATGAGTGATCCCATCCCTGATAAAGGGGCGGTGTTGACCCGCCTTTCCCTTTTCTGGTTCGATTATCTGCAGGATATCGTGCCCAATCATCTCATCTCCGCTGAGCCGGCGGATTATCCTGCCGTCTGCGCCCCTTACCGCGATCAGCTCAGAGGGCGGAGCATGCTGGTGAAAAAGGCCAAACCGCTGCCGGTGGAGTGTATTGTCCGGGGCTATCTGTCCGGTTCATTCTGGAAGGCCTACCTGGAGAACCCCACGGTCTGCGGTTTTGCCCTGCCCCCTGGCATGCAGGAATCGGAAAAACTGCCCGAGATCCTCTTTACCCCGTCCACCAAGGCGGCACAGGGGGTGCATGATGAGAACATTTCCCTGGAGAAGATGGGGGAGATCGTCGGCCGGGCGGAGACGGAAAAGATCGCCCGGGTGTGCATTGAACTGTATCGCAAGGCCTCTGATTATGCCCGCGGCCGGGGCATCATCATTGCCGACACGAAATTTGAGCTGGGCTGGCATGAGGGGGAGCTGCTACTGATCGATGAGGTGCTCACCCCGGACTCTTCCCGTTTCTGGCCGGCGGACGATTACCAGACGGGCCGGGGGCAGGCCAGTTTCGACAAGCAGTTCTTGCGGGACTACCTCCTTACCCTTGACTGGCCCCAGACGCCGCCGGCCCCAAAGCTGCCGGAGGATATCATCACGAAAACCAGGGCACGCTACCTGGAGGCCCTGGAGCGGATAACCGGAAAGAGTTTCGCCGTGTAATCCTTGTGGCGGCTGCCGGCGGGCTTCTGTCCGGCAGGGCCGCTGATGCGGCGGGCTGCACCGTGGGGCAGCCCGCCTGGCCTGGCGCAAGGCCTGGCCCGGGCAGGGTTATTGCTTTTCTTTTTCTTCCCCTTTGCTATATAAATCCTCTTTTTTCATGTCAAGCAAAGGCGCCATCTGAAAGCTGCCAGCGGTGGCGAAAAACGGTGAGGCCGATGACTTGATGACGTGTTCACTGTCTTCGCCGTTGTCTTGGGGGCCGATGTTGACGGTTATGGTTTGCTGGTCGGTAGTCAGGGTCAGAACGGCAGCATCCAGGCGGTTGTCCTGATATTGTCTGCCCAGATAGCTGTTGACGGCAATATGGGTGACCTTCTGCAGGAAACCGTCCAGGGCGGCCGGCGCTGGTTCCTGCTGCGGATCATCGCCGCTCACCTGCCACTTTTCCCCCTCTTTGCGCAGGGTGAAGCGGCCCCGGCTGTTTTGCAGGCTTACCTCCCGCAGGCTGTTTCTGTCAACCTGCACATATCCTTTCCGCCACCATGATTCCTTGTCGGTATCAAGGTTCCAGGTGGAAATGCCCCTGGCAAGATAGACATTATCCGTTGCCTGGGGGCGGACATGGATCGTCTGCGGTCCGGAAGAGCTTCCCAGTAAAAGGGTGCGGGTTTCGCCGTTTTGCGTTTTGAAAACAATTTTTTTGGCGAAAACCTTGTCATCCACCTGCAGGCGGATATGGCTTGACTTGGTCCTGGTGACCAGCCGCTGTGACTGCAGGGAGACAAGGTTGTTGACAATGTTTTGGATCTGCGCGGCGTCGGCCGGGAACATGTCAGATCCTCCGTCATCGATCAGCCAGTTTCCATCCTCTTCTCTTTGCAGGGCGAGGGTCTTGCCGGTTGCGTCGGTGATGGACAGCTGGGCAACGGCATCGGCCGTGAGGCCCGGCACAAGTGCGGCAACCGGTTGTCCCTCTTCGCCGTCCGGCAGATAAAGGAGGGCGATCAGCAGCAGCTGGCAGACCAGCAGGATGAGCAGTATGACATTCGTATTTTTCCGGATCATGGCATTTCTCCCACCAGCTGCATGGGTTTTTCCTTTCTTCTGCGGTTTGCCCCCAGGATGCTCACCGCAGCGAGGGCTGCCAGGGCAACGCCGTAATTGAGCCATTCCCAGAAGGTCTGTTCCTGTCTGGTCATGGGTTTGAGCAGTCTGGTGTGGGAACCGCGGGAGCGGATGGTCAGCAGGTCTTCATCCGCCACGCTCCAGTCAATGACATTCTGGATGAATCCCAGACTGTTCATGAAGCGGTCCATGCCCAGGCCCTGGGACATGCTGATGACCGTGTCACCGACAAATTCAGCCGAGCCGATGACCACCAGTCGTGCCGACGGGGGGGAATGATTGATGATCGACAGGGGCGGCAGCTCCCGGCCTTGCTGTGAGGGTCCTGTTTCCTTGATTTCTTCTTCTCCGCTGTCAGCATGACCGTTTTTCCCCCTATTGGCGTTTTGTTGCAGCCTGGGATCTGCCTTGCCCTGAAAGAAGCTGGCAAAATCGCCGGTTATTGCCACAGCAAGATTGTGCTGGGCAAAACTGTCACCCTGTGAAAAGCCATTGTCAGGGAAGTGTTCGAAGTCAGGTTCGATTATTGGTGAGGGATTGAGCCATGCCTCACTGCTTGATTTGAGCAGTACGGCGACTTGCTTACCCTGCAGTTTCTGGTCATCAAGGGTGAGCGGCGACACCCAGTTCATGGTCACGGCAGGAAGACTTGCGGTGATGGGGTTGTCCGCCGCCATGTTTTCCGGCCGCACATCGACGAAGAACGGGTAGTCGATGCGCTGTATCTCCTGGATCGTCAAGCCGCCAATGGTGCGGCTAACCGGTATGGGAAACGGCTCGTTCTGTCTGTCCATGACCAGGGACTCTTCCACGGTTATGCCGTAATGATTGAGCAGCTCGGCCAGTCCGTCCTTGACCTTGTTGACCCGCAGGGACTGGGCGTCAGGGGACATATCGAGCAGATAGTTACCAGCAAGCGCCACCACTGCCCCCCCCTGCATCAGATACTGGTCGATTGCCAGCCGTTCCACCTCGGTCAGGTCCCGGGGGGCCGGCATAAGGAGAACGTCGATGTCGCCGGGCACCCTGCCCTGGCTCAGATCGACTTTTTTCAGATTATAGTTTTCCCGCAGCAGCTGCTGCATGACCTGATAGTTGTCCTTGGGAGCGCCGTGCCCCATCAAGGCCATGGGGGATTCACCTGCCGCCGCCGGGGACCAAACGCCCAGGGTCTTGGTGAAACCGGAACCGTTGCGCTTGATGGCGCCCTCGATCTCCTGGCGCAATTCAGCCTCGCCCATGTCCGGGGTGAGGTAGAGCCGTTCAGTGCTGTCCCCGCTCTGCAGGAGCAGATGCAGGTAGAAGGTGTCGCTGGCAAAGAAAGAGACCTTGATCGGTTCAATACCGTATTGGGCGTTGAGCTGCTGCTGTTCGGCAGCCGGCATCAGTTCCGGATCCTTTTCTTCAAAGAGAAGTTTGCCGCCCGATTCCTGCTGCAGATCGCTTACCACCTTTTTGATGGCATCAGGCATGGCCTGGAATGGTTCCGGCAGGGTCCGGGGGGTAATGATGCTCACTATTTTGTAGCCGGCCGGATTTTCATCAAAAACCGAGGCCAGCGATTGAAAACCGTAGACCACCTTTTTGACGGATTTGGTGAGGTCGTATTCCAGATTGCGCAGCGAGACGTCGAGCTGGCCGTCCGGCCGGGGTTTGACCTCGATGAGATCATTAAAACCCAAGGTGACGAATTGATCGCCGTATTTGACCAGGATATGAAAATAGGAGTTGACCACGGAGGCCTCATAGCGGCCGGCCACCTGAAAGGGAACCGGCTTGATGCCATACTGCTGGTTGGCCTCGGTCTCGATCTGCTCGTCAAATTTGGGATCAACAAAAGAGACCTGGACGTTGCCGCGGGAGGCAATGGCGTATTCGGTCATCAGGTCCTTGATCCGCGGCACGAGCGGAGAGAGCAGGGGATGGGTCTTGGCGCTGAAATAGCCGCGCATGACCAGGGGCTCGGGTAGATTGCCTATGATATCCCGGCTGGCCTGGGAGAGGGAGTACTCCCGGTGGGCGGTGAGATCGAGCCGGGCGGAATTCACCCTGGCCAGCCAGATGTTGGCGGCCAGGAGATTTGCGGCGAGCAGGAGCACGGTGATCAGGGCCTTGCGGCGATAGCCTGCGGTATTGTCGGCAAAACTCCAGCGTTTGCGGTCAAGAAAGTAGATGTTCAGTCCCAGGAAGAACACGGCAAGGCTCAGGTAGTAGAAAACATCGCGCAGGTCGATGACACCCCGTTCGATGCTGGCAAAGCGGCTGCCTGTCCCCAGGCTGCGGAGAAATTCGGCGGGCCGGTTGCCGAAGAAATCAGTGATGCCGCTTGAGCCGATCAGGAAGAAAAAGCCTGCCAGCAGAACGGTGAGCATGAGGGCAATAATCTGATTGTCGGTGCGGGAAGAGACAAACAGGCCGATGCTGATATAGGCGGCGGCCATGAGCAGGGTGCCGAGATAGCCGCCGATGACCGGCCCCCAGTCCAGGTGGCCCATCATGGCAACGGTAACCGGCAGGCCAATGGTGAGCAGCAGGGCGCAGGAAGTCAGGGCCAGCACGGCCAGAAATTTGCCCAGCACCAGCTGATGAATGCGCACCGGCAGGGTGAGCAGGACCTCCAGGGTGCCGATTTTCTGTTCCTCGCTCCACTGCCGCATGGTGAGCGCCGCCACCAGAAAAATCATCAGCATGGGCATCCAGTTAAACAGGGGGCGGATATCCGCCGTATTTCTGGCAAAGAAGGTTTCCAGCCAGAAAAAGGAAAAAAGCGAACAGAGCAGAAATGAGCCGATGAAAATGGCGGCCATGGGCGTGCCGAAATAGGTTTTCATCTCTTTAGCAAAGATGGCGGGAAGCTGTTTCATTTTTCACCTCCTGCCGCGGCCAGTTCATTAAATACCGCTTCCAGGGTTCTGACCTCCTGGCGTAGTTCGCACAGCTGCCAGTCGTGCTTTTTGGCCAGGGCAAAGATGGCCGGGCAGAGATCCCTGTCGCCGGCTGCCTTGATCAGGTAGGAGATGCGGCCTTTGCCGTCCTGGTCGTAAGTGACCTGTTTTACCTCCGGCAGGCTGGCAAGGATGCGCTGGGGGCCTTCCCCGTCACCGGTCGCCAGGGTAAGGCGGGCATTGCTGGTCGCGGCAAGCTCAGACAGGCGGGCATCGGCCTTGATCCGGCCTTTGATGATGATAATGGCCCGGTCGCAGGTGGCCTCAACCTCGGACAGAATGTGGGTGGAGATAATAACCGTGCTCTGTCTGGCGAGTTTTTTGATGAGATGGCGCACCTCGGCAATCTGGGTGGGATCAAGGCCGTTGGTCGGCTCGTCCAGGATGAGCAGGCTCGGGCGGTGAAGAATAGCCTGGGCCAGTCCCACCCGCTGCCGGAACCCCTTGCTCAGGGTACCGATGGGCAGGGTGAGCCGGTCGGCCAGTCCGGTGCTGATAACGGCCTCGGAAATCCTCTGCTGCTGATCCTCCCTGGGAACACTGCGCAAATCGGCAATCATGCGCAGATAGGACTGCACGGTGAGTTCCGGGTAGAGGGGGGCGTTTTCCGGCAGATAGCCGATCAGCCGCTGGATGGCTGCGCACCGGTCAAGGACGTCGAGTCCGGCAATGCGGGCGCTGCCCGCATCCGGCTGGAGAAAGCCGGTGAGGATTTTCATCAGGGTGGTCTTGCCTGCGCCGTTGGGGCCGAGCAGCCCTATCACCTCTCCAGCCTGCACGGCGAAGGTGACGTTGTCGAGGGCCGGCACATCGTCATATTTTTTACATAAATTTCGTACATCAATCATGGTGGTTGGCTTGAGGAAGTCGGCCGGCGCGGTTGCTGCTTTGCCGGGCTGAGGTTTGTTGTTTTTCGGGGGTAACGATTTTCTTCTGCTGCACGTGCGTCATTCTGCCGGGGCAATCGAATATATTAAGACAAAAAAGGGAAGGAAAAGTTTCAATTTTTATGATTTATTTCTGCATGATATTGTTTTGAGCAGGGTGTTCATTTTGATTTTGTTTTCCATGCTTTCCAGGGATTGCAGATAGGCGCCGAACTCCTTGTCATCGCCGAGAAAGGCCATTTCCGAAAACTTTTTCGGGCGGCTGGCCCGGGCCATGACCGTGCAGACGGCTGTTGCGGCAACCAGCGCGAACAGGGCATTGAATTTGAAAAGGCAGGCGGTGAAAACAAGCGCGGTAACGGGCACATAATAATAGGCGCTGATGTAGCCGCCGAGATAGCTCGAATAGGCGAGAATGGTCGATCTGATCTGGGGAAGCTCACTGGCATGGGCCTGTTCCATCTTGAGGGCCAGAAAGATGGTGGCGTCAAGCAGCTTTGCATAGACCAGCCGGTCCATGATCCACAGGACGGCAAGTCCCACGGCGCCCAGGAGGCCGACCACCAGGATGAGCGTCTGATCAAGCGGGCTCAGGGCGCCGTTTTGCGCGCCTTTGAGGATATAGGCCATGGCCCCCATGTCGGCGAGCAGCCAGGCGGAAGCAATTTTCCTGATCTCGGCAATGTGGATGTTGAACTGGTTTTCATGCAGCAGCAGTCTTTCATACTGCTTGAGAATCTCTTCTTTCTCGTCACTGTTTTTTTTGTCGTTTTCCATGATCAATCTGTCGCGTTACAGATGAAGAATTTTGCCGCTTGGCTGCCACCTCGTGCCTTTCCCGCCGGGCATAGCCTGATAGCACTCGACGAGATCGCCGATGCGGACATTTTTGAAATTTTCTATTTTTATCCCCACCTGCTGCCTGGGGGTGGCCTTGCTGATGCTGTCCTTTTCGATATGCATTGAGGCGATGGTGCCTGAAAAGACAGGCCCCATTGCCGAGATGATGCGGAAGCGTTCCCCTGTCTGCAGCCTGCCTGTTTCAACCTCGCAGCCGATGATGATACCCTTTCTGCTGCCTTTAAACAGGGCGATGACCTTGGCTGTGCCGAGAATCTTTTCCTCTGTTTCCCGGGGAAGAAGGCTGGCTGCTATTTCCCGGAGATCCTCAAGCAATTGATAAATGACCGAATAGAGGCGGACCTCCACATTCTCTTCCTTGCACAGTTCCGCAACCTTCGGCAGCACATGGACATTAAAACCAAGGACCAGCCTGCTGCCGGTCGCGGCGTTCATGATATCTGTTTTGCAGATATCGCCCACCCCCTTGTGGATAATTTCAACGGCTACCCCCTCCAGGGTGTTGTTTTTGGCAATGATTTCGCAAACCGCCTGCTCACAGCCGTCCGTGTCACTTTTAATAACCAGGGCAAGCGTTGGCCCATGCTCCTGTTCACGGGACCTTGCCGAAGTCTGAAGGGTGCCGGCAGGCAGTTTGGGTTTTTCCCGGGGATGAGCTTTCGATTTGTGACCCATCGCAGAACCTCCGTATGATTTGTTTGGAGCTCCTTGTCGGTTTATACCATGAGGCAGAGAATACCCAGCCATAAGCCGATGAAATGCACAAATGAACAATGAACCGATCTTATCGCTAAATTCATTCAGGTTCAACACAATCTTCATTCGACAAGACAAGGGCCTGTTGCCAAGGCATTGGACTTTTCCCCTCCTATCGGAGCCTGCACATGATCGCCCTGGCTCTCTGCGGCCGCAGGAGCGAAAATGTTTTATGTCTGCCGCCGATTTGATGTACTATATTTATTATCAACAGCTTGACTGTTCTTCGCGCCGGACTCACATCACATTTTTCGGGGCCTATTATGATATGTCAGGTGGTGCGCATTTTCTTCTGCTGTCTTGCCTCGCTCATCCTGGCCGCCGACGCCTATGCCTATCATCCCGCCACCCATGTCCTTATCCTCAATTCCTATCATCAGAGCATGGCGTGGGAGCAGGATGTGTTGCAGGCCTTGCAGGGCAAGCTGGAGTTAGATCGATACCATGTGGAGATCCATGTGGAAAACATGGACACCAAGCGCGTTCCCGACAGTGCTCAATACAGGCAGCAACTCTTGGCGCTGTACCGCAGCAAATATGCGGAGACGCCCCTGCGCCTCATCATCGCTTCCGGCAACAATGCCTTCAACTTCATGCGGGAATTCCGCGCTGCTCTTTTCCCCGGTGTGCCGGTGGTCTTTTGCGGGGTCAACATCTTTGAGGACGGCATGCTGGCGGAACTGCCCGGATTTACCGGCGTTGCCGAAATTTTTGATGCGGCCGCCACGGTAAATATCGCCCTGAAGATCCACCCGCAGACAAGGCAAGTATTTGTCATTAACGACTACCTGCCCACCGGCGTGGCATGGACGCGCAGCATACGGCAGCAACTGGCTGGTTTTGCCGGGCGCCTGGACATCCGCTATGCAGGCAACCTGTCCATGGAAGAACTGCAGGCGCAGTTGCGGGCATTGTCCGCTGATACCATTGTCCTCTATGGGTTCTATTTCCACGACCGGCTTGACCAGTATTACCCGGAGGAGGAGAGTATCCGCCTGGTTTCCGCGGCCAGTCCGGTGCCGGTGTATGGTTTGCTTAATTTTTATCTGGGATACGGCATGGTGGGAGGCAACCTGATTTCCGGTTATTTTCAGGGCGAGACGGCTGCTGCGCTGGCCAATCGGATTCTGGCGGGCGAGGCGCCGGATAGCATCGCCGTGGTGAAGTATGGGGCCAAACGCAACATGTTTGATTACAAGCAGCTTCAACGCTGGGGAATAAGCCAAAGCAAACTGCCGCCGGACAGCATCATTATCAATAAACCCTCCTCGTTTTACGAAGAATATCAAAAGCTGGTCTGGGGGGGTGTTTTCGGCAGCGTATTGGGCCTGACGATTGTTGTGCTCACCATGAACATCAGGCGGCGCAAAAGGGCGGAACAGCAGCTTCGCCAGGCACAGGAAGCCCTTGAACAGAAAGTGCAGGAACACACCGCCCAGTTGAATTCCGCCAAGGTGCTGGCGGAAGAAACCGCCCGCCGGCTCGAGCGGAGCATGTCGGAGATTGAAGCCCTGGTCAACAACTCGCCGGTGGGCATTATTTTCATGGATGAGTGGAGAATCATCAAACGGGTCAACCCGGAAATAGCACACATTACCGGCTATGAGCCGGATGAACTGGTCGGCAAAACGACCGTTCCGTTTTTTCTTTCCAGGGATGATTATGAGGCCTTTGGTAAAATGATTTATCCTGTGCTGCTGCAAGGCGAAACCTATGAGGGGGATTATCTCTTTGTCAGAAAGGGCGGGGCCCGCTCATGGTGCAACATACGCTGTCGTCTGTTGCATATGGATGACATCTCCCAGGGAGTCATCTGGATCATCATGGACATTAACGAGAGGGTCAATGCGGCACAGGAGAAACTCATGCTGGTTCATCATCTGGAGCAGGCGCAGCGCTATAAAAGTCTCAATGTCATGGCCGGCGCCTTTGCCCATCATTTCAACAATATCATGATGGCGGTGCAGGGAAATCTGCAGCTCCTGCAACTGCAGCTGCCTGCTGATGCAAAAGCAGGACACATGGTCAGACAGGCACTCAAGGCGGCAAAAAAGGCCTCGAACATTTCCGGGTCCATGCTTGCCTATGTGGGACAACAGGAGTTGCATAGGAAACCGAATGACCTTGCCGCTCTGGTGAAAAATATGGAGGACTTATTACGTAACAATATTTCCTCGCAGGTCAGCCTCATGGTCAATCACCCTGCCATACCTGTCTGGTGCAATGTGGATATGCGGCAGATTCAGGAAGTTGTCCTCAATCTGGTCTTGAACGCCAGTGAGGCTATCGGCAAGGCTGCCGGGCAGATCACCATCAGCACCGGCTACTCGTTTGAAGAGCTGGAGGATCTGCCCACGCCCTTCCGGGAAAGCAACCTGGCCAGGGGCCGGTATGCCTTCTGCCGGATAACGGACAATGGTTGCGGCATGGATGAAACGACTGTTGCGCAGATATTTGATCCGTTTTTTACTACCAGATTCACCGGCAGGGGCTTGGGGTTGCCGGTTGCTGTGGGCATTGTCAAGGCTCATCAGGGGGCATTAACGGTAGTGAGCAGCCCGGGGAAAGGAACGACGATCAACTTGCTGCTGCCGGCCTTGGAGATGACGGCACAGCAGCACAGCGAGCAAGACCTGCCGACGGCTGTCGGACTGCCATGTTTTTCAGGGATTGTGCTGTTGGCTGATGACGATGCCATGGTCAGCGATACGGGAAGGCAAATGCTGGAAAAGATCGGTTTTGACGTTCTTGTCGCGGGGGATGGCCAGGAGGCGGTTGATATCTATAAAAGAAATCAGGAGATCATTGATCTGGTCATTCTTGATGTTTCCATGCCGGCCAAGGATGGCGTCGCCGCCATGCAGGAGCTGCAGCGGCTTAATGCCCAGGTTAAAGTCATTCTCGCCAGCGGTTATGCCGAGGAACAGGTGATGATCGGGGAGGGAGAAGTGCATCCCGCCGCCTTTATCCATAAACCTTTCATGCTTGAAGAGTTGGCGGAAACCATCGGCGGTATTCTTGCCGGGGAGGGGTCGGGCCGGGGTGGTTCAGGGGGATTGCGGCCACGAGCAGGTGACCTCACTGTTTCCTGGAAAAGATGATGTCACCATACCAGGCCGTGGCGCTCTCGCCGGTATTGTCGGAGTCGGTCATGACGGCAATGCCGGATATGGCGGGGGGATCTTCACCAAAGGCCTGCCGGTAATCAGCGGCAATGTCTCTTTTTTCCGTAACCCATTGGTTCAGCCGGTCCGGCCCGCTCTCGATGGCGATCATCTTAACCCGGTCGGTGTAGGGATTGGGCGTGATAAGTTGCTGCGGCGCCTTGCTGGCCCAGATGTAATTGATGGCATTGATCGGCGGATATTCCCCGTAAAACAGTTTGATGGCATTGAACTTGACCCGCTCCCACAGGCCGACTTTGTCGGCATCATAGGCAAAGGTAATATAGATTCTGGCCGGGTAATCATCGCCTTCCTTCTTTGTGACATCGCCCTTTTCATAAATATTGGCCACCTTCCAGCTCCAGGAAAGAACAGGGTAGGCAAGAGGGTCGATGGGAAATTTCCTGGTGAGCCCTGAGGAAGAGGCCTGGCTTGCGGCTTCAATGACCGTGGTGCCCTGATCCTGCACGAGGCGGTAGGTGGTGTGGGAGGCAATGTTCTTGAAGGTCAGGGGTTGCCAGCCATCCGGCAGCCTGGTCAGATCCTGGGCCTGGGAGAAATTCCCCACCACAAGGCGGTCGACGCTTTCTCCGGCATGAGCGGCGGCCGGCAGAGATAGTGCCGGGAGAATGAAGAGGGGGAGTAGTTTTTTTTGTCTGCCTTTGGCTGTTGTCATCAAGCAATTATCGTCTATTTTTTTCAACACCGGCTGCGTCACATCCTCGATTTGTCTGCAGATGTTCTGCTTTCCATCAACATCGCCTCGATGGCGCACGCCGCAGGCCCTGATGGTTTTCGGCTTTCATGTAATGTTTTTTTGCTGATTTGAGTGCATAAACGGGTTTATGAAAATACCATTATGGCACAAAAGAGACAGGGGGACAAGCAGAGTTGATCTGCGGACGGGATCGTTGCCGGACAGCCCGGCGTGTCAGCTGGGCGCGAGGCCGGCCAGCCGTTTGCGGAAAATCAGCAGACCGGGCAGGGCGCTGCCGAGCAGCCATATGGATGGCGGGACCGGAACAGCAGGTTGCGGGATGGACTCGGTGATGAAACTTGAGCCATAAGAGGAACCCAGGACCTTGCCCTTGTAGTCCAGAATCAGGGTGCCTTTGCCGGTGACAATGTCAACCGAGAAGATCTTGGTTGCGGAAATGCCATACAGGGTATCGTTGTCTGCCGTTGCCAGGCCGTAGACGTTGTAGAAGCCGAACTCGCCGATTTTGCTGCCGGCAGCGTTGTTGTTCAGGTCAATACGGATCAGCTCGCTGTGGGTGGATGAGAGGTAGAGGTTGCCGCGGTAAAAGGCCAGATCGCCGGCGGAAAAGAAGCCGGTGGCGCCGATGCTGGTTCCGTTTCCCGTTGCGGGATCAAGGGTGAAGAGTTTTGTCGTGCTGCCGCCGGCTGCATAGAGCAAACCATCAGTACCGAAAACCAGAGCATTGCCCTGGGGAATGTTGTGGGCGCCGATAAGGGTTGTCGCCGCGGTATGGGGATTGATTCGGTACAGATCCGTCGGGGTGATGCCCCACAGGTTGCCGTCCGCATCATAGGCGATATCGGTCATGACAGCGCCCATGGAACCGATGATGGCAACACTGCTGTCGGCAAGATCAACCGTGCCGAGCTGGCCGGCAGCATCATGGGCCCAGAGCAGCGGTGAACTGGATGCCTGATCTGACATCAGCAAGAAAGAGGCTGCTAGGATGATGGCGGCCATACGTGTCTTCATTGTTGTTTTTCCCCACCTGTTAGAAATCCTTGAAATCCTCGTCGTCAAAGGGGATGACCTGTGCAGGGGTTGCAAGCTTTGGTTTATGGACCAGAGCTGGTCTGCCAGGCGGCGGTTGTCGTTTCGCCACAGCAGGGGCGACAGGCCGGGGCCGGGCTTCCTTGACGGTTTCGGCCGTCGTAGCGGTTGTTTGTTCTTTTTTTGCCTTGTTGTTGCCCACAAGGCCGACAAGATCGTTGACCAGGGTTTTCATCTGCTCGGCCTGGCCGGTCATTTCCTCCGATGAGCTGGCATTTTCCATGGCATTGGCAGCTGTCAGCTGGACCACCTTGTCCATTTCGGTAACCGCCTTGTTGATCTGATTTATGCCATGGGATTGCTCGTCGGAGGCGGTGGCGATTTCTGCCACCAGTGCCGTAACTTTTGCCGTGCTTTCCGTCACCTGTTTGAAGTCTTGGCTGGTTTTTGTGACCAGTTGGGAACCGGCCTTGATTTTCTTCACCGTGCCCTCGATGAGGGTCGCTGTGTTTTTGGCGGCATCCGCCGCCCGCATGGCCAGATTGCGTACTTCATCGGCCACAACGGCAAACCCTGCCCCCGCTTCACCGGCCCGCGCCGCCTCAACCGCCGCGTTGAGCGCCAGGAGATTTGTCTGAAAGGCGATCTCGTCTATGGTCTTGATGATCTTCTGGGTATCTTCACTTGCCTTTGATATCTCTTCCATGGATTGCGTCAGTTCCTGCATGGAAGTGTTGGCTCCGTCCACCACGGTATTCGCCTTTTCCATGAGCTTGTCGGCCTCGCCGGCGTTATTGGCGTTCTGCTGGGTCAAGGAGGACATTTCCTCAAGGGAGGAAGAGGTTTCCTCGAGAGCGGCTGCCTGCTGGGAGGCGCCTTCGGCGAGAGAATGACTGGATGACGCCACCTGTAATGAGGCGTTGAACACGTGGTTGGCATTAAGGTTGAGACTGTTGGTGATAAGGTTGATGGGGTTTGAAATTGACCGGGTAATGAAAAATGCCACGGCGGCAATGACGACGATGCAGATAGCGGTCAGTGCCGCGGTAAACAATTTGATGGCATTGATGGAGGTAAATGCCTCTGATTTGTTCATTTCCGCGATAAGCGCCCAGGTTGTGTCGCCTATTTTTATCGGGGTATAGGAGCTCAGTACTTCGTTGCCAAGGTAATTGCGGTGGATCCCGAATCCGGTTTTGCCGGCAATGGCCTGGCGTGAGGATTCGTTTTCTGCCTTGCCGAGCTGGGGATTACTGTGGGAGGCCACCGCTGAGTGGTTTTTCGGGTCCAGAAACGAATCCGACACCATCAGATGATCGTTGCCCACCAGGTAGGTTTCTCCAGTTTTTCCCATGCCGGAACGTTCTCCCATGATGACGTTAACATCATTGATCTGTCGCGGCAGGGCCATGACCCCGATGATTTTCCCGGATTCATCGGCGATAGGCGCTGCAAAAAATGAAACGAGGGAATTGTTCATCGGGGCATAGAATGCGAAGTCTTCAAAGGCGATTTCGCCTTTGATGGCCTTGTTGAAAGCGCGGGCTAAACCGCTATCCTGGTGCTGGCCGCTGAGCAGGTTAACCCCGAAGTCAGAGTTGTGCTTGACGGAGTAAACCACATCTCCTTTCTGGGAGATCAGAAACAGGTCTTCAAAGCCCTGGGAATAGAATTGGAGAATGGAGTCGTAGTCGCCAAGGGCGGCCTTATAATCTTCCGAATCAAATCCCTGCATCAGTCCGATATTCTCGAATTCGAGGAAGAAGCGCCGCACATTCTCCAGCGCCGCGTTCTTTTTCACCACCTCGAGCTGGGCGGTGAACATTTTCTCGAGTTGCGACTTCTTGATTTCCCTGGCAATCTGCAGCTGGTTGAAGACCTGGATCTTCAAGGCATCACTGGTCTGCCAGAGGGAAATAATTCCCATGACCAGGAGGGGAATTATCCCCACGAGAAGGAACGAACCAATAAGCTTGGTGCCGAGTTTTATCTGAGTTTTCATGTGTCGGGCCTGCTCAAAAAAAATTAAGCTTTTTTTGCCGAGACTGCCGGTTTCCCTGAAAAAAAGTGGATATCCTCATGGCAATACTCGACTGCATTAACATCTCCATTGTCGCATAAGTAAGGCCGGCAAGGCAGAATCTCCCCTCCTGGTTACTTTACTGATAAATTTATCCAGCAACCTGGAGATGCTGCCTTGCCTTTATGCCGTCTCTGAAAGCCAGACGACCATATTATTTTATTAAACAGGCTTACTTTTTGAACGAGGAGGCGACCTTCTTGTAAATCGTGTCAATTTGCTCAAGCTGTTTCTGGGCCGCTTCCCAGTTGCCGGCATCGACTGCCTTCTGGAATTCGTCACCCAGCAGATGCATTTCCCGCGCGTCCTTAATCCAGCGGGTGTTGGCGAACATATGCTCCATTATCTGCCCGGAAACTGAGAATTCGTGCGCAGCCAGGTGAATCTCTTCACCCGCGCCGAGGGCCATCTCCTTGTTTTTCTGTGCTACACCGTTGGTGGCCTGTTTTACCATCTCGCCCACATGGTCTCTCAGCCACAGGGGGGTTGAGGCCACAATATGGTTGAGGTGGAGGAAAAGGGCGGCACTGACAAAGTAGGCATCGTTACTGGCCTTTTCATCACAGAGTTCGACCAGTTCATTCGAGTGGTTAACCATGCCCTGGGCTTCCCAGCCCCAGTCATCCTTGTACTCCGTGTCTGCCAGATTTTTAAAAGCCTTGGATTGGGCGACAAGGTCCTGGGCTATGGTTTTGCCCTTTGCCCAGTCGTTGGCATAAAAGGCATCGGCGAAATCGGATATGGATTTTTTGTATCCCGAAAACATGCCGGTCAGGGTGGCATAATCAGCCGCAGCGGCCGTGGATACGGCAAAGCTGAGGATAATAATCGCATACGCTAGCGTACGACTGACCAACATTGCTGAGTGTTTCGTTTTCATGAAGTGTCTCCTGTTAAGTGATGTTTTTGAACAAATATCGCCGGATGCCTGATAAACAACCATTTCGACTTCCTTTGATTTAGAGCTTATATGCTGACAAGCTCTTAGCCTCGGTTTCCGATTGGTCCCGATGTGTTATGCCATTGGCAGCTTGTTGCCACACTGGACGTTCATCAAAATTCAACGGCCAGCTGGACCGTGGCGGCGTTGGCATCCTCGCCGGTGCCTCCCTCACTTTCTTCGTAATCCTCATCGTGGCGGTATTCAAAGGCGAGAGTCGTATGGCTGAATATGCCGACACTCACCGCGCCAAGGTAACGCTCTTCGGGCAGGCCCAGCTGCAGGGACTCGTCCGTGCCTTGATAGCCGAGGGCAAAGACCGTTTCCCGGTTGAAGAGTTCGGTGGTGTAATCAGCCTCAAAGCTCAGCGCCTCCGGTTCAGCCCCAGTATTGTCAAAGCCGATTTCCGTGGGTTCAAACTCGTCGAGCGCCGTGACGTATTCGCCGATCAGGCGGAACGGGCCGATGTCAAAAACGGCATGAACGGCCCATCCATCCACGAAGTCGTGGGTGGCGGTGACGTCGATCTCCTCGAGATAGTCGCCGACGCCGTCGGTGTCGGCGATGTTATTGATCCAGTCCATCCCTACATCCAGTCCGATCCCTTCGGCCTCATAGGCGTAGCCAACATTGGCCCCCCAGGAGTCCACTTCATCGTCCTTGCCCGTCTCGTTGATGTCACCATTAAATCCGTAAACCGATCCATAGAAACCGCCAGTGTTAAAGCCGATTTGCGCCGCACTGTCGTTAATCTCCCCCAGCTCAAGGGTCAGGGGGTCGGAGACCATGGCGCTTTCATAGAAACCGAAGGGCAGGTACATCTTGCCGGCCGTGAGATAGAGTGGGAATTTTTCCATATTGCCGAGGGTGATGGTGCCTTCGTCGACAATGATGTGGTCATCTTCTTCACCTTCTTCATAGAGCAGGAGGAGGTGGGCAATCGACCACTCGGAAATCTTTGCATTTAGTCCGATTTCCACTGTGGCCAGGGTCACATCGCTGTTGTCGTCATTGTTGAAATCCTCTGCCTTGCTGGCTTCTATTTCCACCAGACCGGACAATTCCACATGATCGTTGATCGCCTGCAGCAAGGATTTTTCACTATCGCCCTCTTGGGCCGTTTGCCCGGCCGGGGCAGGCTGGATCTGTGTCTGCTTGGTCAGGATCTCCTCCAGCTGCCGAAGCCTTTCGGACAACTGCTGATTCTGCGCGGACAGATCCTCTATCCGTTTTTCCAGCTCGGCATTGTCCGCGGCAAATGCTGAGGATCCCCACAGGAGCATGGTCAACGCTCCAATCCCTATCATTTTTTTTGTCATCTCTTCTCTCCGTTTCCGTTTTTTTAGTCTCTATGCCTGTTAGTTGTTTAAAGATAACAGTAAAAAATCATTGATAAATAATAAAATATTCCACGAGCTAAAGCTAATTCTAAAAGTTAGGTATCCGTATAGCAAGTAAATTGGTCATTTTTTTCTCAGGATACATTTTATTTTCATCAATACAGGGTGTGACAGTGCTCATGAGTAAAATTCTGCTCAATCAGTATAACTGATTGAATTTGAGAAATTTAATTGAGCAAGGAGAGTCGATTTTTCATCATTTTGGAATCTGCTGAAAACACTGCCAGTTAATAAAAAGCATATGTTGAAAAATATTTGGAAGTCAATATAAAAAATATTGTTTTGATAAAAAGTATTGTTTTAAATTTTAATAAAATTTTTTATATTGAAAACAATAAGTTAAGAAGTTTGCTGAAAATTAAGTAAAAATTACAGAATCTTTTATTGGATAGGAATGCTGATTTTGTTAGGATTGCGGCTGTTGGTTTTTTGCTTGCCTGAGGGCAAGGCCTGTATCGTGTTTTGTGACCGCCGGATTTTCGCTTTTGGCAGTCTGCCGGAAGTGATGGCGTTTTTCCCAATGGGAATAACTCAGGGGGATCGACCGGGGTAGGGGCTATGTGCCTGGCCTATGCGACCCGGCTGTCTCTGCTGGTTTCGATCTTGTAAGGTGGGGGTGTGGGGGGTTAATAATGCAAGGCCAGCCAGATGGTATCCGTGTCCGGGGCTGTCCATTCAACCCGATGTTTCAGATGGGCCGGCAGGAAAAGATAATCTCCCGGTGCAAGCACGGTAAGGTGATCGCTGCCTTCAATGCGCAGGCAGGCGGACCCGCTGAGCAGCAAGACCCATTCGTTCTTTTCCTGGTCATACCACTTTCCTGGCGGCGTGGCATGCGCCCTGGAAACGATGCGTTCAAGCTTGAATGAGCCGTTCGCAAGGATGGTTTCAACGAGTTCATGGGGCAAGGTGGCGGGGATTTTCTTGAAGATATTTTCTTTGTCCATGGTGGAAAAAATCAGGGGCGGCGGGGCAGCATTCTGCCCTGAAAACCGTCGTCACTGGTGAGGCCCTTGTTGAGGGTGAGATTTCTGCCATCGCTGCAGCCGGCCTCATATTCCTGGCGATAGACCCTGGCGGCCGCGAATTTCTTCTGTGACAGACGCGGATGGCGTTGCTCCATGAAGCGGCTCAGTCCCTGGTCCTTGTTGCATACCAGAACGGATAAAGGCGCAGGGGCGGCATGATGCCTTGTTGTGTCAAATGCTTTCTGGTTCTGTCCGGCAAGTTTTTTGGCGAATCCGTCAAGCACGCCGAGACAGTACGATCGTTTCTGCCTGCCTGTTGTTTGATGGCTGAGCTGAAATTGCTGCCACAGGGAATTCATCTGGGCCAGCAGGAAGGAGTAGACGTAATTGGCAATAAGCACATTTTCGCTGGTGCCCAGCAGCTCGATGGTTTTATAGGTGCAGCATTGTTCTGCGTCGAAAAGGTCGGAAAGAATAATCTTGACAAAGAAGTGGTTGCTCAGGATGGAGCAGATCTTTCTTTGATAATTTTCTATCCGTTTGCTCTTGTGATTGATTATGTGGGACTCATAGCGCTCCTGCCCGCCCTGTTCGATTCTCTGGATGTTATATTTGGCGATGAGAAAGTTCGCCTTTTCCATGGCCAGCAGCGCTTCATGCTCGTTGCATGACTGCGCCAGGGCCAGCAGTTTTTCTATTTTCATGAGCAGGTTGCGGTGCGGGCTGCCGACTGCCCGTTCACTGATATCAAGGATGATTCTCGGCAGGTCTCCGCTCGCTTCCCGGAATTCCTGGGGCACCCCGAGCAGGTCGCAGGCTTCTTCATAGGTTCTGCCGTGGGCATCATGGCTGCGGAAAAGTTCGCTGACCGCCTGGTGGGCCATCTCATGCTTGAGGATGTTGATCACCACATCCCAGGCGTGGAGCAGGATGAGCCTGGCCGAAATTTTGATGGTTTTGCCGGACGGATGCCAGCTGCCCCAGTTGGAGGAGGAATCGTTGATCTCGATAATGGGCACGGAAAGTCTGGCCCCGTATTGCCAGCAGATCCTTTCATGTTCCCGGTAGAGCTGCTCAATCCAGGCGCGCCGCAAAGGCATTTGGCCGGTTTCGCCGGAGGTGTGTGTGGTCAATTTCTTGGAGAAATGGGTTAAGGTTGGCGGGTTGCATATACTCAGTCCTTGTGTAACATATCCGGAGCAAAATCCAAATATTTTTCCGCCGGACCAGCAGGGTGAATGGGGGGAGGCGGGAGGCGGGGAGAGATGACAGGCAAGCCGGAAGGATTGCCCTTCCGGCTTGCATCAGCATGAGGAAAGCTTGGCCAGGATCGAATCAGGGTTCATCGTGGCAGATGCCGCAATCCTGGGAGATTGCCTCACCCGAGCTGTTCAGATGCTCTTCATCGTGGCAGCGCCAACAACCGTAGCCGTCATCGGCCCACTTGTGACCCATGTGATTCCGATAGGTGCCCCACTGCACGTTCATTTCCGGCCAGACATTGCGAAGATAGGACTCCAACAGAAAGGAGCCCGCCTTGATGATGTCGTCCTTGTATTTTTCCGCAGTTTCTGCGGAGCGCTTTTTCTGCAGGAACAGCAGATCATTGATGATGGCTTCCTTGGCCTCATCACGGGAGGCATACTCTTTGCTGATGACCTGCAGGCTGTCTTCCCGGATACCGGGAATTTCCGGGTTGATGGTTTTGCTGATCAGGCCGAAATCAACCCTTTCCTCCGGCATGTCGTAGATGTGGGTCGGCCGGTTGTGGCAATCAATACAGTCCATGACTCTCCATTGCTGTTCCGCGTTCTCCGGTGCCTCGATGTCGCCTTTGACATACTCGTCGGAGGTGCCATCCGGCCGTTTGACTCTGACTTTGGCAATCTGGGTCCGTTTTTCGTCCGCAGCCAGGTAGCTTACTTCAACCTGCTTGCTCACATGCCAGTGTATCCCTTCAAATGCGCTGGTCTCGGGATTGTTACCCCCGATATTTAAGGCAATTTCCGTGATATCGGGATTTTTCTGTTTGTTATTGGTAAATGACACATAGCGTTTGAGTTTTTTGCCGTGAAATTTTTCCGGCCAATGGCATTGTTCGCAGGTGTCTCTGGCCGGACGCAGTTTATGCACAGGGGCTGGAATCGGCCGGCTGTAAGAATCTTTGAAAACCGCCGCTACCTGACGCATACCGGAAACTTTGGCCCTGGCATACCAGCTGGCCCCTGGACCGATATGGCATTCGACACAGCCGACGCGGGAGTGGGGTGAGTCTGCGTAGGCGGTGTATTCCGGTTCCATTACCTGGTGGCAGAGCATGCCGCAGAAGTAGTTGGAGTCGGTGAAATGATATCCCTCGTAACTGATGATGGCCAGAATGGCGACATTGACTACGGATAACACGATAAAACCGATAACGGCAACCCGGTGCTTGGGATTGCTCAGATTGAGCTGAAGATTGTAGCGCTCATTGGGGTGGTTGTGTGTTTTCCTGCGCTGTAGATGAATGGCAATGGGGATCAGTATCAGCCCGAACAGCATGAGGGCGGGCAGCATGACATAGGTTACCAGGTTGGGATAGGGACTTTTGATAAGATTGAACATGTCGATGAGCATGCCAATCATCATCAGGGTGATGCTGATGGTGGTGATGCCGACTCCGAAAACGCCAAGGGGCGAACGCCACAGGACCTGGATCAGGCTGTCTATGGCTCGTTTTTTATGTTCAATGTTCTGGGAGTCTTTCTTTGCATTGTCATTTGGCTCATTTTCTGTCATTTCTGTACAACTCCTTCTGGGAAAATTAATAAGGTGATAATGATTTTAACTTATCAGTTGTCTTCGCAATCTTCTGGAGGCGACTCAACATATCAGAAGGCGGTTCGTTTTCCGCCAGGATGATATGGCAGCTGTCACAGTCATTGCTGATTGTCTGCCCGTTTTTGCCTGCATGCTTCCCGCCATGGCAACGGAAACAACCTGTACCGTTTTTATGGCCGATAAAATCCTTGTAGGTGTCCCAACCGATTTTCATTCCCGGGAAGACATTTTCACTGTAGGCCTGCTGAGCGCCGGCAATGGCCTTATCCAGTAATGGTTTGTTTTGCTCTTCAAAATCCGGATAGTTGGCCTGATACCATTTCTTGAGCTTTCTGGTGATTCCCAACATGGCCGCTTCTGTCGAGTCGTATTTGGCTGTTATCGCTTCAAGGGCCTGCCGCTTGATAAAGGGAATCTCGCGCGGGATGATGCCGGTGACCAGCTTTTCGTCGAGAGCTTCATCGGCGCTGAGAAAGACGTGGGTTGGCCGGTTATGGCAGTCCATGCAGTCCATCGTCCGCACGATCCCCTGCTGGCTTGCATCTTGCTCTCCGTTGCCGGGGGCTTTGTAAAAAAGCAGTTCCTGGTCGCCATTCTGCTGCCATACCTGGACAACATTCTCACGGGAACGGTCAGTATGCTTATAGAAAACAGGATTGGCCTCGGCGACGTGCCAGTGAATGCCGTAAGGCTTTCTGTCCAGGTATCCTCCGGAGCCGATTTTCATGAGCAGAGCGGTCTGTAGGTGGGTATTGCGTTCATCAGGCAGAAAATGGTCTTTAATAGAGAGTTTGTCTTCGTGAAACAGTTCCGGCCGGTGGCATTGCTCGCAGGTTCCCGCTAACGGTCGCAGGGAGGTGACGGGCTGCTTGATCGGCCGGGGATAGGTGTCGAATAGTACGGCGAAAAGCTGTTTGGTTCCTGAGAATTTAGCCCTGGTCAACCATTTGGATTGCTTGCCGATATGGCATACCACACACGTTATCTGTGAATGGGGGGAGTGCTGATAGGTGGCGTAGGCCGGTTCCATGACCTGATGGCAGGACTGGCTGCAGAAGGCGGTTGATTCAGTATAATGAAATCCCGTGTAGGAAACAAGGGCCACTAAAAAGAGGGTGGTCAGGGTGAAACACAGCGAGACGAGCATATGGCGGCGAATACGGCTGTATCGGCCTGGCCTGTTCAGTTGTTCCTGGATGTATTCAAAGGTGAAAAGGCCGATGTCTTCCCGGCCTCGAGACCTGAATACCCCTATGATGAGTAGGATAAGGCCGAGGACGAACAGGGGGCCGAGGATGAGATAGATGAAAAAACTGAAGTAGGGATTGTCAATGGTGCCTCTGATATCAAGGACAAGGCAAACTACCAGCCCTGGCGTCAGGACAAGGATGAGAATGCCTCCCAACACGGAGTGCTTGCTGCGCGATATGAAGTTAACTGCGGATTTGATAAGAGAAGAGAATTTTATATCCACTTTTCTTATCCACAGTTATATTTTTCTTCTGCGGTATTGCGCAGCCTTTCGGGCTGTGCTCCGCATCAACGGTGAGTCCATTGCACACATTGTTCTAAAAAAAGATCGGTGGACTACAGTCCGTTGAGCCAAACCGCTAGATGAGCAAGAAACTCATTGTCACCGTGCTTTCTAGCGTGTCAAATACCTATCTCTCTCGTTTGAGTTGATTATTATTTTAAGGGGCCTGTTGGCCCCTCCCTCAGGTTGCTCTTGTTTTTACAATCCTGCGATAGCTTTGAACCAGCCGTAGGCAAGTTCGACAGGTCCGCCGGCGCTGACCAGCCCGCCGATGAAGCAGGCCACCGCCCAGAGAGCGATGAGAGCGGAAAGTGCACCCATAACGGAAATGCCGCTTTTGGCGAATGCATCAAGACCTGCTCCGGTCTGTTCCCCGGCCCGTACCTTCTGTTTCTTTTGGCTCAATGTCGTCTCTTTCATGCTGCACCTCCGTTATGCGATCGCTATGCATAGATATTGCGTGAAGTATGCTTTACATTCCTGTTAAAGCTGAGAACCAGCTTTTTGCCATGGCAAAGGGGCCGCCGCTTGCGATCAATCCGCCGAAGAAACAGGCCGCCGCCCAGATGCCGATAAGTGTTGGTACAGCCCCTAAGGCAAACATTGCACCCCGGGAAACCTCAACTTTGGCGGGAGCGTTTTCTGCGGTCCAGTGAATGCTTCTTTTCTTAACGTTAACTTTTGCTTCGGGGATCATGCCTTTCATCTTTTTTCCTCCATTATTTCCATGTTGTGCTTGCGTTTGATGGCACTTTGTATCATTTTAATTAGTGTTCTTTGCTAAATCCGTGCCAGAATGATCAATCTAATGATTTCGATATGTTATTTTTATAGCACCCTGTTTTGCTTGTCAAAATGGCACTGTTTTTTGCCATTTTGACAAGTGGGTGTAAATCACCCGCGATGGCAATGGCGGAGAAGGACGTTCAGTGATTCGCGAGCAGATCGAATAGAGAGGTTTTTGTTGTGTAACTATTTGATTGTGTGATGATTTTTAAAAGTACCGGCCTCGGTGGCGATGGGGACGGTCGAAAGGAAAGTGCTGGTGATCAGCGACAAGGACCGCAAGACCATGGCCTACCTTGAGGCCGGTCATGCCATTTTGGCCATATTTCTGCCCGACGACGAGTCCGACCCTATTCACAAGATTACCATCATTCCCAGGGGCATGGCCCTGGGCCACACCCAGCAGTTGCCGCTCACCGACCGCCATGCCTATACCAAGGAATACCTGTTGAGCCGCATTACCATACTCATGGGCGGTCGGGCCTCCGAGGAGATCTGTCTCAGCCAGCAGACCACCGGCGCTGAGGATGATTTCCGCCAGGCGGTTGTTCTGGCCTCCAAGATGGTATGCCAATGGGGCATGACCGACGAACTCGGTCCCATGTCCTATGTCAGGGATGATGGCGCCTTTCTGGGCGAGCAGCTGGCCAGGAACGCATACAGCGAAGAGACCGGACGGATCATTGACCGGGAGGTGAAGAGTCTGGTTGAATCCTGCTATGCGGAGGCGAGGCGTATCCTGATTGCCGAGCAGGATTTTCTGGTTTATCGGGCGGATATGCTGCTGATCAACGAGACACTTATCAGGAAGAAATGGAGATCATCTACGAGTGCACCGCCAAGAAGAGGAATAAGAGCGCCGACGGCTCCTCCCGCCCCGGAGATGCAGATAGGGCCTGCTCCCTCACCTCCGCAGACTGATCACAGCTCCCATTGCTCGATCTTCCGATAGAGGGTGCGCAGCCCTATCCCCAGAATTTTCGCGGCTTTTACCTTGTCGCCCCCGGTCTTGTTGAGGACGTCGGTAATGGTCTGCCGCTCCATTTGCTGCAGCAGTCCTTCCTTGCCGTCCATTGAGGAGTCGCTGCTGCTGAGGGTAAGATACTCGGGAATGCAGTCGATGGTGATGGCGTCGGTTTTGGCCATGACCACGGAGCTTTCAATGCAGTTCATCAGTTCGCGGATATTGCCCGGCCAGTTATACTGCATGATCAGCTCCATCACCTCGTCGGATACCCGGGAGATATGCTTGCCGTGCCGATTTGCCAGTTTTTTCAGAAAGCTGGCCGCCAGTTCCGGGATATCCTCCTTGCGTTCCTGCAGGGCGGGCATCTCTATTTTCACCACCCGCAGGCGGTAATAGAGATCTTCGCGGAAGGTCCCCTCTCTGATCATTCCCGTCAGGTTGCGGTTGGTGGCTGAGATGATGCGCACGCGGACCTTCTGGGTTTTGGTGCCGCCCACTCGTTCAAAGGTCTGTTCCTGGAGAAAACGCAGCAGTTTGACCTGGATGGAAGACGGCATTTCGCCGACTTCATCGAGAAAAAGGGTGCCGCCGTCGGCCAGCTCGAATCTGCCTTTTTTGGTGACCACCGCGCCGGTGAAGGCGCCTTTCTCGTGGCCGAACAGTTCGGATTCCAGCACCCCTTCGGCAAAGGCTGAGCAGTTAACCTTGATCAAAGGGCCATGTGCCACGGGGCTGTTGTAATGGATGATGTTGGTCACCAGTTCCTTACCCGTGCCGCTTTCCCCCTCGATGAGCACGGTGGCGGTGGTGGCGGCAACCTGCCTGGCGAGATCCTTGATTCTCTGCATGGCCGGCGAGTTGCCGATCATGGACAGGTCCGGGTAGGTCTCCTCGATCTTTTTTTTCAGCAGGATGTTTTCTTCCTTGAGTCTCTGGGTCTCAAGGGTTTTCTCGATCAGCAGCGTGAGGCGGTCGATGTTGATCGGTTTGGTGACATAATCATAGGCGCCGTTCTTCATGGCCTGCACGGCCGTTTCCACGGTTCCCTGGCCGGTGATGAAGATCACCGGGGTCTTTTCGGGGAGAAGATTGATCAGCTCCAGCAGTTCAATGCCGTTCATGCCCGGCATGGACAGATCGGAAAGCACGAGATCGATTTCCTGGTTATTGAGTATCTCCAGGGCGGTTTTGCCATCCTTGGCGGTAATGGTCTGATACTGTTCCTTCAAGGCAATGGACAGGGTCTGCCTGGTCATTTTGTCGTCATCAACGATGAGTATGCAGGTCCGTATCATGGGCTATATGATCTCTTGGCAGATGCTGTCGGGCGAAACAGGCAGATCTATTTCAAAAGAGGTACCCTTCCCCACCTCGCTTTGGCAGGAAATCGAGCCTCTATGATTTTCGATGATCCTCTGGGCTATGGCGAGCCCCAGTCCCATTCCGCCATCCTTTTTGGTGAAAAATGGATCAAAGATGTGTTGCAGGTCTTCATCAGCGATTCCCTGCCCGGTATCCTCAATCAGGATTTTGGCGCAGGCGCCGTCCCTTTTGCTCTCCAGCCGCAGTAGGCCGCCATAGGGCATGGCCTGAATGGCGTTCATGCACAGGTTGAGCAGGGCCTGGATCATCATTTTCTCGTCAATCGGCACGAGGTCAAGGGTTTCATCTTGCACGACATTGATGATGATATCCGATTCTTGGGCATTCTGGGCGACCATCTCGGCAATATCCGCCAGGATTTGGTTGATGTTGCCCTGTTTGAAATTCGGGTCCGGGAAACGGGCATATTTGACAAACTCCTCGATGATTTCATTGATCCTGATGATCTCGCCGTTGATGATCTCGGTCAGGTCGAGCATGCCCTGCTTGAGTTCGCTTTTACCCATGTCGCATTGATTGATTTTACGGATAAGCAGCTGCAGGTTCATATAGAGCACATTCAGCGGGGTCTTGATTTCATGGTTGACCGAGGTGGCGATCTGGCCCAGGGTGGCGATCTTTTCCATGCGCACCAGTTCGGACTGGGTCCGGCGCAGGGATTCCTCGGACTCCCGCAGCTCTCTGGTCCTTTCCTTTACCAGACGTTCCAGGGTGCGGTTGAAGTCTTCCCGCTTTTTCTCGTGTTCCTGCAGTCTTGCCGTCATGTCGTTAAAAGACTGGTAGAGCGTGCCGATTTCCGTCTCCGAGACGGTTTTTACCCGGATGTTAAAATCCCCGGAGGATATCTTTTCCGTGGCGGAGGCGAGGTTGATGATTGGTTTGATGGTATGGCGGGTCAGCACGATATACCCCACGCAGGAGGCCAGAATGCCGACGACGGAGGAGACCAGATAGAGCAGCAGGATGAAATACATCTTGCTGTAGGACTCCTTGACCAGGTTGGATACGGTCTTGAAATGGAGATCGTTGATCGTTTGGGCCAGGTGGTGGATGGTATAGCCGTAGCCATCCAGTTTTGTAAAATTGATTTCATCCAGCAGTTTTGTCGTTGACAGGTTCAGAAGGATTTCATCAAGTACCTGTCGTATTCCTACGAGATTATCCTTAATTTTGTCCAAAAGGATATTTTCTTCCTCAAAGTAGGGGTCGTATTTCTCCTGCTCTGTTTCTACGTAAGTTTTAAGGTCCTCTTTTATTTTACCTATCGACTTAATGGTGTTTGACAAGGGGGAGCCGTTGTTGTCAATGATTGAGCCATGCACAGAAAAAATGGCCTGCTGTACCCTGTCGTTTAATTTGTATATTCTGGCCACATTTCTGCTTTCTTCTTCAAGGTGGGAGATATTGTTGCGAACCATATCCTTGACCATCATAATGCAGATTCCACCGACACTTATGATGGCAAAGATGTTTATAAAAAAAGCAATGCCTATGTAATTGCTGAGTTTTCTTTTCATTTGTGATTAATGCTTTAGTAGCAAAGCGAAGTATTTTTCAATTTTCTGCCCGTCAGCCCGTTGGTTATGTGCATGTTGTTTAGTTTAGCGAATTACTTGTCGTTGCTGCATCATGGCAACATGATTTATCGGGCCTGGACAGGCAATCAACTCCTTGTCCCATTGAGGTTTTTGTCAATTGTTCTCCAGTTGGAGACCTAATGACAAACTCAACGCAGCCTATAAAAGCGTTATTAAATAGCACAATGTATTATCTGCGTCCAGTGATTTTGATTTCCCAGAGTTATCTTTGCTGAAACTAACATTCTCAATGTGCTGTTTGTTTTTCTTGGTTAATTAGATGGATAGGATGTGAGTGGCTTGAAAAAACGCCTTAGGAATGAGGTGGTTGAGCTTGTTCTTGGTGGTGTATGTTTTTGTTGGGAATTGGTTTTAAGGTTATTTTGTCAATCGGGTTAATGACATATATGCAGGGTGACGAAAATCATCACCCCATGCCTGGAAGCGATGGTCTCGATGGAAGAACTCCTAAAAATCCCTGCCGAGTCCCTCAGCGTCCGGGTATTAACCCAAGCTTAACGCATACAAGGAATTTTAACGATTTTTGCTTCATTTTGCTTCAAAAAATCTAATAATATCAATAGTGGTTTTGTTAGAGGCGGCTTGTAGTGCCATAAAATTTTTAAGACGTATTGGCTTTTTCGCAAAAAACTGTCAATGATCATTCATGTTCATTCGACAGACAAAAACCAGCAACGCGGCAGCAGGGGAACCCTATTTCACCTTCCGACTGGTTGCCTCGGAAAGAATCGGCGGCAAGGTGCGGCAGCAGACCCTGCTGAATCTGGGGAGAAATTTTTCCTTGCCTCGCGAACAATGGCCACAGCTGTGTGCCCGGATCGAGGCGATTCTGGCCGGGCAGACAACCTTGCTGACGGTGTCATCCGAAGTTGAAACCCTGGCCCAGCGCTATGCGGCCCGTCTGATCGCCGGCCGGCAACCCGTAAGGTCATCCAACGAGACAGCGGGTGCGGATTACCATGAAGTGGATGTCGCCTCCCTGCAACTGGTCCGGCCCCGATCGGTTGGGGTTGAGCATGCGGGACTTGCGGCCCTCGAATGGCTTGAATTGCCACGCATTCTTGCGGAAGCCGGGTTCAACGGCAACCAGCAGGCGGCGGCCATCGGCAGCGTGATTGGGCGGATGGCGGCGCCGGGCAGCGAGCTTGCCACCTGGCGCTGGCTCAAGGAACGTAGCGGTCTGGGAGAATTGCTGGAGGTTGATTTTGAGGCCATACCGCTGATGAACCTCTATCGTGCCTCCGATCTGCTGGTTCGTCGTCGCGAGGCAATAGAGGCAGCGCTGTTTTCCCGGATCAATACTCTGTTCGCCTTGCCGGCGACCGTGACCCTGTACGATCTGACCAACACCTATTTTGAAGGAGACATGGCAGGCAACGCCAAGGCCCGGCGCGGACATTCGAAGGAAAAAAGAAGTGATTGCCCGCTGGTGACCCTGGGGCTGGTGCTGGACGGCAGCGGTTTTGTGCGCCGCTCGCGGATGTTCGCGGGAAACGTCGTCGAGGCCTCCACTCTGGAAGAGATGCTGCAGGGGCTTGAGGCGCCGACTGGGGCGCTGGTGATCATGGATGGGGGGATTGCCACCGAGGCCAATATCAGCTGGCTGGTGGAGCATCACTACCGGTACCTGGTGGTCAGCCGGGAGCGGAGCCGCCATTTTGATGAAGAGCAATCCGTGGGGGTCTCGACCGCGTCCGACCAGACCATCCGCCTTGAGCGGGTCGTCAGCGATGATGGCGGGGAAGTGCGCTTGTACTGTCATTCCGAGGAGCGGCAGGAGAAGGAAACCGCCATGACCAGGCGCTTCATGGAGAAATTTGAAAGCGGACTGGCCAAGCTCGCCGCCGGTCTGCAGAAGCCGCGAGGCGAAAAGCGACGGGATAAGCTGTTGACGAGGATAGGACGTCTGCAGGAACAAAGTCACGGGATCGGCCAGCATTATCGTATCGAGCTGACTCCGGATGAAACCGGCGCCAAGGTAGTCGCGTTGACCTGGGAGAGGATGCCGGTCTCCGGCACGCAACTCACCCATCCGGGGGTCTATTGTCTGCGTACCAACGAGATGAACTGGGACGAGGCGACCCTGTGGCGGACCTACACCATGCTGACCGACCTGGAGGCGGTCTTCCGCAGTCTGAAGTCGGAATTGGGGCTGCGCCCGGTTTACCATCGCAAGGAAGACCGGGCTGAGGGGCATTTGTTGATTACGGTGCTTGCTTATCAAGCCGTCCAGGCTCTGCGGGGAAAACTCAAAGCCCGGGGCATCAAGGCAAGCTGGACAACGCTGCGGGAGGTTTTTTCCACCCAGCAACGGGTCACCGCGACCTTCAAGCAGCGTGATGGACGGACCTTGCACGTTCGCAAGACAACGGTTGCCGATCCGAAACTGCAGCGGCTTTACACTGCCCTGGATCTGATAGCCGATCCGGTGGGCGTGCGGAAATTGATAAATTGACAGCAAAATACGCGAATGTAGTGCCACTGCAACTTTTTTTGAGCAGTAACATACCGATTATGTAGGGAATTTTTTTTATGATGTTAAACTTTGGTTAAGGCCAGGCATTGAGAAGCGTCCCTTCAACGAGTTGCAGAAATATTTCGCCGGTGAACGTTTTCTGTTCAGGCTGTCGCGCGGTGTCGTCTCATGCGGAAAATTGATTGTGAGAGGCGCACCGATGCTCAATGCCTGGCAATATTTTAGAAACAGGGGACTAAGAAATAATCAGGGCTCATCATGGCAGAGAGCGCAATCCTGGGAGATGGTCTCTCCGTATTTGTTCTGATGTTGTTCATCGTGGCAGCGCCAGCAGCCGTAACCGTCATCGGCCCACTGGTGGCCCAGGTGGTCCCGGTAGGTGCCCCACTGCACGTTCATTTCCGGCCAGACATTGCCGAAGTAGGACTCCAGCAGGAAGGAGCCGGCCTTGATGAGATCACCCTTGTATTTTTCCGCCAGCTCGGCGGAGCGTTCTTTCTGCAGGAACAGCAGATCATTGATGATGGATTCCTTGGCCTCGTCCCGTGTGGCATACTCCTTAGTAATGACCTTCAGGCTGTCTTCCCGGATACCGGGGATTTCCGGGTTGATCCTTTTGCTGAGCAGGCCGAAATCCACCCTTTCCTCGGGCATATTGTAGATGTGGGTTGGCCGGTTATGGCAGTCAATACAATCCATGACCCGCCATTGCTGCTCTCCGTTTTCCGGCACCTCCGTATCGCCTTTGACAAACTCGTCGGAGGTGCCGTCCGGCCGTTTGACCTTGACTTTGGCAATCTGGGTCCGTTTTTCGTCCACTGCCAGGTAGCTCACCTCAACCTGCTGGCTCACATGCCAGTGAATTCCTTCAAATACATTGGTCTCAGGGTTATGACCGCCGATATGCAGGGCAACTTCGCTGACCTGAGGGTCTTTCTGGTTATCATTGGTGAATGACACATGGCGCTTGATTTTTTTGCCGTGAAATTTATCCGGCCAATGACATTGCTCGCAGGTATCCCGGGCCGGACGCAATTCATGCACCGGGGCGGGAATCGGCCGGTTATACGTATCACGCATGACCGCCGCCACCTGGCGCAGTCCGGAAATCTTGGCCTTGGCATACCATTCGGCCCCGGGACCGATATGGCATTCGACACAGGCGACCCGTGAGTGGGCTGAACGCTTATAGGCCACGTATTCCGGTTCCATGACCTGGTGGCAGACCATGCCGCAGAAATAGGCGGAATCGGTGAAGTGATATCCCTCGTAACTGATGATGGCCAGGATGGCGACATTGACCACCGACAGCATGATAAAGCCGATGAGGGCCAGCCGGTGTTTGGGATTGCTCAGATTGATCAGGATCTGGTCGCGGTCGATGCCGTATTTGCGCCATTTCCTTCGCTGCAGATAAATGGCCAGCGGGATGAGGAACAGCCCGAACAGCATCAGGGCGGGCAGCATGGTATAGGTTACCAGTGCTGCATACGGGTTATCGATAAGGCCGAGCATGTCGATGATCGTGCCGATCATCATCAGGGTGATGCTGATGGTGGTGATGCCGACACCGAAAACACCAAGAGGCGATCGCCACAGGCTCTGCAGCAAGCGGTCCAGGGCGCCTTTCTCCTCTCCATTGTCCTGGGGTTCATTCTCCTGGTTGTCACTTTGGTCGTTATTGGTCATTGCGTACTACTCCCTCATGAAAAAATTAATGATATATGCGTTAACGTTGGCGCTGGTCTTTGCGGGCTCGCTGCAGGAGACTTAATACATCGGGCGACGGCTCATTTTCTGCAAGAATGATATGGCAGCTGTCACAGGCATTGCTGATGGTCTGTCCGTCTTCACTGCGATGCCGTCCGTCATGGCAGCGGAAACAGCCGCTGCCGTTCTTGTGGCCGATAAAATCAGTATAGGTGTCCCAGCCGATATTCATGGCCGGGAACACATTCTCCAGGTATGCCTGCTGCACGCCAGCAATGGCCTTATCCAGTAATGGCCTGTCTTGACTGATCAGATCGGGATAATGGGCGAGGTACCACTCCCGCAGCCCCCTGGAGATGGCCTGCAGCGCCGCATCAACCGAGTCGTATGTCGGGGTGATTATCTCCAGGGCCTGGCGTTTGATGAACGGAATCTCGCGTGGGATGGCGTCGGTGATCATTTTTTCATCAAGGGCTTCATCCGCACTGCGAAAGACGTGGGTGGGGCGGTTATGGCAGTCCATGCAGTCCATTTTCCGGACAGTTTCCAGCTGGCCTGTCTCCTGCTTTCCGGCGTCGGATGTCTTGTAAAAATGGATTTCCCGGCCGTTATCCTGCAGCCAGACCTGGACAACATCCTCCTGGGCCTGATCGGTATACCTGTAGAAGACCGGATGATCCTCGGAGACATGCCAGTGGATGCCCTGGGCCTTTCTGCCCAGATATCCTCCTGAGCCGATTTTCATGAGCAGGGCGGTCTGGACATGGGTATTGTGCTCATCGGGGAGAAAACGGTCCTTGATATAGAGTTTGTCACCATGAAACATTTCCGGCCGGTGGCATTGTTCGCAGGTTTCCCGTGCCGGGCGCAGGGAGGTGATGGGTTGCGGGATGGGCCGGGGATAGCTGTCGAAGAGTACGGCGAAAAGCTGGTTGGCCCCGGAAAATTTGGCCTTGGTCAACCAGCGGGCATGCTTGCCGATATGGCATTCAACGCACGATATCTGTGAATGGGGAGAATGCTGGTAGGTGGCGAAGGCCGGTTCCATGACCTGGTGACAGGACTGACCGCAGAAAGCGGTTGATTCGCTGTAATGAAATCCCGTGTAGGAGACAAGTGCCACGAGAAAAAGGGTGGCCAGGGTGATGAACAGGGAGAGAAGGATGTGGCGCCGTATGCGACTGTATCGCCCCGGCCTGGTCAGCTGTTCCTCGATGTATTCAAAGGTGAAGAGTCCGATGTCCTCTTTGCCGCGGGAGATGAATGCCCCGATGACGAGCAGGATGAGGCCCAGAACAAACAGAGGACCGAGGATAAGGTAGATGAGAAAGCCGAAGTATGGATTGTCAACAACTCCTCTGATGTCGAGCAGAACGCAGACCAGCAGGACAGGGGCCAGGACAATGCTGATGATCCCGCCCAGCACGGAGAGCTTGCTGCGTGATATCCAGTTAACTGCGGTCTTGATAAAAGAGGAGGATGGTTTATCCACTTGTTGACCCCTCAGTTATATTTTGCTTACGTCTGATTGATGCCTGAGTGAGGTATTCCGAGCCAACCATGTGTCCTTGGTAACGTTTGAAGAAATGTGATGTATTTATACGCCGCCCATTGGGGAGGTTTGCCGGAAAGCACAAAACCTCTCATGTTCCGTGCTTTCCAGGATAGCACATTCCTAACTTTTATTGGTAGATTTTTTCCGGCGGATTATAGTTGCTGAGAAGTTAGGCATCCTTGGCCGCCATGTTTCCCATGCATTATAGGCCAGCGATAGCCTTGAACCAGCCGTAGGCAAGTTCGACAGTTCCGCCGGCGCTGACCAGCCCGCCGATGAAGCAGGCCGCCGCCCAGATGCCGATAAGTGTTGGTACAGCCCCTAAGGTAAACATTGCACCCCGGGAAACCTCAACTTTGGCGGGAGCGTTTTCTGCGGTCCAGTGAATGCTTCTTTTCTTAACGTTAACTTTTGCTTCGGGGATCATGCCTTTCATCTTTTTTCCTCCATTATTTCGGATTGTTGAGATTGTTATTTGTTCTTATTGTCATTTGTCGGCTTATATTGCCAGATCCGTGCCAAACAAATTATTTGTGTTGTTCTGGTCTGTTGTTTCTGATGATACTGTTTGTAATGCCAAAATGGCAAAAATCCATGCCATTTTGGCAAACGGAAAGGGATTGACCGTCTTAAAAAGAGAGGATGACTCCTATTAGATGGGAACCTTGAGCAGGGGTTAAAAACGGATTTTCGTGAGCAGGACTGAGTGACTTTGCAATGACAACTTCTCCTGTGCTGGGAGCAGGGATACATTTTGCGTCGTTTTTCTGAGAGATATGTTATAATAGGGCGCAGTTAACTGACCAAATCATAAGGCAAAAAACGGAGCCTGTCTCATTGACTCTATTCATACGTACCATATTTGCGCTGGTGGTGTTGCTCGTGGTGGGCGGCATGACCATGGCGTTCTGGAATATTGAGAACCGCCGGCCGTCCATCAGCTACAACGAATTTCTGACTATCCTCGACAAAGATGAAGTAACCGAGGTGCATCTGCAGGGAAGCGAGATTGACCTCAAGGATACCTTTGGGAGGGAGTTTGCCACCTATTCACCGGACATTTCGGCGTTGCTGCCCAAGCTGCTGGATAAGGGGGTGGTCATCACCAGCGGAACGGATAACTCCGGCCGAATCTGGCGTCTTGCCGAACTGGCAGTGCCGGTCATGTTGATTCTGCTTGTCTGGTATTCCATTTTACGTAATCAGGCAGTCGGCTATGAGGAAGGGGAGGAGAAAGATAAGCATGCCCGTTTTGCCCCGCAGGCGAGGAACAACCTGGTCACCTTCCGGGATGTTGCCGGGGTGCCGGAGGCCAAGGAGGAATTGCTGGAGGTGATCGATTTTCTGCAGCGGCCGAAGAAATACAGCAGGCTGGGCGCCGTCATCCCCCGGGGCATCCTTTTCCAGGGCCCGCCGGGCACGGGCAAAACCTTAATTGCCCGGGCCATTGCCGGCGAGGCGGGGGTGCCGTTTTTCTGCATCAGCGGCTCGGATTTCGTCGAGATGTTCGTCGGCGTGGGGGCGTCCCGGGTGCGGGAACTGTTCAAGGAGGCCAAGAAGCATTCCCCCTGCATTGTTTTCATTGACGAGATCGATGCCGTGGGCGGCAGGCGAAGCTCCGGCAACATCGCCGGCGGACAGGATGAGAGGGGCCAGACCTTAAATGCCCTGCTGGTGGAAATGGATGGCTTCTCCACCGATGATACGATCATTATTCTGGCCGCCACCAACCGGCCGGATATCCTTGATCCGGCTCTCCTGCGTCCGGGCCGTTTTGACCGGCAGATCAACATTCTGCCCCCTGATGTGAAGGGGAGACTGCAGATCCTCCAGGTTTATGCCCAGAAAATGACCCTGGCTGACAGTGTCAACCTGGAAAAGGTGGCCAGGAGCACCCCCGGCTTTACCGGCGCCGAGCTGGCCAGTCTGATGAACGAGGCGGCATTGATCGCCGGCAGGAAGGGTGACAGCGCCATCAGGCCGGAACATTTTGATATCGCCAAGGACCGCATTCTCATGGGGGTTGAAAGAAAAGGGCTGGTCATCAGCGAGAAGGACCGCAGGACCATGGCCTACCATGAGGCCGGCCATGCCATTCTGGCAAAATTTCTGCCGGAAACAGACCCTGTCCACAAAATCACCATTATCCCCAGGGGAAAGGCCCTGGGCCACACCCAGCAGTTGGCGCTCACCGACCGGCACGCCTATACCAAGGAGTATCTGTTGAGCCGGATAACCATTCTCATGGGCGGACGCGTTTCAGAGGAGATCTGTCTTAACCAGCAGACCACCGGCGCGGAAGATGATTTCCGTCAGGCCGTGGACCTGGCCACCAAGATGGTGTGTCAATGGGGCATGACGGACAGGATCGGTCCCCTGTCCTATGTGCGGGACGACGGGGCTTTTCTCGGCGAGCAGATGAGTAGAAATGCATACAGCGAAGAGACCGGGCAGGTCATCGACAGTGAGGTGAAAGCCCTAGTTGAATCCTGCTACCGGGAGGCCAGAAAGATACTGACCGCCGAGCAGGATTTTCTTGTTTATCTGGCGGATATGCTGCTGGTCAATGAGACCCTTGACCAGGAGGAGATGGAGATCATCTACGAGTGCACCGCCAAGAAAAGAAGAGAGGGCACATCCGGCAAGTCCTCCCCCGGCGCCGACGGCATGGCTTGCATCGTCAGCTCCACCAGCTGATCATAGTCCCCACTGGTCGATCTTCCTATACAGGGTCCGCAGCCCGATTCCCAGCACCTTGGCGGCCTTGACCTTGTCGCCGCCTGTCTTGTGGAGAACGTCTGTGATGGTCTGACGCTCCATTTCCTGCAGCAGTCCTTCCTTGCCGTCCATGGACCCCTCACCCCCGCTGTAGGTGAGATATTCGGGAATGCAGTCAATGTTGATGGTGTCGCCCCGGGCCATGACCACGGAGCTTTCCATGCAGTTCATCAGTTCGCGGATGTTGCCCGGCCAGTTATACTGCATGATCAGCTCCATGACCTCATCGGATACCGGAAGATCTGTTTGCCGTGCCGGTCGGCGAATTTTTTCAGAAAGCTGCCAACCAGCTCCGGGATATCCTCTTTGCGATCCCGCAGTGACGGCATCTCTATTTTCACCACCCGCAGGCGGTAATAGAGATCCTCCCGGAAGGTGCCCTGCTTGATCATGTCCGTAAGGTTTCTGTTGGTGGCTGAGATGATGCGCACCGCAACTTTCTGGGTTCTGGTGCCGCCGACCCGTTCAAAGGTCTGCTCCTGGAGGAAACGAAGCAGCTTGACCTGAATGGATGGCGGCGTCTCGCCGACTTCATCGAGAAAAAGGGTGCCGCCGTTGGCCAGCTCGAAGCGTCCTTTTTTGGTGGCCACCGCCCCGGTGAAGGCCCCTTTTTCATGACCGAAAAGCTCGGATTCCAGGACCCCTTCGGCAAAGGCCGAGCAGTTTACCTTGACAAAGGGGCCATGGGCAACCGGGCTGTTGTAATGGATGATGTTGGTCACCAGTTCCTTGCCCGTGCCGCTTTCCCCCTCGATGAGCACCGTGGCGGTGGTGGCGGCGACCTGTCTGGCCAGGTCTTTGATCTTCTGCATGGCCGGGGAGTTGCCGATCATGGACAGATCCGGATAGGTCTCCTCGATCTTTTTCCTGAGCAGGATATTTTCTTCCTTCAGTCTCTTGTTCTCAAGGGTTTTTTCAATAAGCAGGGTAAGTCGGTCAATGTTGATCGGTTTGGTGACATAGTCATAGGCGCCGTTTTTCATGGCCTGGACCGCCGTCTCCACCGAGCCCTGGCCGGTTATGAAGATGACGGCCGGCTTTTCGGGGAGGGCATTGATATGCTCCAGCAGTTCAATGCCGTTCATGCCGGGCATGAACAGATCGGAAAGAACAAGATCAATCTCCTGGGTCTTCAGCACCTCCAGGGCCGTTTTGCCATCCTTGGCCGTGACGGTCTGGTAATGGTCCTCCAGGGCAAGCGACAGCGTCTGACGGGTCATTTTGTCGTCATCAACGATAAGTATGGAAGTCTGTATCATGTGCTATGTTATCTCTTGACAGATGCTGCCGGGCGGAACCGGCAGGACGAGCTCAAAAATCGTGCCCTTGTCAACCTCGCTTATGCAGGAAATCGACCCCTTGTGATTTTCGATGATTCTCTGAACTATAGCAAGGCCGAAGCCCAGTCCTCCATCTTTTTTTGTAAAAAACGGATCAAATATGTGTTGCAGGTCATCAGCCGCGATTCCCTGTCCAGTGTCCTCGATAAGTATCTTGGCGCAGGTCCCTTCCTTTCTGCTGGAAAGCCGCAGCAGACCGCCATACGGCATGGCCTGAATGGCGTTCATGCACAGGTTGAGCAGGGCCTGGATCATCATTTTCTCGTCGATCTGCAACAGGTCAAGGGTTTCATCCGGGATGACCTCGATGCTGATATCCGATTCGTGGGCATTCTGGGTGATCATCTCGGCAATATCCGCCAGGATTCTGTTGATGCTGTTCAGTCTGAAATTCGGGGCCGGGAACCGGGCATATTTGACAAATTCCTCAATGATCTCATTAATTCTGGAGATCTCGCCATTGATGGTTTCCGTCAGCTCAAGCATGCCTTTCTTCAGTTCGTTCTCCACGATGTCGCATTTGTTGATTTTGCGGATAAGCAGCTGCAGGTTCATATAGAGAACGTTCAGGGGGGTCTTGATCTCATGGTTGACCGAGGTGGCGATCTGGCCTAGGGTGGCGATTTTTTCCATGCGCAGCAGCTCGGACTGGGTCCGGCGCAGGGATTCCTCTGATTCCCGCAGTTCCCTGGTCCGTTCCTTTACCTGGCTTTCCAAGGTGCGGTTGAAATCTTCCCTTTTTCTCTCATGTTCCTGCAGTTTTGCCGTCATGGCGTTGAAAGACTGGTAGAGGGTGCCGATTTCCGTTTCCGAGGCGGTATCAAGCCGGATGGCAAGATCGCCGGAGGATATCTTTTCCGTGGCCGAGGCGAGGCTGATGATCGGCCTGATGGTATGACGGGTAAGAACGATGTAGCCCACGCATGAGGCCAGGATGCCGACGGCGGAGGAGACAAGGTAAAGCAGGAGAATGAAATACATCTTGCTGTAAGACTCTTTGACCAGGCCGGAAACGGTTTTGAAATGGAGATCATTGATCGCCTGGGTCAGATTGTGGATATTAAAGCCGAATCCTTCCAGTTTTTTAAAACCGGCTTCATCCAGGGGGCTGGCAATGAGCAGGTTCTGATAAATTTCATCCAGCACCCGGCGTATTTCCACGAGGTTATCCTGGAGTTTTTCCAAAAGGATGTTTTCTTCGTTGACATGGGGACTCTGCTCCTGCTGCTCGGTTTCCTTGTATATTTTCAGGTCATCTTCGATCTTATCGATCATTGCCATAACATCGGTCTGGCGCGAACCATCATAATCAATGATTGAGCTGTGCACCATAAAGATGGCTTTCTGTATCCGGTCATTCAATCTGTATATCCTGGCCACGTTCTCACTTTCTTCTTCCAGGTGGGAGATATTGCGCACCATGTCATTGACCATCATGATGCAGATTCCCCCGACACTCATGATGGCAAAGACATTTATAAAAAAGGCGGTGCCTATATAGCTGCTGAGTTTCCTTTTCATCCGTGTTTTCTCTTACTCGTTAAACGGCAAAGCATGAGTGCTTTCATGGCCGCCGCGCCCATGCTTTATCGCATGCTGTCCGGTGATCATTATGGGGAGCGGGTCGGTGGATAAGTCGATTCTAACCGGCAATAGTACCACAAAGTGGTTTTTGTGCCCAGCGATTTTTAGTAACGGATATTTTTGCACAAAACTCAGGCGGCAGGAGGGTTTTCCGCGCTTGATCGCCGGAGCGCTCACCGCAGCTGTCGTCGGAGGTGTTGAGCGGTGAGGAGATGAAAGTGTTGAAGCGTTATGGGACCGAGAGATAATCCTTCAGCTCGGAATAGGTTCTGACCTGATTTCTGCCGCTGTATTTTGCCGCATAGAGGGCCTGATCGGCAGCGGCGATCAGTTCCCTTTCATTCTTGGCATCCGTCGGGTAGAGGGCCAGTCCGACGCTGATGGTGACATGCAGGCTCTGTTTGGCTGGGGCGATGTTGAATTGTTCGTTGGCCACGGCGGAACGGATACGTTCCGCCAGTTGCTGGCGGGCATTGGTTTCCGCCATGTCAGGCGCGAGAATAATGAACTCTTCCCCGCCGAACCGGGCCAGGCAGTCCTCTTCGCGAATTTGTTTGGCGATCAGCGAGGTAATGGCAACGAGCATCTCATCGCCCACCAGATGCCCATAGGTGTCATTTATTCTTTTGAAATGATCGATATCAACCAGCAGCAAGGCAAGGGGACGGACATGACGCCTGCTGCGGGCAAGTTCTTCGCTGAGTCTGATGTTCAGCAGCTGGCGGTTGTAAAGGCCGGTCAACGGATCGTTATAAACAAGCTCCTCAAGCCGCCTTGCCATGCTGTACATGGTCTGGCTCAGCAGATTGAATTCGTCGTTGCTGTTCGAGTCAGGTTTGTCAATCTCGAAGTTGCCCATGGATATTTTCAAGGCGGTTTTTTCCAGCTGCATGAGCGGCCTTGTGATCATTGACGTCAGGAGAATGGTTAACAGTAAAGCCCCGGCAAAGCCCACCAGCAGGGTGATCATGGTCTTTTTGTTGAGACTGGAGATCTTTTGGGCAATTTCAGTATGGGAATAACCGAGAACAACATGACCGAGCACATTGTCGGCAAGGGTGATGGGAACCGTTATTTCAGCAATGGTTTCACCATGTTTGTCAATGTAATGGGGATTGCGGTCCAGCTTTTCATTGAAATAGAATTTTTTGATATATTCAGGGGGATAGGTACTGTCGACCTCTGACAGGTCATGGGAAACAAGCACCTTATGGCCGGGGTCAACCACCACCACATGCCGGACGTTGCTATCTTTCATGACCGTTTGAATTTGTTCGTAAATACTGGCCAGATTACGGCTGACTATGGCCAGGCTGGAAAACTCCGCCAGGTTCCGGCCCAGTTCCTCTCCGCGGATATGGGCTTTTTCGTGCAGCGACACCTCGGATTGGTGGATAATAATGTAAGCCGTGGTTAATTGACTGGCAAAAACCAGAAGCGAGATGGCGATGATGAGCTTAAGGCGGCAGTTGAGTTTCATTGTTATAGAAAGTTTTTGCGTAATTTTGGCAAGTCACTTTCCAGTATAGGGGCAAATCCCCAACTTTCAATATCTTTCAGTAAGTCTTTATGATTTTGAGTTTCGTGGAGGGAAAGAAGAGCCCTGATCACAGCGGAAACCGTAGGGGCATCGGCAGATTTCATCGCGCTGAAAATCCAGGTGTGGTATTCCTCTGTCTCGGCAATGACTCTGAGGCTGTTGGGCGGAATAGACCAGGTTTTATTGGGGGGCGATGTCAGGTTGAGGGGAAGATGGTCGCAGACAAAACCTGCATCCGATGCCTTGAGATACACGTTAAGGGCAATTTCTTCACAAGAGCCTCCGTATCGGTATTCCAGCAGATCCTTTTCGTAATTAATGCCATGTTTCTGCAAGAGGGCTTTGCCTGCCACTGTCTTTATTGTGGAGAATTCCTGACCGAAAAGAAGAGATTTGCCGCGCAGGTCTCCGACCTTGTTGATATTACTGTCGCGGCGTACAATAAGGAGCCCATGGTTTTTTCGCTCACCCCGCTGGGAAAGTGCAGTCAGGATTTCACTTTTATTGTAATGTTCCTCCAACTGCACATAAACATGGGGCGGCTGATAAACAAAATCCGTTTCACCTGAACTGATGAGCTGAGATAATTCATCCCAGTCCCTGGGCACTTGCAGCATAACTTTGCTGCCGATCTCGTTTTGCAGAAAGACTGCCAGGGGATAGAATTTTTTATAGGTACTGCTGATATCTGCGCAGGGGAGAATTGTTATCATAACGGGGCGGGACTGCCCCCGGCTTCCTGCTATGCTTTGGCCGGCATAAATAACCCAATAAGACAGGCCGATCAGCAGGAACACTGTTAAGGATTTTGAAATTTTCATGCCCAATTCCTCCTGATGCAATTATTTTTGCGAGAAAATGCAGGATGCTGCGGGCAAAACGTATAATGAAACTTGGCACAAGATAAAAACATTTATAGATATAAACTGCTGGAATCGTACAGTTATTTTTCATGCGTAAGCTTCTGGCAAGGCAAATATATTTTAACGATTTTACCTTCTTTGACTATATCTCAAAAAAACAAGCTGCCGCATATGGTAAAATGTCGCAGCAGGCCGCAAAATTATACAGCCGGAGGCCAGGCTAGACGGATAAATTGATATTGTATTTACCGGATGACATGCCTCCGGCGGCAGCCATCGGGGCTTCCTGTGCCGGTTTTTGCGGGGTACTCTGGTTTTGTGGAGCAACAGTCTGGGGAACTGAGGATGTGCCCGGGGGGGTGCTGTTGCCTGTTGTTATGGTTGTCTGGCTGGACGCAGATCCGCTCTCAGGAGAGGCGGTTGCTTGGGCGGTATCCCTTGCTGGCGCTGGCGGGGGGGCGGCATTCATCTCCGTTGTCTGCTCTGCAGGAGCGGCGGGGGCAGGGGTGGTGTTTTGCACAGCCTGTAACTGAGTGGAGGTGCTCTGTTCAGTTCTGGTTGTATTCTGCGCTTTCAGGGCCTGATTGACCTGGTTGGTGTTCTGGGCGGCGTCGGTAACACTGTTGGCCTGGATTCGCTGGCTGTTCAGGGCTTTTGCTTCTGTGGACAGGGACACCTTATAGCTGGAGAAAATCTGCAGGGTTGCTTCAGTCTGCTGCCGCAATTGTTCCCTGTTTTGGCTGTCAGTTTCAGTAGGCGCAACATATGGCATATTGGATGCTGAATTGATAATCTGCATGACTTGCCCTCCCCAGATAAAGTAACTGACATGAACAAGATATAATAAATATTATAGTTATTATATGACGGAGTGTCAATAAGATGCAAATCTTTCGTTCGCAGAGAAATGGCTGTTGCCGCCAGTTTAAGATAGCTGTCGATTTTTCCGCCCATAATGGGTTATTCTTATTCGGAATGGTTTAACAGGCAAGCGCTTTTCAATAGACTGCCGGTCCGGAAACCATCAGGGAGCGGAATTTCCTCAGCCAATGGGCGCATGCTCCTGACAGTTTGAGTCAAAGAAAAAGCAAATGCAGGTTAGCTGTTTGAAAAAATGAAGCCCACTGATGAAAAAACAACATGAGGGCATATATGGATCAGTATACGGAAGCGCATGTCTTTGTGGCAGCCATACGGATTATTGAGCATCAGAAAAAACGACCGCCGACAGTTGAAGAAACCTGCGAGATGATTTCCATTTCGCAGGAGGCCGGCTATGCATTATGTCGCCAGCTCAAAGAAAAGGGCATAGTGCGGACGGTGGAGGGAAATTTCGGAATGAAGCTCTTTGTTGAGGACCATCTCAAAATTGAAGAGATGCCGCGAGGCGAACAAAAACATAATCTGGCGCAAGAAGTAGCGGAATTCCAGAAAAAACAGCAGGATAAAAACAAAAAAGTGGAAGCCATCCAGGAAGAACTGACCAGGAAGAGAAATAATCAATTTGCCGAAATTGAGGCAAAATTAAAAAAGGAATTACAAAAAAGGATTAAAGAATAAGACGGCCCCCGGGCTCCCTGCTACTCGCCGTGAGCCGGATATGCCGACACTTTCATGGCGGAGAGGGTGGGATTCGAACCCACGGTACCCTCACGGATACACCGAATTTCGAGTCCGGCTCATTCGACCACTCTGACACCTCTCCGTTGATAGCAACCCGCCCATCAAATTGGCTGCGCTACTTCACAGTCACACCATGCTGTTGCTGTTAATACTATAACAACGGCTCCGCGCCAATAATTAAAATAAATTCACCTGAAAAACAAGATAAAGCCGAGGCGGCCCGGGAAAAAAGAATCAGGGCCGAAACCCGCTGAATTTTCGCAGCAAATAAGGTATGCTCTCTCAATGTTATGAATAATGATTTGCCCGGCCAGACAATTATAGCAAGTTTAAAAAAATGATGTTCGCGCGATCAATGCTGATTTTTTTATCAGGCTGCCTGTTGTGGGCCTGTTCGCCGCATTTCATGCCGCCAGGGAAGATGAGAGAAGAACCGCGACTGACCGACACCGTATTCATCAGCTTTGACGGCAGCGAACTGCCGCTGAAGGCCTGGCTGCCGCCTGCGCCCCCCAGGGCCGTTATCATCGCCCTGCACGGTTATAACGACTATGCCAATTTCATCAGGGACGCGGCCGCCTGTTTCAATGACCGGGGAATCGGCGTTTATGCTTACGATCAGCGGGGTTTCGGGGCAGCGCCCCACCGGGGGAAATGGGCCGGCCACGGGACCATGGGCGAGGACCTCAGAACCATCATCGCCCTGGTGCAGAAGCGCCATCCGGATGTGCCGCTGTACCTGCTCGGTGACAGCATGGGCGGCGCGGTGATAATGGCCGCCGACCGTCCGGAAAATCCCCTGCCGGGCGAGGGGGTGATTCTGGTCGCCCCCGCGGTCTGGGCCCGCAATACCATGCCGTTTTATCAGCGCTGGGCGTTGTGGCTGGGAGTGCGGATCATGCCCTGGCTGCGGGTGACGGCAAAAGGACTGGACATCACCCCTTCCGATAATAAGGAAATGCTGAAAGCCCTGGGCCGTGATCCGCTGGTCATCAAGGAATCGCGCATCGAGGCGATTTACGGGTTGGCGAATCTGATGGATGCCGCCTATGTCGAAGCGGCCCGCTTCAACAGGAAGGTCCTTTTTCTCTATGGCGCCAGGGATGAGATTATTCCGCCCAAACCAATGGCGGATGTCTTCAGAAAAAGGGTGCATGGCCAATTTGCCAACCCGCAGCGTCTGCTTGTTTATGAAAACGGCTATCACATGCTGCTGCGGGACCTGCAGGCCGAGGTTGTCTGGCAGGACATTCTCTGCTGGCTGGCTTCCCCTGCTGAGCCATTCCCCTCCGTGCAGAAAAAGGCGGCTGCGGAAATTACCAGTGATGCAGATATCGAGGCCTTTCTTCGCCCCGGAGCCGGGAGGCCGTCCTGGCCGCCTGCGGCTTCCGCCCCCTGACCGCCGAAGCCGGCGGCGGATTGGACGGCAAAAAACAGCAAAGCAGATCAACATGTCATTGACGAAACAGGCGAGCTGTGGTTTATGAGAAAAAATACGGGGCTGTAGCTCAGCTGGGAGAGCGACGCGTTCGCAATGCGTAGGCCAGGGGTTCGATCCCCCTCAGCTCCACCACAATAATATCAAATAGTTAAGTTGCTTTTTTGGGTGGTTAAAATCCTGACGATATTGGCTAATGATCTTGCCACAAAAAAGTGGAGTCTGAGTTAAGCCGCTTTTCTGTTGTTCCACCATTCCAGTTCATATTGAGCCTGACCCTGCTATGAAATAGTGGACATCCATGATAAGTAGAGTCAAGAGGAAAACGGAGATTTCCCTCCGCCTTCCGGAGTTATTCCTTGGGGCTTTTTTATATTTTTCCTTGCCGTTCAAACTTTTTGATCTATTTCAGTGGTCCACCGAACCGGCGACCAGACATCCATTTGCCGTCTCCGGGGATATCCCTTTTACGTAAGATTGAGTTTGGGCCAACCCGCCGACCTCGAAACACTTAAGATGGCGTGCAGCGATTCTTGCTCACGCAGTCCACTATTAAGCAAGGCTCGACAGGAAGATCGTTCGGCAAAAAATGTATGTATTTCCTTTTCAAGCTGCCAGGGATGGGTTTTCCACCACAAAGGGGGTCCCGCGCCGATCCACTGCCAGCAGATATTCCACAAGCTTACGGGCCACTGCCAAAGTTGCCTGATTCCGATGTCCTCTATTCAGCTCTTTTTCATGTACAGCCGCCAGATGTGGATTCCAACGAGGTGCAAGGTTTGCCGCTTCAATCAACTTGGTCTGAAGATGTTTGTTACGTTTTTTTGAGATCGGTCCTCGCTGTTCCTTGCCTGCCGATTCCCGCTGGGCGCTGCATAAACCGCAATAGCTGATCGCTTGCCGAGATCCACGGAATCGTTCCACTTCTCCGATTTCCAACACCCAGGTCAGGGCCATAACCTCGCCAACCCCTGGAATACTCATCAGTCGCTCGACACGCTCTTGAATCGTCGGATTCTCACGCAAGGTATTGATCAATTTTTTCTGTACACCTTCAAAGAGCTCAAGACTACTTCGACTCAAGGAGAGCAAATCTTTGACCGACTCTGGTACGTCCTCTATCCTCTCAAGGAGTTGATTGAAATAGCGTTTGCCATGTAGCCGACGTTTGTCATAGGTAGCTCCGACCTCCATCAACAAGCCTGAAACTTTATTCTTCATGGTAATGGCGGTGCGGACCACCATGTTCCGATAACGCAGAATTCTTCTCAATTCTCGCAGTTCCTCGGGCATCATGACGCATTCAGGGAGGAGATTGACCCGTAGAAGATCGGCCAACTTCTCCGCATCAGTCCGGTCATTTTTTTTCTTGGCTGCCGTAATGGCTTTGAGCATCTCCGGATGTGCCACCTTCAACTCTACCGCATGAGGTTTGAGAAAATCGTATATCCAGCCGGTGAACATCGTTGCTTCCATGGCTCCAACCCAGTGAGCAGGAAGCCCGTCCACCCATTGTCTTAAGTTTTTGCGGTCGGCAATTATTGTGCCCTGTCCGACAGACCTTCCGGTGATCGTCTTGACACAGTATGCGATAGTTTTCTTGTGGACATCCAAGCCAATGTAGTGAATATTTTCCATAGAAGCCTCCTGTTGGGTCTGACTCAGGGCGACTCATTCGACCCCGCTTGCTCATTATGAGCTGTCCGCCACCAGGAGGCTCCTGTTTTATTTACTTATGCATTCAAACACTCAGATAAGTCGTTGTTATGTAAGCGCCAAATAAAGTGCTTCTTTTCAGCGGTTGCAGAATCTGGCATGCTGAGCGCCTGAACTTTATCACTGGAGGCACCAGCATGCAGAACGAAATCATTACACATCAGTTCCGTTCAAGAGCGGCAAAGGAAAAATACTGGC
>JBFMAY010000015.1:0-82239 GCA_040755455.1 Thermodesulfobacteriota bacterium | reverse complement strand
GAAGGGATGCCGCTCTTTCACCATGCCTACCACCTTACGGAGGACATCAACGTAATCCACCAGCAGGGACCGGCGCCGTTGGGGCAAGATTCACGGTGAAAAAATATGTGCCGCCATCAACCCGCGCACGCCGGTATCGCATTGCATCCCTCCGGTCTCATGACACAATGTTGGGGTTCGTTCCTCACCCCAACCTACCGTGCTACCGTGCTGATCGCTTCACTTACTCATGCCGCCTGTTTTCTTCACAGATCGAAGCCGGCAAAGGATCTGATCGCCTCGGCCGCGGCCTGCTGCTCCGCCTCTTTTTTGCTTCTGGCGGTGCCCCTGGCCAGGATTTTGTCCTGAAAGCGGACCGAGACATGAAAGATCTTGGCATGATCCGGGCCTTCGGCTTTTTCCAGGATATAGACCGGGCCTTCATTGTGTTTTTCCTGAATCATCTCCTGCAGCCTGCTTTTGGAGTCAGCCAGGTACATGGCCTCTTTCTTTTCATCGATATAGGGCGCCACCAGGGCATCAACCACCCGGCGGGCCGCCTCGTAGCCCCCGTCAAGAAACACGGCGCCCATCACCGCCTCAAAGGCGCAGGAAAGAATGGATGATTTTTCCCTGCCCTTTGAGGCATCCTCGCCCTTGCCGAGCAGCAGATGCTCGCCCAGGCCGATATCCTTGGCCATGGCGGCCAGATGGCTCTCCTGCACCAGGGCGGCCCGCAGTCTGGTCAACTCGCCTTCGCGCAGGTCGGGAAATCTGGTGATCAGGGCATAACCCACCGTCAGGTCAAGGACCGCGTCGCCCAGAAACTCCAGGGTTTCATTGTCGCTCTGCATGTCCTGGCCCTGCTCAAAGGCGTATGAGGTGTGGGTAACGGCCCTCTGCAGCAGGGCCATATCCTTGAAAACGTATCCCAGCCTGTTTGCAAACAAAACGAGCTGATCTCTATTTCTTATGAGCAGTGATTCCAATGTCGTCATATGATAAAAAAAGGTAATTGATCACAGGGTTCAACGCCTTTCCGCGTTAATAGGGAAACAGGGCGGGCATAAAACCCAAGCCTGCAGGTCCGCCGCCTGCCTGCGTTCCGGCCCGGCGCGCAGCAACAATTGCTTTACCCGCCGGAGACTTTTTGCCCCACGGTCACATTTTCCTTGTCAAAAAAGAGTTCTCTGTTTATTATCTGGCGCTCAACAACCTGCTTGTAAGGCGGCGTAGCCAAGTGGCTAAGGCAGTGGTCTGCAAAACCATTATTCAGCGGTTCAAATCCGCTCGCCGCCTCCATTTTTTTAGGATAACCTCCGGGTTATCCTTTTTTTATTGCGGCTACCCAAATCAAGGCGAAAACCGGCGGGAATCTTTAATCAAAAATCATCCGCAATCAAAAACCATCCGCCTCTTTACATAAAAAAAATCCGGCCCAAGAGCCGGATTCGGTAAAACCACTCAGGTCTTCCCTGTTCAGAACCCCATCTCCTCCAGCATCTTGTTGACGGTGAGCTGATCAAGCATACCCCCTTCCTCACTGGTGCCGGAAAGTTTGTTAATATAACTGTCAACGTCTTCCTGGGCAAGTTTTTTACTCTCTTCCACCGTGATGTCCTTGTTCATTTCCTTGTGTTTCAACTGCGAACCGAAGGAGACCACCAGGGCAATCAACTGAATCTGGAAATCGCTGAGAAGCTTGATGATCTTCATGATCTGCTGCCCGGAAAGATCCTGAAAACTGAGAGCCTCGGTGATCTTGGAGACATCGCCGCTGATGTTGGCGGCGATGGCGAAGGCATCCTCAATCCGCTTGAAAATCTCCCGCTGATCCTCCAGGGTCATGGTGCTGCAACCGGGCGGCAGGCGCATGCCATGGGTTTTCTCCGGCAGCAGGGCAAGCACCTCGATTGCCCTGGCCAGCAATTCCTTCGCCTCGCCTATGCGGGGGTCGGGCGGGGCAGCCGCCGGCTCGGTCGGCGCGGCGCTTGCCACCTCAATCTCAACAAGCTTTGGCACCTCCAGGGGGATGGTCTGGTCCAGGAAAATCGAACTCTGGCCGGCGTCCATCTTTTTCAGCAGATTAGCGACCCCCTTATCCTTGCAGGCCTTGAACAGTGAGGCGAAAACATCGGACATGGGGACCGTATAGAAATTATCGCTGTCAGCCTCATAGCGGGCCGCCTTGGAGGAAATGGCATCATGGAAGGTATCCAGCACGAAAAGCTCGGCAGCCTTCTGCCGGGCTTTGGCAATATGCTCTTTTACCGCTTCATTGGTGCAGAGCTCGTAAAGTGTCTGAAAAACCACGTCAAGATCAAAGAGATAGCGGTTTTTTTTCTCCTTTTTCACCTCTGGAGGCGCGGCAGCAGCCCCGCCCTGCTCCTGCACGGCGGTGAGCAGGTCAAGGGCCTGGTTGATCTGCTGCTGCAGGGCCTTTGTTTCCTCGGCAATCGGGCATCCGTCCTCCGGATCATCAATGGCGGCGACAGGTTCGGTTATGGAAAAGGCTGGGTGATTCTTCAGGGCCGAGAGCAGATTCTTGACATTATCGGTTTCCCCCTGGACATCCTCCACTTTGTCCATGATCTGCATGGCCGCCCTCTCGGTCATCTCAACTATATCTTTCAACTGGTTCTTGGCATCTTCAATCTTATCGCCGGCCTCATCAAGCGCTACCCGCTTTTTCTGGCGGTCCTCGGCCGGGATATCCATGATGGTGACGCTGAGATTTTTGGCCAGCTGGCCGATGTCCCGGTAGATTTCGCTGGAAACCTCCCGGTAAAAGTCATCCGTCTCCGCGGCGGAAAGGCCGGCGGAAACTGCCGCCATGGCGCTTGCGTCATAGGCGGGCGCCGCTTGCTTCTCCTTTTCAACTATCTTTTCCACCACCCTGGTGACAGAGGTCTCCTGGCTGCCAAGTATGGTGATGTTATAATTTGCCTCAGGGGTGGGAATTCTGAAAAAACTGGCGCCGATTTCTAGGTAAATCTCCGGTTTATTGCTCATAGCCCTGTCTCTGTTGTCAACATCCTTATTTATCCGTATGCATTCGCGCAGTGAACCTGATCCCTACCTCATACTGATCCTCCTGAGCCGTTTCCGCGGACCACATCACGGAGCCGATGACCAGCATGCTGGTGCACTCGTTGCTGCCCTGGATGGTGATACAGCCGGCATCATCGATCCGCCATCCGGCGAAATCGAGCTGCATCAGCAGCTGGTCATTTTTCACCCAGCGCCGCGAGGAGAGAAAACGAAGACCGCCGCCGCCGATATCAAGGATCAGCCCCTTTTCCTCAAGGGAGGCATGGGCCAGATCGTCAAAAACCGTATACCGGAAAGCAAACTCCTTCTCCAGCCTGTCGTATCTGCGCCGTTCCGCGACTGTCCCTTCCTCTTTCACCGTCATCCTCCACTGTTGCAGCTTTCATGAGGCAATCACAATAATGTTACGAAAATTTCATTTAAAAAATCAAGCAATTACCTGCAGGTTTCTTGGCAAAAAAATCCAGCGGCCAGGATTTGCCGGGGAACGGCAAGCGCCCTTCACGCCTAACATTATGTTTTGACAACATTATTTAAGAAAGAGGGGAAAAAAGGAAAACGGAAAAAAACGCGGGGCCCAGCCATCACAAAAAATTGCTTTTCTCTTCCCTGTCGCCGATGATGTGGAAACGCTCCTGGATCCTCTTTAAAGAAACAAGCTGCACGTTACGGGAGGACGGGGTGATAAATGAATGCAGTTTGCGTTCAAGACTGCGGGGGTCCATTTCGCTTTCAATGGCGATGACCCCCTCCATGATGATCTTCTGCAGCAGCAGCTCGTGGTCGGTTCTTTCCCGAAGATTGCCGGCAAAGGGCACGCAGAAGAAGTTGGCCAGCACCACCCCGTAGAGGGTGGAAGTCAGCGCGATAGGCACGGTGGCGAGAATAACCTTGCTGTCCCCCACCCCGGCCAGCATGCCGATCAACCCCACCACGCTGCCCACCAGCCCGAAAGACGGAAACAGTTCTCCCATGGTGCGGATCACCCGTTCGCAGTCCTCCCGGCGCAGTTTGAAAAAATACATCTCGGTGTTGAGGATATCGCGGATCACCTTGCCCCGATAGCCGTCAACCAGCAGCCCCAGGGCCCGGCGCAGAAAGAGAATGCTGGTCTCCTCCTCATCCTCCTGCAGGGAGAGAATCCCCTTGAACTTTGATTTCACCGACAGATCCACCAGAATCTCGACAATATCCTCCGGGGTCTTTGTTTTCGTCCGGTAGGAGGAAAGCAGCACCTTGTAGACGATCTTCAGCCGTTCCAGCCGGTAGGTTATCAGGGTGGCGCCCAAGGTGCCGCCAAAGACCACCAGTGCACCGGACAGATTGAAATAAAGGGCCATATTGCCGGGAAAAATAAATCCCGCCAGAAAGAGGATGGTGCAGCAGATGAGGCCGATGATGTTCTGATTTTTCATGGACCACCTTCAGCTGTGGCGGCAGAGGGTTTTTCTTTGGTCAGGATGATCTCCACCCTGCGGTTTGCCGCCCTGTGCTCCGGGGTATCGTTGGCCGCCACCGGCAGGGTGGAGCCATAGCCGCTCACATAAAACCTGTTCTCGTCAAGACGGGTTTCCTGCATCAGGAAGTGGGCGACCCTGCTTGCCCGGAAAAGGGACAACTCCCAGTTGGAGGGAAACTCCGGGGTGCGGATCGGCAGATCATCCGTATGGCCGACAACGTTGATCATATACGGCGTCTGGGCAACCAGGGGGATGATCCTCATCAGGGCCTGCCGGGCGCTGTCCTTCAGCTCGGCCCTGCCGCTGTCAAAGAGCAGGTCGCCGGTGAGGATGATCCTTACCGTTTTATCCGGCGCAAGATCCACCCGGGCAATGTCTCTTATACTGTCGGCATCGACCGCCTGGCGGCTCAGATCATAGATTCTTGCCAGGCGGTTGTCAGCGGACTCGCTGAAAGGCTCAACAGGCCCCCTGTCGTTCAACCTCCCCCCGGTGCCGCTATCAACGGCAGGAACTTTTTCGAAAAGCACCTCCCGCTGGCTTAACTGATAGATATAAAGAACGGCAAAGAGGATGAACATGGTCATCATCAGATCAGACCATACCACCGACCACTGGGGCGAACGGGGCATGCGCAGTCTTTCAAAGGAGGATTCATCATAAACCCTCATGCCGCTCTGCCATTGCACTTCGTCCTGGAAGGCGGCAATCCTCCGCCCCCTGGCCCTTTTGGGCCGCACCATCCTGAGCGGCTGCACCGTCCCCTGCTCCTGCCCGGCGGCGGCAGGCTCTGCCTTTTTCTTCCGGCCGGTATCATTGTCTGGCGGCTGATTTGGGCGCTCTGGCATCTGTCTCCTTCAAGGTCTCGGCAAAAAAATAAAAAAGGTCATTCATACCTATCGGAACTCATTTATTTTTCTCAAATAAAATCTCGCCTTCCGCTAAAAAAAATACGCGCCTCTGACAATATAATGATCTCGAAAAGTTAAAATTTACTTACGTATCACTTGATAAACGGCAGCATGGCCTTAAACTCCGCGGTGCCGGCCTGATGCAGCAGCTCGTAGATGATCATTTCCGTATTGCCCACCACGCCGCCGATCTGCCGGATTCTTTCCAGGCCGGTCTGGTAGTTTTTTTCCGCCCGGGAATTGACGGCGTCAGCCGGGACCCACATGGCATAGCCTTCCCGCAGGCCGCCCAGCACGGTCTGGTAGATGCAGATATGGGTTTCCACCCCGCAGGCAATCCAGCTCTCAACGGCCGGGTAGGAGCGGATCTTTGCCAGCGCATCCTTATTGTCGAAACAGCCGAACTCAAGTTTGTCCAGCGGCCGGATATCACCCATTTCCGCCGTGATTTCCGGGAGCAGCTCACCGATTCTGGCGGCATACTGGGTGGTGGCGACAATGGGCATCCTGAGAATCTGCGCCGCCTTGAGCAGCAGCACGCTGTTTTTCACCACCTCATCTTTTTCAGGGATCACCCGCATCATTCTCTCCTGAATATCGACGACGAGCAGACCGGAATTTGCCGGTACGAGTCTTTTCGCTATTGCCATTTTCTATTCTCCTGTTAAAAACCGATAAAAATGTTTACTATAGGTCATTCGCAAACGGTCATTGTCCAAACAAACTACCCGTTAACTTCACCCAGATCAAAGAATTTTTACCCTTTGCCGACATGGAAAAAACATTGCGCATCAAGACGATCCTCACGGAAAAGCCGCTCAACCGAGAAATTCTCGTTCAGGGCTGGCTGAAATCAAAACGCGACTCCAAGGGCCTGTCGTTTCTTGACGTGACCGACGGCTCCTGCCTGGCCGGCCTGCAGGTCGTTGCCGATGAATCCCTGGCCAATTACCATGCAGACGTTGTCCGGCTCACCACCGGCTGCTCCATTGCCGCCCGGGGCCTGCTGGTCGCCTCGCCGGCCAAGGGCCAGGAGGTGGAACTGCACGCCCGGGAAATCAGCGTCTATGGCTGGGCTCCGCCGGAAAGCTATCCCCTGCAGAAAAAACGCCACTCTTTCGAGTTTCTCCGTTCCGTGGCCCATCTCCGCGGCCGCACCAACAGCCTGGGGGCGGTGGCCAGAATCCGCAGCAGGCTCTCCTGGGCCATCCATCAATTCTTCCAGCAGCGCGGTTTTTTCCAGATCCACACGCCGGTGATCACCACCAGCGACTGTGAGGGGGCGGGCGAGATGTTCACCGTCACCTCCCTTGACCTGCAGCAGCTGCCCGTAGCCGATGGGGCGGTGGATTTCAGCCGGGACTTCTTCGGCCGGCCGGCCAGCCTGACGGTCAGCGGCCAGTTGGAGGCGGAGGCCTATGCCCTGGCCCTGGGCAACGTCTACACCTTCGGCCCCACCTTCCGGGCGGAAAACTCCAACACCAGCCGCCATCTGGCCGAATTCTGGATGCTGGAACCGGAAATGGCCTTCTGCGATCTGACGAGTGATATGGACCTGGCCGAGGAGCTGTTGAAATTTCTCATCAGGAACTGCCTGGAAAACTGCGGCGAGGACATGGACCTTTTCGCCCGTTTTATCGACAAAGACCTCCTGTCCAGACTCGACAACGTCCTGCAGCATGAATTTGTCCGCATTTCCTACAGCGATGCGGTGCAACAGCTTGAAAAATCGGGCCTGAGCTTCAGTTTCCCGGTTGCCTGGGGCATTGATCTGCAATCCGAGCACGAGCGTTATCTGGCTGAAACGCTGTTTCAGCGGCCGGTCATTGTCACCGATTACCCGAAAACGATCAAACCCTTTTACATGAGGGTCAACGACGACAACAAAACGGTGGCGGCCATGGACATCCTCTTCCCGGGCATCGGCGAAATCATCGGCGGCAGCCAGCGCGAGGAGCGCTTCGAACAGCTCCTGGGCAGAATGCAGGAGGCCGGGATCCCTCTGGAAAATTACCAGTGGTATCTTGATCTGCGGCGATACGGTACCGTGCCCCATGCCGGTTTCGGACTCGGTTTCGAGCGGATCATCCAGTTTGTCACCGGCATGGGCAATATACGCGACGTCATCGCCTTTCCCCGCACCCCCGGCTCGACCGCAGGGTAACGACTTATCCGCATACTTTCACAGAGATAGCAATGAGCACCCCAACACGTTTCCTCCTCTCACTGGCGCTGCTGCTCCTGTCAGCGACCGTTACCTGGGCGGCCCCGTCGGACGGGGCGGTTATCGCTGAAGACGCCAATCTGCGCACCGCTCCCACCGAAACCGCACCGATCATCACCCCGCTGCGCAGGGGCACGGAAGTGATGATACTAGTCCGTCATAAAGAATGGGTCAAGGTGGAGGTGCCCGGCCGCGCCGAACCCGGCTGGGTCCACAGCTCTCTGATCAAGGAGAAGCCGGATGGGCAATTGGCGCAGACGGATGAAAAAAAAATCATCGCGGCAGACCAGCAGAAGATCACCAGGAAAAATACCCCGCAAGCGCAACAGCCCGACCGGCCCATACCGATCATCGGTGTGATTGATATCCAGCAGGTCATCAATCAATCCCTGCGCGGCAGGCAGGCACGGGAGAGATTCGAGGAGATGCGCGGGGCCGGCCAGACCGGGCAGCTTGACCAGCTGGAGAAAGAAATGATCAGCCACGTCATTGCCGAAATCCAGTCCATCGTGGAAAAATATGCCACGAACAAGGGCTTCACCCATGTCCTCAACAAAAATTCCGGCAGTGTTTTCTACAATGACGCAAGCTTTGACATCACCAATGACATCATCAGGGAGTATGACCGCCAGGCCGCCCTGCAGCAGGCGCCATGAGCCCCGCCCTCATCCTGGCCCCCATGCGGGGCATCACCGAGGCGGCCTTCCGGGATATCTTCATCCGCTTCTTTCCGGGTTTTGACCGGGCGGTGGCCCCCTTCATCTCCACCTGCCAGGGCTGCAGGATCAAACCCGCCAAATTCAGGGACCTGCTGCCTGAAAACAACAGACAGCTGCCCGTGGTGCCGCAGATTCTCGCCAAAAATGCCGAGCATTTCATCGCCACGGCCCGCCTCCTGGCTGAGCTGGGCTATACCGAGGTCAACTGGAACCTGGGCTGCCCCTACCCCATGGTGGCCAATAAGATGCGCGGCTCAGGCCTGCTGCCTTTCCCTGACCAGATCGAGGCCTTTCTCGACAAAGTCCACCAGGGCCTGCCGCTGGCCATCTCCGTCAAAACACGACTGGGCCGCCGGGATCCCGAAGAGATCTTTGCCCTGCTGCCCGTTTTCAACAGGTTTCCCTTAAAAGAGGTGATCATCCATCCCCGCACCGGCATCCAGATGTATGAAGGCACGGTTGATCTCGACACCTTTGCCCGCTGCCTGGAACTCTGCCGCCATCCGGTTGTTTACAACGGCGACATCACCAGTCATGCCGTCTATATGAAGCTGGCAGGGCGCTTTCCCGCGGTGCAAAGCTGGATGATCGGCCGGGGCGCCTTGACTGATCCCTTTCTCGCCGCCCGCATCAAGCACATGGCCCTGCCGGCTGAGCCGTTGCGGACCCTGGCCGCTTTCCATGATGAACTGCTGGCCTGCTACCAGGCAATGCTTTCCGGTCCTTCCCCGGTGCTGGGCCGCATGAAAGGGCTCTGGTTCTATCTGGCCGGCTCTTTTGCCGATGGGGCGAAAATCCTGAAAAAAATCCAGAAAACAAAAAAGCTCGAAGCCTACAGGGAAATCACCGGGGAAATTTTCCGGAACGCTAGCTGGCAACCGGATCAACAAGGAGAAAAGCCGTGAAAATAACCCCGCGCCGCCGCTTATCCGTCATCAATTTGTGGCTGCTCCTCATCCTGCTGCTGGCTGTTCCTGTCCAGGCAAAAAACACCCTCTGGCAGATAAGCTCAGGGGAAAATACCCTCTATCTGCTGGGCTCGCTCCATGTGCTGAAAAAGGACTCCTATCCCCTGCCGCCGCTCATGGAAGAGATCTACGCCGCCAGCCGCGCCGTGGTTTTTGAAACGGATATGGACCAGATGGACACCCCGGCCATGCAGCGGAAAATCGTCACCTACGGCCGGCTGCCGGCCGGCCAGACCCTGCAGCAGCAGCTCAGCCCGAAAACCTGGCAGCGGCTGCAGCAGAAGATGGCTGATCTGAAAATCCCGGAAGAAAAGGTTACGCAGATGAAACCATGGCTCTGCGCCCTGACGCTTACGGTGACAGATCTTGAGAGACTGGGCTTTCTGGCGCAGTACGGCCTGGATGAACATTTCTACACCAAGGCCAAACAGGACAAAAAGAAAATAATCCCGCTGGAATCGGTTGAGTTTCAGCTGAGCCTTTTTTACAGCCAGTCCCGGCAGGAGCAGGAGGAATTTCTCCTGCAGACCCTAAATGACCTGCAGTGCGCCGACGCCTTGTCCGCAGAGATGGAAAACGCCTGGAAAAACGGCGACGGGCAGCAGCTGTTTAACCTTATCGCCAAAAGCTTTGCCGGCTACCCGAAACAGTATGAACGGCTGGTGCTGCAACGCAATAAAAACTGGCTGCCGGTACTGGAAAAAATCTTAAAACGCGAACCGGTGACCCTGGTTGTGGTGGGAGCTGGCCACCTGGTGGGTCCGAGCAGCGTGGTGGATCTCCTGCGCCGCAAAGGCTATGCCGTGGTGCAGCGCTGATCAACGCCTTACAGGGCCGAAAAAATCAACATTCCCCCCATCACTACCAACAAGTTAAGAATGATCTTCAGATAGGTTTCCGTTCTCACCTTGCCATAGCAAAACGAGCCGGCCATGACCCCCAGCAGGACAAAGGCAGCGGACCCGGAAAAAGAACGCAGCACGGCCGTGGTTATCAGTCCGGCCAGGGAATAGGCGCCGACCATGAAGATACCGGTGGTAAAGAAGAACACGGATAGCGTGGCCTTGATATCATCCTTGTCCCAGCCGTGCTGCGTGGTGTAAATGATGGTCGGCGGCCCGCCGGCGCTGAAGGCGCTGCCGATCACCCCGGTGAAGAACCCGGCGATATAGGACCAGAAAGGCGCTATGGTCCTTGGCCTGGGCTTAACAAACATGTTGTGCAGGGCATAGCCGACCAGCATCACCCCCAGCAGAAGCTTGATCAGGTCGCTGTCGGCCTCCTTGAGAAAACGCGCTCCCACGTAGATACCCGGCAAACAGCCGATGAGCAGCGGCCTTATCTTCCGCCAGTCAACATTCTTACGCAGCTGCAGCGAGAGGAAGGCGGTGATGATCAGACCGTTCAGCATGCAGAGCGGCACCGCGGTTTTGGCATCCAGAAAAAGAAGCAACAGAGGCATGGCCACCAGGGCCGAGCCGAAGCCGGATACCCCTTGGGTAAAGCCCGCGGCCAGGAAGATGAGGGCAATGAAATAGAAATGTGACATGAAAAGCTGTTATGCCGGCATGAAATGATATGATGAGCGAAAAAAAGCAAAAAAAAAACGATAGGCATTTCCAGGGAAACGGACCGGAAATCCGGAAAATGAATTTCCTTCTCTTGCCTACCTCCCTGCAGATAATTCCAAAAAATACAACATAAACAAAATGTTATACAGAATACCACAATGCGGCCCAAAATTTGCCTATTATTTAGCAAAGTCCAAATGGCTAATATACTGCAACCATGGCCAATTCATATTAAAAAAATAAATTAGAGTCAGGGAAATGAAAAAACTTATCGCGCTCAGTGCTGTTCTGCTTTTCAGTGCCGCTCCCCTTGCGCAGGCCCTCCCCTTGCTGCAACTTGACGCAGACCCGGGCATCTATGTGGGGGGTACGGAGGAGTCAACGGTAACAACGAGAGATCAATTTACCCTCTATGCCCTGCTTGATCCATCTAAGATTGATAAAAAATACAATTTTGCCGATTACCATTTTTTTATCTCTGCGGCATTAACCCCGCAAGCGGAAGTTGATGAGAGCGGCAGTTATGGATCTATAATTTTCAACAGGACAACAGTCAATGTCACCTCTGACATGGCATGGGGCACACCACCTGTGGCCATCATAGCCGACAGTGACGACCTGCAGAGCCACGACATTTTCGACACCTTCTACAAGGAATTCGCCTTTACTTTTAACCCAAATAATACCGCACAGGCATATGATGTCCAGACTCAAGAAGGAATTCCAACACTTTCTACCACCGGAGACCTGTTGTATTACGCATCCTTCTCCGTTGACATTTCAAATCTTGATCCGAATTACGGCATTCATTTCGACCTCTATGGCTATACCCTTGACGCCGCAGGAAATCCAGTTATAAAAAGCATGGAATTTGCCCCCTTTTCCCATGATGTCAGCACAGGAACGACTACGGAACCCGTTCCCGAACCCGCCACCATGCTGCTGTTTGGCACCGGCCTGGCGGGACTGGCAGGATTTGCCAGAAAAAAATACAGCGCCAGCTGACCATATCTCTGCACCACATAAAAAAAAGGGGCTTTATCCGCCCCTTTTTTTATGCCTGCTTTTTTTGTCGGCAACTTTCTAAAAGTCCTTAAAATCCTCATCATCCAACGGGATGATCTGCTCGGGTTTCATCTCTTTTGCCTGCCCGGCCTTGCTCTGCCTCCTCGCCTCCTTGCGGGCAGGGGCGGCAAGAACAGGTCTGCCCTGCACCTGCACCGGTTCTTTTTTAAGTTGACGCTCCCTGTCTTTGGCAATACGATGGCTGCCCTTGCCCTCTGCCGCCCGACCTACCAGGGCGGTCAACTCGTGAACCATGCCTTGCAGCTGTTCCGACTGGGCATTCATTTCTTCCGATGTCGAGGCGGATTCCTCGGCATTGGCCGCCACCCGCTGCACCACACTATCCATTTCCGAAATCGCCTTGTTCAACTGTTCGATGCCCTGGGCCTGTTCGCTGGAAGCGCTGGCAATTTCCTCAACCAATTCGGCCACTTTTCTGGAAATTTCCATGTTCTCGGCAAAGGCAGCCTGGGTCAGACGGGTGAGGTTGCTGCCATTCTGCACGGCCCTGATGGTATCTTCAATCAGACGTGCCGTGTCTTTTGCCGCTTCGGCCGCCCGCAAGGCCAGGTTGCGAACCTCATCGGCCACGACGGCGAATCCAGCCCCGGCCTCACCTGCCCTGGCCGCCTCAACCGCGGCATTGAGTGCCAGAAGATTGGTCTGAAAGGCAATCTCATCAATGGTCTTGATGATCTTGCCCGTCTCCTCGCTTGACTTATTGACCTCGGCTATGGCGGCAGCCATGTCGCCCATGTGCCGGTTGACCTTGTCCACGATCCCCGAGGCAGTCCCTATCATGCTCCGCGCCGCGTCGGCATTGCCGGCATTGGCCTTGGTCATGGAAGAAAGTTCTTCAATGGAGGCGGACGTCTCCTCAATGGAGGCGGCCTGCTCGGAAGCCCCCTCGGCCAATGACTGGCTGCCGGCGGCCAACTGGGCCGATCCGGCATTCACCTTCTTGGCGGCAGCGGAGAGCTCGTCAATCATGATTTTTAACGGCCTGGTTACGCCGTGGCTCAAAGCCAACACCAGCAGAACAGCTGCCAACAGGCCCAGGCCTAGCGTGGCCAGCAAAAAAATCACCGTAGCGCGATAGGTCTTCCCTGATTCTCCATGCGCCCTGTCGACCATTTTCAAGTTGATGCCGGTAAGCTGGTCAAGATATTCCCGCATCGCTTCAAACTTCTGCTTGGCCACTCCCAACGAGAGATCAAGGGCTTCCCGCCGTCCCTCCCTGGTATCGGCAATGCGGCCGGCAACCACCCTTCTGGAAACAGCCTGCCACTCCTCCCGCGCCTTTTCGTACTCGGCAATCACCGCCTTTTCCTCAGGCGTTGCGGCAAGGGCCTTATACTTTTCCCAACGCTCGCCGGCCTGCTTCAGGTTCGTTTCATATTCATTTACCATTCCCTTGAATTCTTCCGACTGGGCATTGGCATAGATCATGGAACGTTCCGCCACCAGCAGCTGCTGCAGGTCCCGGTCCGTTTCGAGCAGGTAATCAATGCCGGGCAGGTTGACGGCAAAAATCCCTTCGAGATGACTGTAGATGACGTTGATGCTCCGGTAACCGACTGCGCCGATCACGGCCATAAAGACAATCATGACCGTAAAGCTGATAGAGAGCTTCGCCCCCACCTTGATATTTTTTAACCATTTCACGCCAACCGCCCCCCTTGTGATTTTACTTAATGCCAGTCAATACGGCTGCATAATGAACCGGCAACCTCCATGCGGTTGGATCAGATCTTATCCACATCAATCCCAAAGGTAATGGCGCCGATGGCCTGGCTGCCATCCTTCACCGGTACGGACACCTGCACCTGGTAGGCCTGGGTGCTGTCATCAAACTTGACCTCATCAACAAAGATGGCGCCTGCGCCGCCGGCAAAGGATTTCTGGAATTTATCCTCATCCCCCTGCCAGTAATCCGAAGTCTTGTCGGTCATGGCCACATTGGCGCCCTGGTTGTCCATGACAAAAATTTCAGCATAATACGGGGCGCTCTCCTGAATTTTGCGAACATGTTTGCCGCATTCCGAATCCATGATGGCTTTCATGTAGTCGGCCAGGCCGGCAAAGGCCTTCCATGCCGTGTCTTTCTCCTGGATCTGGGCCAGGGTCTTGCCTTTGGCATTTTCATCCTTGACCGCTTGGATAATGACCGGATCCGAGCCAATGGCGGCAAGGGTTGTATTGGCCAGATCAATGACCTTCTGCGGCGCCTTCTCCCCTGCGCCAGCTGCAAATGCACCTGCCAGTAAAAACAAACCGGTAATAACAAAAGTCAATGTCCTCTTCATCTTTTCTCCCCCCGCATGTCGTTAATTTGTATAAAGCTGATAGGACTCAGCCGAACCAGGCCAAATGTTATGGAAAATTTTATGGCCAAGCCCAACAAAAAGTCAATTTTTTATTGCCGATTTAATTTAATGCCGAACAGAGAATAGGTTGAAAAAAAAGGATAATCTCATTAGGACAGTGGTGACTGCCGAAACGGCGGACCCGCTGCTGCCGGCAGATGAAAATAATAAAACGGTCAGGCGGGGGTATACCCGGGACAAAAATCTAGTCTTTTTGGCGCAGGCGGACCAACTTGAGAAAAACGGGCCAGATGAGCAGGGGAATAAGGACAGCGGCCAGCATGCCATAACCGGGCAGCGACCTGGAGGCATAGCCGATCCAGGAAAAAAGCAGGGAGGTGAAAAAGCTGCCCAGCAGCAGAGAGACACTGAACCTGACCGGATCCATGCGGGCGATACCGGCCAGGATCGTCAACACCTCCGGCAGAACAGGCATGATGCGGCTGATGATGATGGCCATGCCGCCCCATTTGTCAAACAGACCCTGAAACCGATCCAGCTCTTCCTTCGAGGCAAGAAAACGGCTGCCCTTGCTGCCCAGGAAACGCGCCACTCCGTAACCGATAAAACCAGCCCCGGCCGAACCGATGACACCAAACAGGGTGCCGGCAATAACGCCGTAGACATTGCCCAATGCCGCCATAATGCCGGTGGCCGGGACAGGCAGGACGAGATCGCCCATCAGCAGGCCGATGCCGATGGCCCAGCCGTAAGGCCTTATCCGGTTGAACCACTCGATGCAGCGCTGCTGGCTGAACAGCAGCTCAAAATCCTGGCCGAAAAGGTGAAACTCAAGGAGAAATAGGGCAGCCAGCACCAGCATGAAAAAAAGCATCTTCAGGAGAAGCTTGAGCATGATTATTTTTCCTTACCCTGCTGATCGGTCATGAAGCGGTGAGTCCCTGGCAATCGGCTAACGGTTCGCGGAAAATTCCTGCAGCAGGGCAGTCAGCTCAGCATGAATCAAGCCATTTGACGAGGCAAGCTCCGGCACAAAGGGAGTATAGTTTCCCCCCTTGAAATCAGTGACCATGCCGCCGGCCTCCTCCACCAGCAGGAGGCCGGCGGCGGTGTCCCAGGGCTTGAGGTTGATCTCCCAGAAGCCATCGAGCCTGCCACAGGCCACATAGGCCAGATCCAGGGCCGCGGCCCCGGCCCTTCGCACCCCCTGGGAGCGGGTCAGCAATTTTCTGAGCGCTGCCAGCACCGCATCAGGCTTCTCCCTGACATTATAGGGAAAGCCGGTGGCCAAAAGAGACTTCAGCAACTCCGTGGTGGCAGACACCTTAATCTTTGCTCCGTTCAGCCATGCCCCGCCCCCACGGCAGGCAAAGAACAGCTCATCCCGCATCGGCGCATAGATGACACCGATCAGGCTCTTACCCTTTTCCGCATAGGCGATGGACACGGCAAACCAGGGAAAGCCATGGGCAAAATTGGTGGTGCCGTCCAAGGGATCGATAATCCACACCGGCTCCTGCGGCGCTGCACGGTAAACGGCATGCGACTCCTCGGATAAAATTTTGCTGGCAGGGCACTGCGCGGCAAGGATATCAAGAATACACTTCTCGGCCGCCACATCCGCTTCCGTCACCAGATCGATTTCCCCCTTGTACCTGACCTGGTGCGGTTTGTGATATAATCCGGCCAGAACATGGCCTGCCGTGAGCGCCGCCTGAACCGCTGTCCGGGAAATTCCCGCCATGTGATCGCTGCCGCCCAGCGCCAGACATGCTTCGATTCTTTTCATAACACCCCGCTGCAACCATTCTCTCTTTTGACTGTCTCGTAAAAAAACCTCTCGACAGCCATACAGTGCATGACAACTTCACGATTTATCGTCACGGAAATCCTGCGCCAGGATTTTTTTTGAAGCCATCATTTTTCATGGGATAATACAATCCTGCTGTCGGCGAATTTACTGCTCTCCAATTTTTTCAGCAAGAGACAATGGGGCATGTCACCGGCAAAACTCATCATGACGGCTGGCAACCGCCCCGCGGCTGAACCATATTTTCGGACAACACCCCGTTGATCATGCAAAAACTGCGGTCGCAAGCACCATAATACTGAAATTCAGATTTCCGCCAACACTAGCAATATTTATTAAACAACTATTCTTTTTTGTGATGCCTGATGAAATGGTGTATAAATAATTACAATGAAGTTTTTTGCCGGTAAAATCCATAGGACGCATCCTGCTGATGTGTGTCGGCGCATGATACGCATTTTGTGCATCATCCTGTTTTTTGTTTTGCTGCAAGCTGGTTTCTGCCCGGCCGCGGAATCGGTTGATTTCTATTTTTACTATCCAGACTCGTCTCAGATCAACCTTTCCCATCTCAAGCGCGAGATGGACAGATTCCTTGCCCAGGAAGGCTTACCCGCCCGTTTCCAGCCCTTTGCCCATAAAGTCGATTTTGACAACAAGCTGAAAAGCAGCCCCCCTGCCCTGGTTTTTCTGCCAGAATGGTACTATCGATGCCATGGCAAGGAGTTGGGTCTCATCCCGTTATTAACCCCGCTGCGCCACGGCCGGCCGTATTACACCAAACTTCTGCTGGTGCGCAAGTCTTCATCGTTGAAACTTGCCGACTTTTCCGGGCGCACCGTGGCCATGACCACCATGGGACCTGACAGCGGCGAGTCTGTGAGCCGGGAATTGTTCGACCGCAGGAATGTTGATCTCCTGCAAAATCATATCGTCAATATTTCCAAAGATGCCGACGCATTCTTCGCAGTATCCCTTGGCCATGTTGATGCCGCGGTGGTGGGCAGGGATACCCTGTCGGCCGTTGACAAACTGGACACAAAGCTTGTGGAAATGCTGGAGCCCCTGATCGAATCGAATCCCATACCCATGCCTCTGCTTTGCATGATGGCTGGCAGACTTGATCCGGCGGATATCGAGCTGGTAAAAAAAATATTTATGGCGCAGAATGGGAGATCCCCCTCTCCCGCTATTATGGAGATGCTGCATATCGATGGCTGGCAAACTGTTTCCCATTAAGATATTGATTGTCCTGACGCTGATTCTGCCTTTTCCTCCGGCACTATCGGCCCAGCAGGCGGAGCAGCAGGTGGCTGTGTTGCTCAGCGATAGCGAACAGGCCTACCTGAGACCCGTCAGCGCCTTCAGCAATGACATCGGCATGGAGGTGCAGATTTATAATCTCCAGGGCGATATTCGCCGCGATCCGCAGCTGATGGATCGGCTGCTGGCCAGCCGTCCTGGTCTGATTTTCGCCCTGGGCGCCAAGGCCGCCTATGCCGCCAAACTCTGGACCAGACAGCACCAGGAAATTCCGGTTATCTTCGCCATGGTCTTCAACTGGCAGAAGTATAACCTCCTCGATGGCCAGGATAATATGGCAGGCATTGCCTCGGAGGTAACTCCGGGCATTCAGTTTCTCACCCTGAGCATGCTGGTCCCGACAGCCCACCGGATAGGAGTAATTTACAGTCAGGACCACTCGAAGGAGATTGTGACCCAAGCCAGGGAAGCGGCCGCCATGCTCGGCCTGGATCTGCCGGAGCGCCGGATCAGCTCCCCGGCAGAGTTCAAGGGCGCCTATCGCCAGCTCTCCGGCCAGGTTGACGGTTTCTGGCTGCTTAATGATCCTCTTACCTACACGGTGGAGAACATGGACTGGGTAAAGGAGCGGTGCATCAAGGACCGCTTGGTCTGCATCGGTCAGGGTGCCAATCTGGCGGAGATCGGCATATTGCTGTCGGTCCTGCCCGACATGGACAATATCGGCACCCAGGCGGCCTCCATGGCCAGAAACATCATGCAGCGGGGCCAGTTGCCCAAAGCCATCGGGGTAATGGAGCCGCTCGGCACCCGCATCCTGCTCAATCAGCGCACCGCGGAACGTATCGGCATCCCTCTCAGCACCCAGGCTCTGGGCATGGCCAGCGAAGTAGTGGAGTAAACGCCTGATACGCAACGCGGGAACCGGCAACTCCCGCCACAGCCGTCAACCCTGCTGAGCCACTGTCTTGATCCTGGAATGAATGGGCGGCACCGCCTCCTCGTCGATCAAGACATCAATCACCGTCGGTCTGCCAGCCCGCAGCACATCAGCCATGAAATCCGGGGTAATGGCACCGGGCTGTTCCACTCTGATCCCCCGGGCCCCCAATCCTTCAGCTACCTGGGCGAAATCGATCCGCTTGAAGCGCGGGGTCAGCCCGTCCGGCACCGGGGTGCTGAAGAGACGGCGGCCATGGTAGACCATGCCCAGCATGGCATTGTTGAATACCACCCAGACCACGGGAATATCATAATTGACCGCTGTCGCCACCTCAAAGCCGTTCATCTGAAAACTGCCGTCTCCCACCATGGTCACCACCGGCCTATCCGGTCTGGCCAGCTTCGCGCCGACCGGCGCGGCCACCGCGTACCCCATGGAACCGAATCCCATGCCCATGTAGAAACAGTAGGGGATCTTAAAGCGCATATAGCGAGTGGCCCAGGCCATGATGGAGCCCATGTCGGCGAAAAAAATCGTGTCCTCCGGGCAGCTTTTCTGCAGGTCTTCAACCAGGCATCTGGGGTGGTATAATCCGTTGCTGGACACCGGAACCTCATCCGTCGTTGCAGCCTTGCTCTTTAATTCCGCCACCTTGACAGCCAGGCGGGTGCGGGGCCTTATCCCCAGACATGAGCGCTCTTCCAACACCGCCTTACTCAACTCCTTGAGAGTCATGCGGGCATCACCCTCAAGGCCGATGGTCGTGCAATAGTTCTTGCCGATGGTGCAGGGATTGATATCAATATGAATCAGACTGTCTGTCGGTTTCAGTTTCTGATCCCAGCCGCCTGTCATCATCTCATTGAAGGATGTGCCCACTGCCAGCAGCACATCCACCTCTTCTTCAATGATATACTGTTTGGCCGCGGGATTGCCGGCAAAGCCGAGCACACCGAGGGAAAGCGGATGATTTTCCGGAAAGACCCCCTTGCCCTTGGGCGAGGTGGCAACCGGCACCTGCAGAAGCTGGGCCAGTTCCCGCAATTCATACGCGGCCTTTGACAAGCTGACCCCCCAGCCGGCGACAATAACCGGATGGGTGGCCGCCACCAGTTTTTTGACCGCCTCTTTGATGCCCTGCGCATCAAACATGCGGATATCGCGCTGCAGAAAACATTCGCCCTGTTCGACGACTTTTTTATTCATCATATTGATGGGGAGATTCAAGTGCACCGGGCCGGTCGGCCCGGACAGGGCGGACCGGATGGCCTTGCGGAGCATGTACTCGGCTCGCTGTTCACTGATCAGCATGCCCGAATATTTTGTAAAGTTTTTGAAGACGGAAACGATATTCATCCCCTCATCCCCTGATTCTTGCAGAGCCCCCTTGCCGAAAACCGAGGTGGCCACCTGGCCGGTGAGAGCCAGCACAGGAATGCAATCGGCGCAGGCCGAAGCCAGGCCGGTGATCAGGTTGGAAGCGCCGGGGCCGGAGGTGGCGCAGCAGACTCCCAGCTCTCCTGACACCCTGGCGTAGCCGTCAGCCATGAAGGCTGCCCCTTCCTCATGCTTGGTGACGATGGAAACAATTGCCGGCTCATTGAAGATAGCGGTGTTCAGATCTTCGATGGCCCCGCCGGGAATGCCGAAGATATATTTGATCCCCATGCGCCTCAGGGCAGTGACAATTAATTCCGCCGTGTTCATATGGACATACTCCTACGCTGCTGGTTAAAATAAATCCTCCAGCGCGTTTTTTGATATAACACCCGACTTGCTTACAATACAGTTAACGAGGGAGACTTATAAAAAATTATTCAAGGGAAGGAACCTCACGCGGCTTTGGCCCCTGGTAGTCGATATCGCAGCATTGCAGAGCAAAGAAAGACTCGGGGGGATTGTCGGCGGCCTCCGAATAACAGGCAAGCACTCCGGAACATACCAGAACGCTTAATAGCCGGTATATTTCTTTGGCGGAAAAACCTTGATCACACAGAAACGGAATACTGTAGGCTAACAGATTCATTCTCTCGTTATGTTGCCGGTGCATTACCTCATCAATTTCAAAGGCCAGGGCAAGATGTTTTCCCCGGGCAAAACCAAGTTCCCGGGTAACACGTTCCATGGCCGGGATACGTTCATCACCGTTCGCCACAGGCCTGGCATACCCCAAAATCGTCGGCTTGGCCGCAGGTCGTCGCTGGCAGAGACGCACAATTTCCTCAGCCGATGTCCCATTCCTCTTTTTCACAACTGCATCCGTGATAAAATCAATAAAGGCAAGTATCGTTCCCGGCCCGTACATCCGTGAGTCAGAGGCCAAGACACCGGCAGAGGAGGCAGCGACGGGGCTGGCTTGCATGGTGCCGGCCAAACTGCCGATGTGGTTGCACCATATACGGGCGTCCGGATAGCTGTGGCAAATAAAATGGGCCTCCAGCCAGTCCGCCAGCCGACGCTCAGGAAAACGGCCTGTCACATTCAATATTAACACCTGGAAATAAGAGGCCTTGCCGATCAGATCGTCAACCAGGGAATAACCGTGATTATGCACGATTCCCCCGGGAATCCAGCCACCTTTACGGGTACGGATTATTCCCCGCCTTTCCTGCCAAAAGGCGACATCATCTTTTTCGTGCTTCCGGTTCAATGATATAATGGTCCTCATCCAGAAAAGGCATAGCGGTAATGGGGGTATAGGGACCGGCCAGCTCAAGACCATGCGCCAACAAGCCCGGAGAACATATCAGCTGGAATAACCCCGCGCCTGCCTGAGGGAGAAAGCCCAGGTCGACTAATACCGCTGCGGCAACACCCGGAACCAGCCAGCCCATTTTATAAGGGGTTAATTTTTCAACCAGAGAACATCCCCATTGCAAAGCGGATGCGCCTGCAGACATACCAGCCAGCATGGCCGCAATCTTCTGAGGGAGGGGATCAATCCCGCCGAACCGGCTGCCAAATCCCGGGGCGACATGAAAATCCCCTTGCCTTTCTTCTCCTTCTGCTAATCCGTCTATGAGATCACCGGTAATGCGTGATGGAGCGAATCTGTAATGGCGCTTGATAAAGAGCATTGCAGCTTCCACCTCCTCGCTACCGAGATGTGCGCCCCCTAAAACAGAGGAAGCAATAGGCAGGATGCGGGAGGTATTGGTTTTACCGACCCCGGCATACATGGCCGCCCTGGTGGCCGGATGTCGAGGCCCGGGGTTGATAAAGGCGATCATCAATGTCTCAAGTAATCGCGCCTGCTCCCCTGTGGGCAACTCGCCACGGAAAAGAAGATACAATACCTCGGGGAAACTACACTTTCGCATGAGCTCCAACAGGTCATAACCATAACAGCGACAGTGCTCGGCCAGAAAAGGATTGTGCTCAGAGGCCTGCTCATCCCATATTCTGGTGACGCTGCGGCTGACGAATTTCACCTGGCGTTTTTGGACCTTGTCTTTCATCTTCGGCATGAAATAGTCCCCCATCGACACCCCGGATCGAACACAGTATCGCTTCGCATCCTCTTATCACTAGAAAGAGTAACGTAGCTCAGCCCAGAAACTTCGGCCTTCCAACGGATAGTCATTCGGCTGGGTGGCAAGGCCCGGCTCCCGCGCGTCCTCGTCAAAGAGGTTGCGCACGGCCAGGGCGGCATCCAGGTTCATGAAGATATTCTTTCTCCTGAGAGTCATATTGACCAGGTCGTAGTCATCGATATCCTCTCGCAGGTCCCCTGCCGCACGGTGGCGGTCAGCAATCCAGAAATACTGGCCATCCAGGGACCAGTCCGACTGGAACTGCCAGTGGGCATTGACATAGAACTGCATGCCGGGCGCGTCATGGATGAGCTGGTCTGTCTCCTTGTCTTTGGCTCTCTGGTAGGCAAAATTGCCGCGCAAACGAATGGTCTTGGTCGCCTGCCAATCCGCTTCCAGTTCAAAACCATGCCCTTTCTGGTCCTTGGCATTCTGGGCGATACTATTCACCTCGCCTGGCGGACGGACATAATCGATGAGATCATTTATCTCATAGGCAAAAACATTGACTATTGTCCGCAAATTCACGAGAGGCTGATAGTCAAAGGCCAGCTCCAGGGTGTCAATGGTTTCAGGATCAAGATCAGGGTTACCAGTCGCCGTCGGGTTATTCTGCGCATATAACTCGGCAAAGGAAGGAGGCCGGAAGGCGCGCCCATAAAGCAGTTTGCTGGTTAGATCAGCACGGGTCTGCCAGACCAGGGCCAGACGAGGGTTAACGGTATTGCCGAAATCGGAATAATTGTCATACCTTACCCCCGCCGTAAGCTCCCAGTTGCGAACAAAGGCCCACTCATCCTGCAGAGAGAGAAAGGTGATTTTACGATCTTCCTCAGGCTGATAGACATAGGCGGTGTCCGTTACATTGGTGAGAGTGCCGTCCACCACACTCTCAGTGCCATTGATGACGCCGGGACCGAAATTCTTATATTCTTCCGTATCTTCCTTGATATATTTATAGCCGGTTCCAAAACGGACGAGATGCTGGTTGAAACCGGAATAAAAAAGCGCGGTTTCCCCGGCGAGATGTTGATCAATCTGGTACGGACTACCGATGTACCCGTTTGTAAAAGTAGTCAGTCCGACGGGATTAAGCGTGTCCAGGTTACCGTCCGCCCCGATAGGCAATACCGTTCCCGGGGGCAGAATCGTCAGATAGGAATAATTGTAACTGTAAATATAATAGAAGCGGAGATCAAGTGCCCAGTCACGGCGCAACTTGTCGTTATGATAATTAATTTCACCCTGGTACCATTCTCCATCCGCATAGCTGTCCGGTGACAAAGTCTGGGAAACCCCTGTCCCTAGTCCGGTATCGTCATGGGCATAGGTCCAGAACCGGGCCGTCCAGTTGTCCTTTCGTGCGCTGATATGACCGTCGAAGATCCTTTTATCCGTATCCATGGGGCCGGGTGCCAAGGAGGCGGCGGTTCTGAAGGCATTATCAAATATGGTCTGCAGATCCTCCCCGACAATCCGGTCATCATCTCCCTGGGAGGTAACATATTCAAGGCTCCCCGCAAGATCCCAACCGCCATAGTTGCCGCCATGCTGCAGCCAGGCATCATAGGTGTCGAAGGATCCCCCCCTTACCCCCGTTTGCGTGCCGCCAATCTCCTGGCCATCCTTGGTGATGATATTGATGGTGCCGGCAAAGGCATCCGCCCCGTGTACCGCGGAGCCCGGTCCCCGCACCACCTCGATGCGCGAGATATTGGCCACGGGCATCCGGAATTGATATGGCCGTGAGCCGGTTTGCGCCAGGGTATGGGGAATACCGTCAATCAGCAGGAGAAGCTGTGGATTAAAAACGGTATGGATGCCGCGGATTGAATAGATTGGTGAGCCGGCCAGACCTGTGGTCCCTATTCCCACATGCAGCCCGGGTACCGTTTCCAGCACCTCGTCAAGAGTAGTGGCACCCATTTCTTCAATGTCCTCTTTGGTGATCACCGACGCCACCGAGGGCGCCAGATGAACCGGCTTGAGGCTGCCGGTGGCTGTTATCAGCAGACGGTCAGCCCGGTAGACATCCTCTTCCTGGAGATGCTCCCCGAACATCTCTTCAAAAGCCGTGATGTTTGCTTCATCAGGGTCTGCGGCCCGCAGCGTGGCCGGAACCATCAGCAGCATGGCCAAAATGCCGGTCGTACAACCTTTTTTCAAAATTTTCCCTCTCTCCAATTATTTCTCCTAATAATATAAAATGAATTATTTTATCATGAACTCCCTGAGATAAATTGTCAATTCCCCATGTGAAAACATACACTTTTCCCGTGAAAAAAATAATCCCGTGGCAATAAACGGTTCAGCAGAGAATGCCGGCAAACCTGGACGCTCCGCATTTTTTGTCTGACCATTGAGTTTTATTTGCTTTCCCTGCTCAAATCCCTGTATGCTTAATGAATGGAACCTCTCGAAACCATGACAAAAATAAAGAGCCGCAGGTTATCGATCCGGGTTTATCTCATTATGATGAATGTGATCATCCTCTGTCTACTTTTTCCAGCGGCCGGCTTTCGTTTTATGCAGGAGTCGGCCCGCTTCCGTGACACGCAGCTGCAACGCACCATCAATCAGATGAACGATGCCCAGGAAAGCCGGGCCGTTACCCTGGCCCGCAATCTCAGCCTGAGCGCAGGCGAGGCCGTGGCGGGTTTCGACTTCAGCCTGCTGTCCAACATGGCCGGCCAGATGGTGGAAAATGATCCGGAAATCCTCTATTGTCTCATCGCCGACCGGGATCGGCATATTGTGGTGCGCGAGGAGAGTAAACACCTTGACCAGTTGCCCGCCGAGGAAAAAAAGATCACCGCAGAGCCGCCTGATGAAAAATTTCCTGATTATCTGCCCAAGGATCAGCCTGTTTCATACCACGTCCGGAAGAGCGCGAAAGTTCTGGAGGTGATTGTGCCGGTCTATAGCGGAGGCCAGCTTTGGGGAAGCATGCGCTGCGGCCATTCCCTGGCCAAACTTGACCAGGAAATCGGCTTTGTCCGTCAGGAATGGGCGGCAAGATTGCAGCAGTTCAAGCTCTATCTCTATTCCACCATGGCCCTGTTTTTCATGCTTGGCACCGGGGTGGCGCTTTTTGCCACCCGATCCATTGTCCGCTCCATCGATGTCCTGAATGCCGGGGTCAAACAGGTGGCGGAAGGTGATCTGGAACACGAAATTCATGTTAACAGAATAGCCTGCGATGAGTTCTTCACCCTTTCCCGGTCATTTAACAGCATGACCCGCCAATTGCGGGATTCGTACCATCAACTGCAGGAATACAGCCGATCCCTTGAGGATAAGGTGGCGGCGCGCACCAGGGATCTTGAGCAGGCTCAGGCTTCCCTGGTGCAACAGGCCCATGAGGCGGGAATGGCGGAAATGGCGGTGGGGGTGCTGCACAATATCGGCAATGCCATCACTCCGGCCCACATCGGCCTCTCTCTGCTTATAAAAAAACTTGAGGAAAGTCCGCTGCGCACCGGTTTGACTGCCGCGCTGGCGCCCCTTGGCCAGGTGATTGACCGCGACGGCGCGTTGTCCGCCGATGATAAAAAACGATTTGGCGGCATTATTTCTCTCCTGCCGGAGAGTATCCGGCAGGAGTACGATCAATGCATTGATGAAATCAAAAAGGTGAAGGACAAGCATGAGCATGTGGAAGCCATTATTGCCCTGCAGATGCGCTATGCCCGGCTGGTGGGCAATTTTGCCGATATCAGCTTCAATCAGCTGGTGACCGATGCCCTGGAGATGCTGGAAGACTCCCTGCTGAAGCGGCAGATAAAGGTAACGACCGAGTTGGGTCAGTTGCCGCTGATACGGGCCGAGGAGCCCAAACTGCTGCAGATTCTGATCAATATCATCAAAAACGCCTTTGAGGCCATGGAAGAGACGGCGCCGGAAAGCAGACGGCTGGCCATAGCCACTGCTTTTCAGCCGGGAGAGCCGGGCCAGGTGGTCTGCCGCATCAAGGACTCAGGTTGCGGGTTCAAAGCGGAGGACCGGGAAAAACTCTTCACCTTCGGCTACTCTACCAAACGCACGGGATCAGGCTTTGGGCTGCATTCCTGCGCCAATTATATTATCGCCAATCAAGGCACCATTACGGCAAACAGTGACGGCCCAGGGCAGGGAGCCGAATTTGTCATCCGGCTGCCGCTCGCCCCTGGATTGAAAGAAGAAAATCATGCTGACGGATAACGACAGAATACTTGTTATAGATGATGATCGGCAGATCTGGCAAGCCTATCAGGAGGTGCTGGCGCCGAAACCGCTTTCTTCAGATTCTCCGCTGGGTCAGATCACGAGCCTGATTGAACAGCATGGCGGGAAATCAACCGGCGAGGAAAAACGCTTTACCCTCTCTTTTGCCAGCCAGGGGCAGGAAGGGTACCGACTGGTTCTGGAAGCCAACAAACGGCGCGCGCCCTTTGCTGTTATCTTTCTTGATATCCGCATGCCGCCCGGCTGGGATGGGGTGGAGACTGCCGCCCATATCCGTCGTGTTGATCCTCTGGTTGAAATCGTAATCGTCACGGCCTTCTCCGATCGTTCACGGTCCGAGATCGCCCAGGCTCTGGGCACGCCGTCAAAATTTCTTTTTATCCGTAAACCCTTTGACGCCGAAGAACTCAGACAACTGGCCCTGTCGCTCACGGAAAAATGGAATATCGGCTGCCGGGAAGCCAGGCAGCGCAATGCCCTGAGCCAATCCGAGGCCCGCTTCCGTTCCCTGGTGGAAACCACCAGCGACTGGGTATGGGAAGCGGACCGGCAGGGCACATTGATTTACTGCTCGCCGGTTTCCGAGCGGCTTTTCGGTTTTACGCCCGAGGAACTGCTGGGGAAAAACATGTTTGCCGCTCTCCGCGCTGAGGAACAAGACAGCTGCGATTATGAGCAGATTTTCTCCAACAGCGCCAAAGCGGCCGTCAGTTTTGAGACTATTGAACACCGGTGCCTGCACAAGGATGGCGGGATTGTGGTCATTGAATCCAGCGGCAGGCCGGTTCTTGATGAGGACGGCCAGGTGACAGGCTTCAGGGGTATCGACCGGGATATCACGGCCCGCATTCAAGGCGAGAAGGAGAAAAAGGTGCTTGAGGCCCAGATACGCCACACTCAGAAGCTTGAGGCCCTGGGAACCCTGGCTGGCGGTCTGGCCCATGACATGAACAATATTCTCACGCCCATCATGGGTTATAGCGAGCTTGCCCATTCCTGTATCGGGCCGGACCATCCTCTGCAGTCCTGTCTGGAGGAGATCGATAAAAGCGCCCGGCGCGCGGCGAACCTCATCCGCCAGATTCTGGCCTTCAGCCGCAAACAGGTTATGGAAACCCGGATTATCAATCTGAACACGGTTATCAAGGATTTCGCCAAAATGCTGATGCGGCTTATCCGGGAAGATGTGGAGCTGCGCTTTGATCTGTGCTCCGAAGTCTGCGCCGTTGAGGCAGACATCGGCCAGATGGAACAGGTGCTGTTGAATTTAGTGGTCAACGCCAGGGACGCGCTGCGGAAGAACGGCCGGGTCATCATCAGGACCAGCCATGCGGAGCTTGCTTCTCCCATAAACAATATTGACCATCTCCCTTTCAGTGGTTCGTATATTGTGCTGTCCGTAATCGATAATGGACAGGGGATTGACCAGGAAACACTGAAGATGATTTTTGACCCGTTTTTCACCACCAAGGAACAGGGGAAAGGCACGGGTATGGGCCTGGCGACCGTTCATGGTATCGTCAGGCAGCACAACGGCCATATCAGGGTGGAAACCCAGCAGGGCACGGGAAGCTCTTTTCATATCTATCTGCCCAAGGCAAGGCGGGTTCTTGTTGATATCGAGGAGCCCGATAAACCTGTTGACGAGATGGTCGGCGGCCAGGAAACGATTCTGCTGGTGGAAGACGACCTGGCGGTGCGGGATATGATCCGGGCATCCTTGACCGACCTGGGCTACACGGTGGTGGTTGCGGCCAATGGCAATGAGGGCCTGGCTCTGTTCAAGGAAAACACAACGGCTATCGACCTGGTGCTCACCGATATTGTCATGCCGGGAATGGGAGGGCCGGCCATGTCAGCGCTCATCAAGGAAATACGGCCGGAACTGCCTGTCATATTCATAACCGGCTATGCATCTGATCAGGAATTTCACGCCCAGTCCCAACAGCAGGGAGTGACCGTCCTGCAGAAACCTTTTCAGCCCAGCGAACTGGCCCGCCAGCTTCGCCTTGCCCTGGGACCCGGCAAGGCAATGTGACCATCGGCCTTTTCTCCCCCCTTTTCTTTCCGGGAAACAGAGTGAATCTCCTGCAGTCCGGAAGAAAGCAAACCGCGCCTCTGCCATTGACGGGCAAGCGCTTAACAAGCGCTGAGCACTAATACAACAAACGGGTTGCCCTGCGGCGGCGATGGCGGCGGCGCGGCAAAAGCCTGAAGGCAGGCAATGAAAATGGATAAGATCATATGGAACAGCGATTTCAGCGTACGCTCGAGCTACCTTGATCATCAGCATCAGCATCTGATAAAAATCATCAATGACTTCAACCAGGCCGTTGCCAGAAGAGAGGGCCCAAAGGTGGCCTATACTATCCTGAACCGGCTGGTCCAGTACGCGGAAATACACTTCCGGGATGAAGAAAAACTGATGGAGATAGCACGATTTCCCGCCGAACAGCTCAATTCCCATATCAGGCAGCATGAAAAGCTCACGGAAGACATCTTCCGCCACTGTGAAAACTGGAGCAGTTACGGCAGGGAGGCCCTGCCGGAAATCGGCCAATTCCTCAAGGATTGGCTCATGGACCATATCCTCACGTCGGACATGAAATACAGTAAATATGTGGCCAACATTGACGACACATTTCTTTCAGTCAAGTAACCGGCACCTCGCCAGTCACGAATTCTCCTGGCACATTCATCACTTCAGCGGATATGACACAGCCTGCACAGCTGGGTGCCCCTGTCTTCCACCACCGTATGATAAGGGATATTGTTGGCCACATCATGACAGGAGATACAGGTTATCTTGCCATCCTGCAGTTTGATAAGACCGGTCTCCCTGAGCTCCTTGAGGGAGATATATTCCTTTTCCTTGCCGCGCGGCGGATATTTCTTGGCAACCGGATGGGACGATCCCGGATCAACCATGCAACTTTTCGGACAGCGACTGGTCTTGGAATCATTCTCCTGCCCGTAATGGCAGTCGACACATTTTTGCGCATCCTCCGAGTCCACCAGGAATTTATAATGGACCACCTCCACGGCGTGCAACGGATAAGCACCCATCAAAACCAGAGCCGCCAGCGCGAGCAGCATGGCAAATTTCCCGCCGGATCTCATCATTCACCTACCCTCCTTTCTTCAGTAAAGAACTTTTTCTGACAGCTCAACTTGCCGATTTCCTGTATCTCGTTGAATTGAGAAAACTTCACAAATTTCACTTGCCGTTTGTTTCCTGCTGCGCCTCCTCTTCCCCTGCCAGCGGACACGGCCGGTTGCGGAAGAACTCGAAATAGAGCAGGGGCACGGCAATCAGCGTCAGGGCTGTGGCGGCCACCGCTCCGAACATCATGGCAATGGCCAATCCCTGGAAGATCGGATCAAAAATCATGACAAACGAGCCGACCACCACAGCCAGGGCCGTGAGCACGATGGGCCGCAGCCGCACCGCGCCGGCGGTGATCAGGGCCGTGCGCAGCGAACCCCGGCTCTGCCATTCCATCTGAACAAAATCCACCAGCAGGATGGAGTTGCGGACGATGATGCCGGACAGGGCGATAAAACCGATCATGGAGGTGGCGGTGAAAAAGGCGCCGAACAGCCAGTGGCCCGGCAGAATGCCCACCAGGGTCAACGGAATGGGGGCCATGATCACCAGGGGGGTGACAAAGCTGCGAAACCAGGCCACCACCAGGATATAGATCAGCACCAGCACTGCGGCAAAGGCAATGCCCAGATCACGGAAGACCTCATAGGTGATGTGCCACTCGCCGTCCCACTTCATGGCGTACCGGGTCTCCAGCCACGGCTGCACGGCCGAATACTGGTGCAGTTCATAGCCCTCCTTCAAGGGGAGCTGCCGGATCCGCTCCTTCATCTCCAGGATGGCGTAGACCGGACTTTCGATGGTGCCCGCCACATCGCCGGTGACATAGGTCACCCTTTTGAGATTCTTATGATAGATGGTCTTGTTTTCCGTCCCCTGGCTGATGCGCACCAGGGCGGCAAGGGGGATGAGCGAGCCGTCGGCGGCCGGCACGGTCATCTCCTGCAGCCCGGCGAGGCTGGCCCGGTCAGGCAGGGCGGCGCGCAGCAGCAGCTCCACCGCCTCCTTCTCCTTTTCATAATGCACCAGCCCGGCCGCCGTGCCGCCCAAAGCCATGCGCAGGGTCTGGGCCACCACCGCCGTGCTGATGCCATGGTATGCCGCCTTTTCCTTGTCCACGGTAAAGATGATCTTGGGCTGGTCATCCTCCACGAACCAGTCGATATCAACCACCCCGTCGGTGGTCTCGAAGATATTCCTGATCTCCCTGGCTATCTCGACCTGCCGCTCCGTGTCCGGGCCATAGACCTCGGCCACCAAGGTGCTGAGCACCGGCGGGCCGGGCGGGATTTCCGCCACCTTGATGCGGGCGCCATAGCGGTCGCCGATCTCCTTGAGCGAGGGCCGCAGCCGTTTGGCCAGGTCATGGCTCTGCAGCTTGCGCTGGCTTTTACCCACGAAATTCACCTGGATGTCCGCCATGTTGCCGGCGTTGCGCAGAAAATAATGACGCACCAGGCCGTTGAAGTTGTAGGGCGCGGCCGTGCCGACGTATGTCTGGAAATCAGTCACCTCCGGCACGGTCTGCAGATAATCGCCCATCTCCCGCGCCAGGGCGGCCGTCCGCTCCAGGCTCACCCCTTCCGGCATGTCGATGATCACCTGCAGTTCGCTCTTGTTGTCAAAGGGCAGCATCTTGACGGTTACCCCCTTGAAGGGCACCAACAGCATGGCCAGGAAGAGCAGGCCTGCGACCACGACCAGCACGAGCAGGCGTTTAACGCGGTTATCAAGCAGCGGGCCGAGGATGCGCTCATAGAGATCATGCAGCCAGCCGGTTTCTTGTTCTCCCGGCCCGTCGCTTTGCACATTTCTGAGCACCTTGTAGCTGAGCCAGGGACTGACGATAAAGGCCACCAGCAGGGAAAAAAGCATGGCGGCCGAGGCCCCCACCGGGATGGGCCGCATATAGGGTCCCATCAGGCCCCGGACAAAGGCCATGGGCAGCAGGGCGAAGATGACGGCAAAGGTGGCGAGTATGGTGGGACTGCCCACCTCATCCACCGCCAGCACCGCGGTCTGCGCGCTGACCCCATGCAGCTTGAAATGGCGGTGGATATTCTCCACCACCACGATGGCGTCATCCACCAGAATACCGATGGAGAAGATCAGCGCGAACAGGGTGACCCGGTTTAAGGTGTAGCCATAGAGATAGTTGATCAACAGGGTCAGGGCCAGGGTCACCGGCACCGCCACGGCGACCACCAGGGACTCGCGCCAGCCCAGGGTCAGCGCCATGAGGATGATGACCGAGATGGTGGCGATGAGCATATGGTCCAGCAGCTCGTTGGACTTCTCCTTTGCCGTATCGCCGTAATTGCGGGTAACCGTCACCTGGATGTCGCTGGGCAGGGTGCCGCCGCGCAGCTGCTCGATCTTGGCCAGGGCCGCGCTGGCCACTGTGCTGGCGTTGGCCCCTTTTTTCTTGGACACGGCGATGGTCACCGCCTCCCGCGGACCGGTAAGCAACGGCAGCGCCTTGGCGGCGGCCGCCGGACCGCTGCCCATGAACACATAGTCAGCCGGCTCCTCCGGCCCGTCGGACAAATCGGCCACATCCCGCAGATAGACGGGACGATTATCGGCCACCGCCACCACCACCCGGCCCACATCCTCGATATTTTCCAGAAATCCCCCGGTTTCAACCAGGAACTCCCCGTTACTGGCCGGAAAGGAGCCGGCAGGCAGGACGAAATTGGCCTGCTGCAGGGTCTGCATGATCTGGATGGCTGGGATGTGGTAAGCCCGGAGCCGGGCCGGATCAAGGGCAACCCGCACCTGCCGTTTTTGTCCGCCGATCACCGAGAACTCCGAGACGTCCATGTCCTTCTTCAGCTCGTCGGCCACCTCCACGGCAACGCGCCGCAATTCATAGCCGGAATACTGTGCCCCTTGACTCCACAGGGTCAGGGTCAGGATCGGCACATCGTCAATGGACTTGGGCTTGACCAGGGGCTGGGACACGCCGGCGGGAATCCGGTCATAGTGGGACATGAGCTTGGTGTGCAGATTGACGAGGCTCTTCTCCATGTCCTCGCCCACATAGAAACGGACAATGGTCAGGTTCATGCCGGGCTTGACGATGGAATAGATATATTCCACCCCCTTGATCTCCCACAGAAACTTCTCCATGGGCTTGGTGACCCGCTCTTCCACCTCCTTGGCCGTGGCCCCGGGATAGCTGACGATGACATCAATCATGGGCACGACGATCTGCGGCTCCTCTTCCCGGGAGGTGATCACCACGGCAAACACGCCGAGCAGCAGGGAGGCGAGCACGATGAGCGGCGTCAGCTTTGATTTGATGAACGCCTTGGCGATGTGGCCTGAAATGCCGATTCCTTTCATTGCCCTTTATCCTCTTGCAGCACCCCCCCGTCCACCGCCCTGTCCACCCCGCCGGTTATCACCTTGTCGCCCGGCTGCAGCCCGGCAAGGATCTCCTGTTTGTCGCCGTAAAGCCTGCCGAGACGGACCAGGCGATAGGTGATGACATTGCCGGCGTCCACGGCATACACCCCGGTTAACTGCCCTTTTTCGACAATAATGTCTTGGGGCAGCAGGATGGCTGACCGCTTGCCCACCGGCATGCGCACATGGGCGTACATGCCGCTCTGCAGGCCCGGACCCGCCAGGTCGATCTTGACCAGGAAATTGCGCGTTCCGGGGTCAACAGCCGGCACCACGTCGGAAATCATACCCGTCAGCGCCATGCCGCTGGCCGGGATGGTGGCGGCGACCGGCAGCCCCGGGGCAAGGCGGCCGGCCAGGGTTTCATTCACCCCAATCTCCAGCCGGAAAGAGGAATTGTCTTCAATGGTAAACAGCGGCACCCCCGGCATGACCATGGTGCCCAGTTCGATCTGCTTGCTGCTCACCACGCCGTCAACCGGGGAGCTCACCCTGGTAAAATCCTGATAGACCTCGGCCTCAGCCAGTCCGGCCCGGGCCCTTTTCACCATCTCGCCAAACCGCTCGGCTTCAAGCTCGGCCACCTGCATGCGGGTCTGCGCCTCGTCCAGTTCCTGCCGGGTCAGGGCCTTGCCGTCGTAAAGATTGCTGAAGCGCTCGTAAGTGATCCGGGCCAGCTCATGCTGTTTGGCGGCGGCGGCCCCGGCATTTCCCGCCTCGGCCAAGGCGGCCTGGGCGGCATTGATCTTCTGCTTCACATCGCGGTCGTCCAGGGTCAGCAGGAGCTGTCCGGCCTTTACCCTGTCCCCCTCCTTGACCGCAAGCATGGTCACCGTGCCCATCATGCGCGCCGCCACCACGCTTGCGGTTTTCGCCTTGACCGTTGCCGCAGATTCATAATAATCGTCAACCTCCGCGCTCACCACCTCCCCAGACCGCACCCCGGACACCGGCGGCCGGTTGACCTCGACAGACCCCGGCCCTGTTTTGTCCCGGCAGCCGGCCGGCAACAGAGCCAGTGCGGCAATGACCAGCATCTTGACTAATTTCCCTTTCATCCTATAGAACTCCCTGTTATTGGGTCTCAACCTGCAAATCATGCAGAATGGTGCCGCTTTCAAAGCTGAGTCTGGCCTTGACCAGTTCGTGGTCATTCTCCCGGGCAACGACCACGGCCCGGGCATGGTCAAGGGCCACCTGGGCATCGAGCAGATCAATGAGCGGCGACAGTGAATTTTCATAGCGGACCTGCACCAGCCGTTGCCCTTCCTCGGCCATGAGCCGGGCGGATTGGGCCAGTTCAAGATTTTTCCGGGTTTCCTCCACTGACCGGTATGCCTCGTAGACCTTGAATTCCACCGCCTTTTTCAGACCCTGCAGATACTGTTCCGTTTCGGTGATGCGATGCCTGGCCTTTATCCGCTCGTATTCCCTCCTGCTGCCGTCAAAGAGCTGCCAGCGCAGAACAGCCGCCACCAGCCAGCTTTCCCCTTCGGAGCCCAGCGGCACATCATGGTCGTTCAGCATATAGGAGCCGGCCAGGCCGACGGTGGGCAGATAGCCGGCGGTGGCCAGCGCCAGGTTTTTCCTGGCATTTTCCTGCTGTCCCTCAAGGGCCTTGACGTCCTCCCGCCGCAGGCTGGCCTTGGTGTAGTAGTCCATCGCCATGAGCGGCAGATCCACTTTCTCCTGCCCTGCATCCACCGACTCCTCAAGGCCGAGAAGCAGCCCCAGTCCCTTCTTGGCCACATCATGATTTTTCCCGGCGCTCACCAGCTTCTGCTCCGCCTCGGCCAGGGCGGTGCGCGCCCGCAGGGTATCGGAGTACAGGCCAAGCCCGTTGTTGAAGCGCAACTCGCTCAGCCGGACATGCTCCCTGGCATCATCGACCCCCTTTGCCGCGACATCCACATATTCCCGGCTGGTGCGCACCATAAGAAAGGTTTTCACCACTTCCAGGGCAATCTCTTCCTTTTTACGCAGATACTCCCGGCTTGCTATCTCATGCTGTTTTTTCGCCATGTCCAGGCCGATAGTCGCCTGTCTGACAAAAAGCGGCTGCTCGATGGAGAACAGGGTCTGGAAGTCGCTGATCGCGTCGGGATTGTTAAGGGAGTCGATGGCAAAATCCTGGGCGGTGAAACGCTCCTGATTAAGCTTGGACATGAAGGAATAGGTGGGATTGGCGGTGCGCTGGAACTTCTCCTCGATGGCCAGCGTGGGCAGCAAAGAACTTCTGGCAATGCCGATATCGGCCCGGTTGGCCTCAAGCTGGCTTTGCCGGCCCTTCAGCTCATGGTTACCCGCAAAGCTTGTCAAAATAGCTTCCCGCAGACTGATAACTTGCTCGCTGCCGGCAGCCGGTTGCAGAAATGATGCAGTGCAGAAAACTACCACCAGCAGAAAAATAACCGCTTTCATTCTCCCTCTCTCCGGAATTGCCTGCAGGGACAGGGAACTGATAACATCCCCCTTCATCCGTCCGGCCCCCAAGCTGACAGATATTTGTAAAAATAAGACAAATATGCAATAATTACAACTTTACATCTTCCGCACCGCGCAGTCATCATGATACGAGAAATGTTTTATTTTTCTGCAAATCAGAAATCCTACGCATACTTGAATTCAGCAAGCATAATGCATTGTTGAATGTACTCCCTGGATAACGAAAAATGCAAAACAAATCCATACTGCTGTTATGTTGTTTTTTTTATTTTTTTTGCTCCTTGGTCATGGCAGGCAAAACACCGATTCCTTCCGCCAAACTCATTGTCGGTATCAAGGAGACACCCCCATTTTCCATGAAGGGAGCTGACGGTCACTGGTAAGGCGTCAACGTCAAGCTCAGGGAGTCCATAGCCGAGGAACTCAGTTTATCCTATGAATACCAGGAGCTGCCACTGCAGGGTATTCTCGACGGCTTGAGCGACAAATCCCTTGATGTGGGATTTTTCGCCCTGACAATCACCGCAGAACGGGAAAAGCTCTTTGATTTCACCCATCCCTTCTATACCACCGGGCTGGGTATCGCGGTAAAGAAAGAGGGAAAAATCATGGGCCGCAAATATCGTTTGGCAATCTCTTTCGCAAATGATAATTATCGAAAAATTATTTAATTGTTAGTTTCCGGCAGGCCTTCGGCGCACCGGGAACTGAGGGCGGAGGTAAAGCTGATGGCGGAAAAGAAAAAGCAGGACAGTCTGCTTACGCAGATCTTAGCAGCGGTGGTAATCGCCCTTCTTGCCGGCGGCACCGCGCCTTGGTGGTGGAGCGAACTCAAGGAGGTCTTCAACAGGGAAACAGGGGATAGTCCGGCAATTTCCGTGGAGACGCCGTCAACCGAACCGCCGGCGGAATCCCTGCGGCGCGCCTTGGAGGACTATGAGGCGGTGCAGGCTCTCTATGGCCAGTCCAGACCGGCCGACAACTGTGTTGAGGTCCGTCGCATCGTCGAGCACATCCGTCTCTATGCCGGCAACGAACGGCTCGTTCCGGAAAGCTTTCGCTATACGGTCAGGTATCCGGCAACAAAGCCTGCGCCAACAATTTCAGACCTGGCGGTTGACCGGATTACCCGGATAAAGAACGCCAAGTCTCAATGTTTTGATTAGGTTGCATGAACTTTTGGCCTGAGGTTTTTTCAACCCTGCCCGCTATTCGCCTCTTAGCCGCGACATTAAAATCTTGTCGACTCTCCTGCCGTCCATATCCACAACCTCAAATCGCATCCCCTTCCATTCGAAATACTGTCCTTCCGAGGGCACGGCGCCGATCTTTTCCATGACGAAACCGCCCACTGTGTGCATCCCCGTGCGCTCTGCCTCGCTCAGTTTCCCCGCTTCAATGAAATCCATGAACTCATCCAGCGGAACACTGCCGGATATCAGCCAGGAGCCGTCTTCCCGCTCCACTATTTCCTTTTCTCCTTCCGCCGCGTCTTCGACGTCCTCAAAAATGGAACGCAAAATATCGTCGAAGGTGACCAGACCATGAATTGCCCCGTATTCATCGACAACCAGCGCAATGTGTATTCCCGATTTCTTGAACAGTTCCAGAACCTTTACCGTCGGCGTTGACTCCCAGACAAAAAGCGGCTTATGACAGATGGCCTGCAGATTAAACGGTTTCCCTTCCAAGGTCAGGGAAAGCAGCTCCTTGGCCCTGATCACTCCCACAACCTCATCCAGGACATCCCGCGCGACCGGGAAGAAAGAAAACTTATGGCGCGCGATTTTATTTTTTGTTTCCTCCTCGCTTTCGTTCAGATCGAGCCATATGACGTTTGCCCTGGGTGTCATCAAAACCGCCACCGGGCGGTCGGCCATACGGAATACCCGCTCAATGGTATCCTGCTCAAATTCCTGAAATACCCCCGCCCGCGTTCCTTGGTGGATCAGCAACTTTATCTCTTCTTCCGATACGCCCGGCTCAGAGGATGGTTTCACGCGCAAAATGCGGAGCAGGATGTTGGTTGAACCGCCCAGCAGAACCACCAGCGGATGGGCCAGCCGTGAAAGGCGCTTTATCGGGGGCGCGACAAGACGGGCCAGCCTTTCCGGATTATTGAGCGCCAGCCGTTTGGGGAGCAGTTCGCCGATGATGAGGGACAGATACGTTATGCCGACAACCACGATGGTGATGCAGACCGCCTCGCTGTATGGGGCAAGGAGGGGGAAACCGTCAATGTAGGGGACGAGCAGTTCCGCCAGGGTTGCACCGCCGAAAGCGCCCGCCAGAATGCCGATAAAGGTAATACCGATTTGGATAGTGGATAAAAAGCTGTTCGGCGACTCAGCGAGTTCCAGGGCGATGCGCGCCCTGGCATCGCCTTCTTCCGACCACTGCTCCAGTCGCGCCTTCCTGGCTGAAACAAGGGCAAGCTCAGATAAAGCGAATATGCCGTTGCAGATAATCAGGAACAGGATCAGCAATATCTCAATCAAGATTGAATTCATGGAATTCTTTATAACAAACAAGTTGGTATTTTATTTTTTCCTGACATATCGTGCTGCAGGAGCAGGATGCGGGGCCTTTAGCTGGGCGTCTTCTATTTCATTGTCAAAATTTCCGGCGGATTCTTTGCTACCACCCCCAGAGCATCCCGCGGCCCACCCAGCCTGTCTTGCCGTTTTGGTGTTTGACCTTGATCCACCCCTTGGTTTGCGCCAGGGTGCGGAAAACCACCCCGTAACTGGCCTGACCGATCACCTTGTAACTCTCCCCCGGCCCGCTGCGGATGTCCACCATTTTTGCCTGGACAATCATATGCGGGGTGGAACAGGTCAGCGGGGCGTAAACCCAGCCCTCATCATTTTCAAAATCGCTGACCTTGAGCCATTTGCCCTGGGACTTGATCACCTGCAGGGGAAAGCCCTTGCCCAGCACCCACATGACCTCATCCCGCTCGGAAGGGCCTGAGCGCAAATTGACCTCATTTCCGGCGATACTGACCATTTTCGCCAAACCGGCGACCGGCATAAGGACAAAAAACAGACAAAACAACAGGATACGATATCTTCCAGGCATTTTCCCGCATTCAGTTGAAATTCCTTCTTGCTTTACAGAAGACGTGAAAGCTCTGACCGACCTGGAGATGATGCGCAAATTGTCGAGAACCACCTGAAAAAAACCACCGCGGCTTATTTTCATCACCCCATCCCGGGCTCAGGCGGCATATTGTGCATAACTACCATAATATCATACTCCCCTCTCAGCCCAGACATATTTACCCAATAACATATTGCAAAAATATTGCAACCTGCCGCGCCGCTATGCAAGTCAGTCTTACGCGCGGCACACCAACGGCAACAGGTCTTGGCATATCAGTTTATGCTATTTCACTACCCCGTTTTTTTCGATTCCTTTGGAAAAAAGGATTAAAACAGTATCGGCCCAATGCGCATTGACGCAGCCGCAATCGGCAAATCCAGAATCCCGGACAAAACGATTCGGGAATCCGAAAAGATTTCCGGAAAATTAATATCTCCTCACAGCAAAACATAACATAACTTTTTGAATTATCGTTTCTTTAAGCCATGACAAGATGATGGCACAGGAATTGCCAAAGAAAAGGCCGAGAAATTTTAAGCCCATGCGTCAGAACCGGAGACTCCGTAATGACGGCGATTGGAAACACCGGGAGGGAGAGGACCCAGTCTGTCATGACCATTATCGGCGCCATCTGCCGGAAACAGGGCAATTTGCTTATTTCATTTACTTGGGGAGAAAAAAATGATGAAAAGATACCGTTTAGTGACGGGCGCGGCAGCGCTGGCCATGCTGTTGGGCCAGAGCTCCCAGGTTTTCGGGTATGCGGCATACAATGCGTGGGGCAATTACAACGATGGAGATTACAGTTCGGACGACGAAGCCGATGCTTACGTACACTACCAGTCCAACGTGGCGGGGGATTATTTTGTTATAGAAAACGGGAAGTCCTTTGCCTGGTCCTCCGGCAGCGCCGATGCCGCCAATCTGAATCTACGCGCCCAAGGCCGTGCCCTTTCCACCCCGACAAACACTGATTTCACCGACTCCTGGATGTACACTGAGGCCGCGAACCACTTTATGGTTTTGCCGGGAACCTCTGGACTTTCGATCGGCGATGTCACCACCCTGCAGCTCAATATCAGGCTGGACGGGACACTGCACGGCGAGGCGACTTCCTACCCCGGAGCAGGCTGGTCCCATGCCGAGATGAGAGCCGGCCTTAAAATCTATGACTACAGCATCGTGGAATGCGGGGAAGGCTGCTCGTCGCCTGCCCAGGCCTCATTCGGCGCCGCCAGTGAACTCGAGGCCTATGATGTTAACGCCAGCTACTGGCCTTACTCCTACGCAGCTAACTGGGAGGAAAGGTGGAGCACCTCCAGCAACATCAGCGACTATGAGTCCCACAGCGATTCATGGGGGGAAACCCAGAATGGCGATGCCATGCATTACGAGGCCGACCATGCCTTTGATACCGGCACGCTGACCCTCCAATTCCAGGCGATTGTCGGCAACCCCCTGGACATTGAAGCTTACATTTATACCTATGTCAACGCCAACCAGGACGGGGAGGCCTGGGCCGATTTCGCCAATACCTTCGACTTTGGGGTGACCTCTGCGGACGGGGCGCAGATCAACTGGGAGGTTGCTCCCCAGGCCGTGCCCCTGCCCGGCGCTCTGCCGCTGCTCGGCTCCGGACTGCTCGGGCTGCTCGGGCTGCGCCGGAGGAAGGCCAGAAATCAGAAATGATTGTCCCTGCGTTACCGTAAAAAAACAGTTTACCAAGAAAACCCGCCCTGCTTCTGCCGGGTTCCGCAGCAGCAGGGCATGGGCCGATAAGCCTGCGCCATGGGCAGCCAGCAGGCAATGGCCGTCCTGTCCGGCAGCCAGCCCGGGTGATCTTACGCGGCACAAAAAATACGGCGTGGAGGACATTTGCCGTAGTCGAACTTCCCGTGACGGCGTACTTATTCGAACATGCAACCATGTTCATATAGGGCAAGCCCAGCCAGAGCAGGAATACATGGATTTTCTGGATCCTACCCATGCATAATGGTCTACCATCCCCAGAGCAGCTTGCGGGCCACCCAGCCCGTCTTGCCGCTTTCGTGTTGAACCTTGATCCAATGCTTGGTGCTTTCAAGGATGCGAAAAACCACCCCGTAACGAGCCTGGCCCGTTAACTTGTAATTCTCCCCCGGCCCGCTGCGGATGTTGGCCAGTTTTGATTTCACAATCATATGCGGGGTGGCACCGGTCAGCGGGGCGTAAACCCAGCCCTCATCATTTTCAAAATCCCTGACCTTGAGCCACTCCCCCTGTGACTTGATCACCTGCAGGGGAAAACCCTTGCCCAGCACCCACATGACCTCATTTTCCTCGGAAGGGCCTGAGCGCAAATTGGCCTCATTTTCGGCAATGCTGACCATTTTCGCCCAACCGGCGACCGGCACAAGGACAAACAACAGACAAAACAACAGGATAGGATATCTTCCAAACATTTTTCCGCATTCAGTTGAAATTTCTTCTTGATTTACAAGGGGCGGCAAGAGGCCCGCATATTATGCACAACCGCCATATCATCATGCCCTCCCCTCTCAGCCCCGGCATCTTACCCCAATTATCTCCCCCCACCAAGAGCATATTGCGAGAATATTGCAACCAGTCGCGCCGAATTTCAAATCAATTTCCCCGCAGCCCGCCAACCAACGGTTTTTTGCGCACAACAGGGCAACAGCCGTTGGCAAGTCAGTTTATGCTATTGCGCTACCCCGTTTTTCCGGATCAGAGAGAGTTGCTTGATGACGCCCACAACTTGCCCTGCCGCCCACAAAACAACCGATTTTTTTGCCATATCATGGATGGCGGGAACATGGTAAGATAGGCGCCGATTTTCCGGTCCGAATAAAATATGCAGGAAATCGCCTGACGGCTCATACAGCCGCTAACTTCCTGCCTGCAGTAACAAAAAAAGAAAAATGTCAGAGACGGCACCAATTTTGCTAATTCCCAAACCATTTTCGCCATTATCGCGTTGAGAGAAAAGGGACCAGGGGAATAATCCTCCAGCACTGTTGCCAAAAAACATTTTTACCATAACACCATGCCATCAAATCAGACAAAGAGCCTTCGCTTGCCCAGTAAAATTGCCATGCTGAAAAAAACTGTTTTCATTGCCCTGTTTTTCGGGCTGTTGCTATTTGCCAACACTTTTTTCTCGCAGCCGACAGGGGCCACGGACCCCGTTGCCACGGAACAAACCACTGAAGACACCGTTGCCGCATCGTCCCAGAGCAGCATCGAAGAAAAGCTGAGAAAAATTCAGCAGATACTGGCTGAAAGCAGGACGGAAAAAATAGAGGACCTTGCCCGGCAGTTAAGCATTCCCGCCGAGAAGTTTCAGGAAAAAATCGCCGTCCTGCAGGAAATCGAGGCGACCTACCAGCGGCAGCTCACCGCCCTGGGCAAGCAGTCGTCCCTGGGACAGGAGCAGAAAAACCTGAGCGATCAGATCGAGTCCAATCAGGGGGTCCTGGTGTCGCAACTTCCGCCCTATTCCCTCAGTGCCTATGACCTGTATCTTGATCAACTTGACAAGATGCAGCAAAGGGAGGATGCGGCATCCGCGGCCCAGCAGAACGACAAGAAAAATCTCGAAGACGCCCACGCCAATGTGAACGCGGCATCCCAGCGGCTGCGGCAGGTACTGGAAAAAGTCGAACAGGAAGGAACCTCTGACTCCCCTGGCCAGAACCTGCAAATTACCATTGCCAGACTGGAAAATGAGCTGGCTGAAGCAACCCTGGACCTCAACCGTTTTATTCAGGAAAACAGCAAACTTGAACTGCAGATTGCCCAGCAGCAAAAAAACATCACCCGGCAGCAGGTTGACTGGGTCAGATCTCATCTTGCCTTTGATGAACAGGACCTGCAGGAAAGACTGAAACTGCTTGACGGCCTGCGCCAGAAACTCAAGACGCTCATGGCCTCCCTGGCCGCAAAACAGCAGGAAGTGGAGGATAGCTGGCTCAAGGCGCAACAGGAATACAGCGACACGGCCATTGCTGACGAACTCAAAAAAGAAAGAAGCAAATCCTGGCTGGATGCCCGTCAGTCATGGCGCGACACCTATCAGCAGCTCCTGGAGCAGAGCGAAAATTCACTGCGCCTCATCTCCCGAAGCGAAGAGACCTGGCAGCGACGCTATGCGATGATCAAGGGAGAGGTGAATTACGACGAATTCGACCAGTGGGAGAAGGAAACCTACGAGTCTTTGGACAACATAAACAGACTCATCGCCATGGCGCAAAACGCCCAGAACAGCCTGCAACCGCAGATCAGCTCCGTGAAAATGCAGCTTTCCATGCAGGGGATTGATCCGGTTATCGCCAGAAACCAGCGCACCATGCTGGAAGCCCTCGATAAATTACTGGAACACACGGTTGAATATCTCTCCCGGCTGCAAACCATGGCCCGTTTTGAAAACCGTTTTCTCGCGGAAATCAACGCCAGACAGACAAACATCAAAGTGACCGACATCCTGCGTAAACTGGCCGCTAATTTCCTCAACACCCTTGAATATGAACTGTGGGTTATTGACGATCAATCCGTCACGGTCAAGAAAGTCATTGTCGCCGTGCTGATTCTCTCCATCGGCCTGCTGCTCGCCAAATTCATCTCCCGTTTCACCACCGACCGGATTCTGCTGCGCACCAAGCTCGATGAAAGCGACCGGGCCATCTTCGACCGCATCCTCTATATCCTGATGCTGGTCATGATCGTTCTCTTCGCCCTGAACACGGTCAATATCCCCCTCACCGCCCTCACCTTTCTCGGCGGCGCCTTTGCCATCGGCGTCGGTTTCGGCACCCAGAACCTGCTGAACAATTTCATCAGCGGCTTTATCATCATGCTGGAGCGTCCCGTGAAAATCGGCGACACCATTGAATTTGAAAGCACCATCGGCGCCATCGAGGAAATCGGCATCCGCTGCACCAAGATACGCACGGCCGGCAACGTGCACATCCTGGTGCCCAACAGCAGCCTGCTGGAGAAAAATATCGTCAACTGGACCCTGTCCGATCAGGTGATCCGCTGCCAGGTAAGGGCCGGCGTTGCCTATGGTTCGCAGGTGCGGGAGGTGGCCAGGCTGCTTTACCAGGCCGTTGCCGAGCATGGGAAGATCCTGAAAAAACCGGAACCGATTGTCATCTTCAACGATTTCGGCGACAACGCCCTGATCTTTGACGTCTATTACTGGATACGACTTAATGATAACCGCATGGAAAAAATGATCATCGAAAGCGATGTGCGCTTTCTCATCGAAAAATATCTCCGCGACAGCGGCATCAGCATCCCCTTTCCCCAGCGGGATATCCATTTTGACACCACCCAGCCGCTCAATATAAGAATTCTGCGGGACAAAGGAGTTGCCACCCATGAGCAATAACCCTGGCGGAGCCTGTTGCGGCCGGCCACATCATCCGCTACCCCTGCCCGCGCAACGCGCCGTGCAAAAGATTCTCGCCTGCGCTCCCGCTGCCCTGCTCCTGTCTCACCTTGCGGCCCCTGGGACTTGCGCAGCCGGGGATTTCATCAACTACGAAGAATGCCTGGCGGAGACCCTGAAAACAGCGGCTGATTCCATGACCGCCAGCCAGGTGAGGCAGGCCTGCAGCACTTATCTGACGCCTGCAGCCCCGGCCGAGGCGCCTGCGGTTTCCGCTGCTGCGCCGGACGCGGGGCAAGAGGAATTGTCCGCCCTAAGCCGCCGGGTCAGCTATGAGTCGAAAAACCAGGGTAATCGTTTCACCATCATCCCGCACAAGCCCAATTATATCCTGCTGGCCAGCTACAATGACCACCTGAGCGGCGAGGGGCTGCAACTCGACGACAGCGAGCTTGACCACACCGAGGTCAAATTCCAGCTGAGCTTCAAGGTGCCCCTGACCAAGGACCTGTTCGGCTATGAAAAAGGCCGGCTTTTTGCCGCCTACACCATGAAGTCACTCTGGCAGGCTTACAACGACGACATCTCCAGCCCCTTTCGCGAGACCAACCATGAGCCGGAACTCTTTGTTTCCCTGCGCAACGACTGGGAGATGTTCGGCGTGAATAACCCGTACATCCTGGCCGGCTTCTCCCACCAGTCAAACGGCCGGGGCGGCGACCGCTCCCGCAGCTGGAACCGGCTCTATCTTGACTTTATCTTCGAGCGGGGCGATTTTCTCCTGAGCATCAAACCTTGGTACCGGCTGCCGGAGGAAAGTAAATCTTTCCTTGGTGATCCGGACGGTGACGACAATCCCGATATCTCCTCCTACATGGGCTATGGGGAATTAACCGGGGCCTGGTCGAAAGAGGGCCATACCCTGAGCGTCATGCTGCGCAACAACCTGCGCCGCAACCACAACCGGGGCGCGGTCGAACTCGGCTGGAGCTTCCCCCTGGGCGACGGGCTGCCGCTGAAAGGCTATCTCCAGTATTTCAACGGCTACGGCGAATCATTGATCGACTACAACACCTCGGTCAACCGCATCGGCGTGGGCGTGCTGCTGACCGACTGGCTCTAGGCTTTGCCTCATGACACGCCCCCGCTGATCCCGCCACCAGGAACACCCGATGCCCTCACCCACCATCATCATCTTCATCGCCACCTACCTGGGGGTCGCCCTGGGCCGCATCCCCGGCCTGACCCTTGATCGGACCGGCATTGCCCTGCTCGGGGCCATCGGCATGATCATCAGCGGGGCAGTGCCCCTCGAGTCCGCCCTGGCGGCCATCGATATGCCGACCATTGTCCTGCTCTACGCCCTGATGATCCTCTCGGCCCAGCTCCGCCTTGGCGGCTTCTACACCTGGGTCGCCGGCAAAAGCACCGCCCTGCTTGACCGGCCCCGGCGTTTTCTGCTCATCAGCATGCTGCTTGCCGCCCTGCTTTCCGCCCTGCTGGCCAATGACATCATCTGTCTGGCCTTTACCCCGGTGCTGACCATGGCGCTCGTCCGCGCCGGGCTCAACCCGCTGCCGTTTCTGCTCGGACTTGCCACGGCAAGCAACATCGGCTCGGCGGCGACCATTATCGGCAATCCCCAGAACATGCTCATCGGCCAGATCGGCCGGCTGCCCTTCGACCGCTTCCTCTACTGGTGTTCCCCGCCTTCGCTCATCGCCCTGGCCGGCGCCTATGGCATCATCTGCGCCATCTACCGCAACCGCTTTACCGCCGCCGGGCCGCGGCCAGCAATGCCGGCGCCGGACTGGCCGGCCTTTAACCTGTGGCAGACCGGCAAAGGGCTGGTCGCCGCCTGCGTGCTGCTCGCCCTCTTTTTCACCGGCATCCCCAGGGAACTGTCGGCCATCACCGTGGCGGGCTTTCTGCTCTGCAGCAGGAAAATGCGCTCCCGGCGGATCATGGAACTGGTGGACTGGCACCTCATCACCCTGTTCTGCGCGCTTTTCATCGTGGTGCAGGGCATTGTCGCCGAAAATATTCCCGGCCTCATCATCGAGGCCATCGGCAGCCGGGGTTACGACCTCACCGGCCTCACCAGCCTGGCTGCGGTCTCCACCATCATGAGCAACCTGGTCAGCAACGTGCCGGCCGTCATGCTGCTCATCCGCTTTCTCGACCCGGCCCAGCCGCTGCAGTGGTACGTGCTGGCCCTGTCAAGCACCTTTGCCGGCAACCTGCTTGTCATCGGCAGCATCGCCAACCTCATTGTCATTGAACAGGCGAAAAAACTCGGCGTGTCCATCACCTTCCGGGAACATGCCCGGACCGGGTTGCCGGTGACGCTCTTTTCCCTGCTGGTCCTGGCCCTGTACGCCATGGTGTTCAGCGGCAGGTAGGTGCAAAGGCAAGCAGGTTACAGTCAGCTGGATTTCGACAGGGGTGGGGGATCGCCATGCAATGGCGATAGTACGGTTCAAATGGAAAAAGCGCAAACGAAGGGCAAGTCTGATTATGGTTCGGCTGGCTCCTACCCCGTCTCGCGCATCACAGAAACTCCTCGAAGTAGTCCAGATCCTTGTGGAACGTTTCCTCCAAAAAGGCGAGTGCCGCAAAACCCGCCACCAGGCAGATCCCGCCGACCATGAGCGCGCTTGCCTCAAGGCCGAAGGAGCGGCGGAAGAACTGAAACAAAAGAGTGATCGGCACCACCATGCCGCGCACGAAGTTGGGCACTGTCGTGGCGACCGTGGCGCGCAGGTTCGTCCCGAACTGCTCCGCGGCAACGGTTACAAAGATGGCCCAGTAGCCGGCGCTGAATCCGAGGGCAAGGCATACGCCGTAGAAAAAGCCCGGGCTTCTGCTGCCCTGGAGAAAGTAGACGGCAATGCCTGCGATGGTCAAAAGCATGTACAGGAGGACCACCTTTTTTCTGCTCTGCAGGGCCTGGCTCAAAAGGCCGCTGGTCATGTCTCCAAAGACCAGCCCCAGGTAGCAGTACATAACCGCGTTTCCGGCAGAGACCGGGCCGGTCGTGCCGAGCGCCTTGGCAAACTCAGGCGAGAAGGTGATCAGGATCCCGACGACAAACCAGATCGGCACGCCGATCAGGATCGAGTTGAGGTAGCGCAGGAAGCGCTTCCGGTCGGTGAACAGGGCGAGCATGTTCCCCCGCCTGACGCCGGTCCTTTCCGCCATGGCGCGGAACATGCCGGACTCTGCCACGCTGATCCGGGCAATGAGCAGGATGAGGCCCAGTGCCCCGCCGATATAAAAGGCGCTCCGCCAATCATATGTGCTGGCAACGATGTTCGCGAGTATGGCCCCCGAGACGCCAACCGATGCCACGAGCATGGTGCCGTAGCCCCGGACGCTTCGATGCAGCACCTCGGACACGAGCGTGATGCCGGCCCCGAGTTCGCCGGCCAGGCCGATGCCGGCGATAAAGCGCAGGGCGGCGTAAGCGCCGAGGGACGAAACCATGCCATTGGCGATGTTGGCGACGGAGTAGAGGAAGATCGAGCCGAACATGATCTTGAGCCTTCCCTTCCGGTCGCCCAACACGCCCCAGAGGATCCCGCCCAGGAGCATGCCCGCCATCTGCATGTTCAGCAGGAACACACCGTTGTCGATCAGTTCCTGGCCGGAAAGGCCGAGCGACTTGAGGCTCGGCACCCGGACGATGCTGAAGAGCACCAGGTCGTAGATATCGACGAAGTAGCCGAGCGCGGCCACGATGACCGGCAGGCTGAAGATCATGCGGCGAGAGGAAATGGGTTTATGCTCCAAGGGGAACCTTCTGAGAGAGACCCTACCCTATGTTTGCCATACAGACAAAGGTAGCGGTATTTTGAATATGAAATTCAGCAACATAAGCTTCCATTGCCATCCCAGCCCTCACTTACAGAGCACGTTTTCCCGCAAAAAGACTCTTTACAACCCTGAATTCAACTATTGCCCTTACACGATATCGTAACATATCAACCAATTACCTTGGTCCGGCCCCAGCTGTTCAGCTGACTGTTAAAAATCTCGTCTGCCTAAATTTGACTCATGACGTCAACGACGGATGGACTTATTGCTTTCTCAATGAGACGGGCGTATCGGTCAGGTAATATAGCTGGCGAAGTAAATGCTCACGCGCCATTTTGCCTCCTCCTGCTATTTATGTTGCCCGCCGAACAAGCTAGTATTTGGTTTCCGGATATCTACTCCAACCTGATATTCTTGACAACTAAATATCTAGTATTCTGCGAGATTTCTATCCCGCTGTCCTCCACTTGGAATGATAAGCGCAAACCAGATAACATCACCTTTGCGATCCACCGGCAACATGAATCATTTCAGCCCAAAACCGCAGTTACAATATTTCCTGAGCCATTCGGCAGGAAGCGCCATTAAAATCTTCTTGAAATATGACAGTCCTGCCGCCACATGCCTACACATTTTTATCTCACGAGGCTTTGATTCCCCAACATATTTTCCCTCTTAAGTGGTCAAAACACCCGCTAAACAGGTAATTTGCTGAAAAAATATTGCAGACACCTACCCAAGCAAGCTTTGGGTAGAAATAACCACTCTGCAATATAACATTTTGATATAGTTTGCAAAATTAAAATATATACATTGTGGTATTAATTTTGCTTAGTTGGGTAACAAAAAAATTCAAACTGTCTGCAAAAAGAGCGATGAGCGGGGAATTTTTTCATTTTTCTTCATTCAGGTTTCATCTTCGTCAGTTACCTTCCGACCTCCCCATGGAAGTTTATTTGCTGCCCAAACTGAATGGAGGAAATCATAGCCTGTTATTTCTCCCTGCACGCGATTTCGTGAGAATTCGGAGTTGGAAGCCAAAATGGCTTTTTCGACATGTGTCACCGCATGATGGATCATAGGGGAAGAGGAGGGGCCCTGTTGAAGAATAAGCATGCGTCGATCAGGTGGTCAAAGTTTTATCAAATTTCGAGGAGAAAAATTATGCGAAAATCTATTTTGTCGATGATTGCTCTGGGCATGCTTGCCTTGCCCCTTGCGGCAGAACAATCCTTTGCCGGGAAACCGGTGACCTGTAAGGACACTGATGGTGACGGCTACGGCAATCCGGGTGTCTCCGTATGTCCCAAAGGCAGCGCCACGGACTGCAACAACACCAATAGCAGTATTTATCCCGGGGCACCGGAGATCTGCGGTGACGGAATTGACCAGGACTGCTCCGGAGCTGACCTGCCCTGCGCTACTTGCATCGATACCGACGGCGATGGCTACGGCAACCCCGGCGACGCCAGTTGCCCGGCTGGTAGTCAAAAGGACTGCAACAACAGCGACAGCGGCATATTCCCTGGTGCCACGGAAATTCAGTGTGACGGAATTGACCAGGATTGCTCTGGAGCGGATTTGTGCACCACTAACCCCCACGCGGGCATTACCGGAACCTTCAGTACTCCGGCCCAGGTAACGGCCAAATGTCTGGAGTGTCATCCCTTCGAAGGTAATGATGTGGTCAACGCCCTACATGGCATGATGCCCACCCCCTCACCCAAGGTTACCAATGCAACAGACCTGAGCCAGAAACTAAGCGAGATCAACACGTTTTGCAGCTATCCCAATCCTGACATGGCAGGGGCGGCCTGTTTGACCTGTCATCCCACCCTGGGCAAATATGAAAATCTGGCCGCGGCGGATATCGACTGTCTGCGCTGCCACAACGACCAATACAAATCCCGGTTTGCCGCCGAAACGGATCCGGCCAATTTCTATTATGTCACCGACTGGCAGGGCACCCAAAAGACCTATATTCCTTCTGACAAGGATGCCAACGGTGAATTTCATGTCGAGTTTAACTGGGGGGCCATGCCTGGTCTGACGGCTCTTGATCTGGTGCGCGGCGTCCATCGTCCGACCACCACTACCTGTCTCTCCTGCCATGCCAAGGCGGGCGGCGGCGACTGGGTGAAACGCGGCGATATCGGTTTGAATTCGGCAAACGCCACTGCGACGCAAGATATCCATTTGGCCTCCGTCGCCAATGGCGGCGCCGGCTTGAGCTGCTCTTCCTGCCATGTGGCCACATCTCATGAAATACCGGGCCGCGGCATTGATCTGCGTCCAACGGAAGGCGGTACGGTGAAGGCCTGTGTTGATTGCCATGCCGGCATGGACAGCGGCAGTGGCCATGCGTCGTCCGGTCGCCGCACTGAACCGGATCGGCATGTGGCACGGGTCGCCTGCCAATCCTGCCACATCCCTACCTTCGCCAAGGGCGGCGCTACTGAGATGTGGCGTGACTGGACGACCCCAACCTGGAATGCGGCCCTGTGCAACGGTCAGGGCGCCTGGGCTGGCGAAGAACACAAGGTGGCCAATGTCGTTCCTGATTACACCTTCTTTGATGGCACCAGCTATATTTATGAACTGGGACAGACCATGAACCGCGTTGATCCGATCAGCGGCTACCCGATGATGGCCGATGCCAATGGCGGGATCAACGATGCCGCCGGCACGACCAAACTGGTGCCGATCAAGCGTCATCAGTCCAGAATGGCGGTGCATAACGCCACCAGTCAGGTCATTCCTTTTGATGTCGTCTGGCAGTTTATGACCGGCAAATACGATGAGGCGGCGCAAAGAGGCGAGTCCTATGCCGGCCTGAGCGGTCCCTACACCTGGACATGGGTTGAGGCGGAGATGGCCATCAACCACGGGGTCAGTCCGGCGACGAGCGCGGCCTCCTGCTCACAGTGTCACGGCGACACCAGCGCCTATCTTGACCTAACAACCCAGTCAATGCTTGACAAGAAGGGCTATGCCCTCAAGGACAGCCAGGACAAGATTTGCGTGCAGTGTCACAGGATCAAAAGCCCGAGGACCCATGAATCCATGCACGGCCACCTCAACAAAGGCAGCGGTATTGATTGTCTCTTCTGCCACAACTTCACCAGACCTGAACGCGCACTTTGTTCTCCGTGCAATCCGGCTTGTGTGAGCGAATTTGTTGACAACGTGCCCTACCCGCATCAGTGCCAGTAAAGGCACGCAGACCTCTTCTGCTTTCTGCAGCATTGTCTGGTAAAAGACAATGCTGCAGGTTTGGGGAGGCAAGGGAAACAAAAAACGCGCGTTATGAATACTCATAACGCGCGTTTTTATGTGTGCGCCCCAGCAGGGCACACACACATTTTAGAGGCGCTGTACTCCAAATCTCGGTGATGTGTCTTAACAGAATTACAACTTTACCCTAAAATTTCAGGGGAGGAGTTTTGGTTTTATTGCCCATCCAATAGATGTGTCTCAAAATCAACATATCCCTTTGGGGGCAGAGTCAACACATGTTCTCGATACATTGCCAGGGCGACATACCAAAACTTAACTTTCTGAATTGCTCAGCATTCATGAGCAAAAATGCCCCTGCCCGGCTGCTGCTATAACGCCTGACGCAAAATCTTGCCCACGTCCCGCCAGCCGAGCAGCCGTGCCGTTGAACGCTGATGCGATGTCTCGCCTCCATAGACCACCACATTATCCAGACGCAGGGACAGGCCGGCTGTCTGTATTCTCCCGGCAATCTGTTCAAATCCCTTGAAAAAATCAGGAGCTGCCGTGGCCGCGGATTTGACCTCGACGGCATGCAGACAATCACCACGCTGGATCAGCACATCCATTTCCAACCCGCGGGTTTCACGATAGTGGTGCAGAATCGGCTGCTCGCCCTGGTGGGCTAGAGCTTTATACAGCTCCGACACCACCCAGCTTTCAAAAATAGCCCCTCGGAGAGGATGTAACCGGAGTTGTCCAGGCTCTCTGATCTGCAGAAGATAGCAGACCAGCCCGGCATCCAGGAAATGAAGCTTGGGCGCCTTCACTATCTGCTTGCGGATGTTGACATGCCAGGCTGGTATCCGGTGAATGATATAACTGGCCTCCAGAATAGACAACCAGGATTTTGCCGTATTATGGGAAACCCCGGCATCACTGCCCAGGGACGAAAGATTGATCTCCTGCGCCGTGCGCCCGGCGCAGAGCTTGAGAAAGCTGGAAAAAGTGAGCAGGTCACCGACATTCATGACCTGACGGACATCACGCTGCACATAGGTGGCGATATAGTCGGCCAGCCACTGGTGGGCCGGAATGTTATGGTCATAGATTCTCGGATAAGCGCCTTGCCAGAGCAGGGTAAAAAGATCATCCGGCACCTGGGAGAAGCCCTGCAGCTCATCAAAATCAGGGGGCAACAGGGTCAGCAGGCCACAACGTCCGGCCAGGGACTGGGAAATGATCTGCGATATGCCGAAATGCTGCGAGCCGGTGAGAATAAAACGGCCAGGCTCTGGAAGTTCATCAACTTCGGCTTGCAGATAACTTACCAGTCCAGGCGCCTGCTGGATCTCGTCGAGGACGGCACCCTGCCGGTATTCCATCAGAAATCCCCGCGGATCGCTCTCGGCAAACTCGCGGAAATCCAGGGATTCCAGCGATACATAGGGCTTATCCGGAAAGGTGGCCCGGCACAGCGTGGTTTTTCCCGCCTGTCTGGGGCCGGTCACTGCCACCACGGGATAATATGAGGCGAGTTGCAACAGCCTGTCTGTGAGTTTTCTGGCAATCATGGAATCAATGGTAGCGGGTCTTGCATAAATTGTCAATCAGAGATACAATTCATGCAATCAGAAATCATAAAAGCCGCCACCGCGTCCCCTGGCGGCAGGGTCCACACCGCATGCAGTCCGCAACGCCCAGGTCCGCCCAGGCATCAGCTAACCCTTGCGCAGCAGCTTCCCTATTCTGCCCAGGAAATAAAGAACAATGCCGGCAACGGCGGTGGTTTTGCCAAACCTGAGGACAGCCAAATGATCGGTCTTGTCTCCCCAGATCGTGCAGAGAGCGCCGATGCTGAGCAGAACCGCTCCTATAATCCTGCGGGTTTTTTCTTTTTCGCCGAGTTGCGCCATGCGAAATCCATCCTTGCGCCGGCCTGCCACGGCTGATGCCAGGCCGGCGCTTATCAGACGGCAGTGGCTCGCGCAACTGCCGGAAAGGAACTACTCCGTTGCCACGGTCACGGTTATGCTTGTCTGGCCGTCAGCCGGCATGACGGCAATATTGGTGGCCCGCCCCTCTTTTTCATAGACGAGCACGGTCTGTCCCCCCACGTTCATGGATGCCTGTTCGGACCAGCCCTGGGAGGTCATCTGCTCCTTGTAGCTTGCCGCGACCTTGGCCGCATCGTCGCCGGTGGTCAACGAAACGGAATACCCGCCGGTGACCGTTACCGCGCCCACGGCCTTGGAGGGCTGGTACAGGGGCACATCGGCAGGAAAGTCTTTCGGGATCTCCGTGGCATCACCGGTGGTGACGGAGTATTTTTCCCCCTCCGATGCCCCGGTTATCTTCATGCCTTTGTCGGAAAGATCCACATCCGTCTTGGCGCCGGTTTCCTTCTCAATCTTTTTTTCAATGGCCTTTTCCTCCACGGAATTGCCGCAGCCGTTCAAGAGGAGCAGTAAAACGCCCAGACACAGGTAAAATCTTTTCATCGGTTATCTCCTAAAAAAAAGTTTGGGAAGGCGACCGCGCCATAAGCGGTTCGCCCACCAGGAAAGTGCTTGTTGGCTCCCTATCTTAGCAACAGGAAAACCTGACGCCAAGCTTTATAGAGAGCCCATCTCATTTTGCAAAGCCATGGCCGTTTTCGAACTGATAACGCCTGGTGTCCTCACTACAGAATCAACGGTTGGCCATTGTCTGCCCAACCTCCCGCTCAAAGGCAATGAAGGCCATTTCCAGCGCCCATTGCAGCCGGGCCTTTTCGCTTTCATCCAACAGTTTGCCGCATTGCGGCGTTTCGCGCTGCCCTGCGCGGGAGTCCTTGCAGGCGCTGTCCATGGCAAAGGTGGCCGGGTTGGCCCACAGGCTCCTGCCGGGCAGAAAGCTGTATTCAAGGCTGTTGCGCGACAGGGCCTTGACATCTTCATATCCCAGATTGTAGGTGCGGGTGGCGCGGACGTACTCGTTGGTCAGATCAATGCGGGCAACGCCCTCGTCATCCGTGTTGAGCACAACAGGCACCCCGTACCGGCGGTATACCGGGAACGGATGCTCCGGGCCGGCAACATGAAGAATCCGGTCATTGCTGGAGAGACAGATTTCCACGGCTATCTTTTTATCCCGCATGGCGCGGAGCAGAGCAAAGGGATTTTCCTCGTACATGATATCCACCCCATGGCCGATGCGGCGGGCGTGGCCTTTTTCCACGGCCTCGCGGATGTGGAAGCGCAGATGGCGCGGCGGCACCAGCCCCAGACTCAGTTCCCCCGCATGCAGGGTGATGGGGGTGTCTGCATACTCCGGCATGGCGCTGAGGGCGTCGATCATCGCCATCTGCAGGGAATAGTCCCGCAGGGCGACCGGGTGGTCTTCCGGGGCGACCAGATTGACGGCAACCACATTGGGGTCCTGCCGCACCAGTTCAAAGCTGTAGGCAAGCTGGGCGAACACCTGGGCCGGAGCCGCAGTGCGGGTTACCTGCTGGATGAAGCGCACCGCCGTGTTGCCGCCGGGGCCGGAGCCGAGCAATGCGCGCATCCTGGCCAGGGTCTCACTGCGGGCCGCGCCGGATTGCCCAATGCCGTCGAAAAGCCCCTCCTGGCGCAGGGCCGCCAGGGCGGCTGCGGCGTCGCCGGGCCAGCCGACTTTTTCCGCAATGGTTTTGAGGTTTTGCGGATAGAGGGAATCCATCACCTCAACGTAGAGAATGCCCTGGCCTGCGGCGCGCCGCAGCACCGAGGCAAGCATGTCAGCCTCCCTGCCCTCTTTTGCCGCGCCGAACCTGCCGAAGGTGCTGAAAAACTGGTCGTGCCCCCACATGTGGGTGGTGGTTTCCAGGTTGCGGGTGGACAGGGCGTTCACCGCCGCCGCGTACAGGGCGTTATCCTTCTCCAGCTCCGTGGCGGCAACCGTCCCCGGCGGACACAGGGGCTGGCTGCTGCCGGTTTGCCCGCTTGCCCTGACGATAGTAAAGGACGCCGTGTCAAGGCAGCGGCCGTCTTCCACGGCCCATTGCAGGAAGTCCTCAGCGTACACCGCGCCCGAGAGGTGGGTGTGCAGGTCAGCGCCCTTGGGCATCCTGCCCAGGAAGCCTCTGAGCAGGGCAGGACTGTCGTGGATGGATGTAAAGAACCGGCCAGTGGTTTTTTCGTTTTGCGGAAGATCCGAGCCGCCCATGGCCAATGGGGGAAACAGCATGGCAATGACCAGCACGAAGAGGGCAATCTTATGTTTCATAACGCTTCTCCTGAAAAAAAACTCCATGGGTCGGTTGGCGGAAGATGAAATCACGGGTTATGGGGTAACGGCCCCTAAAAGGCCATGCCGATGCTGAAGTGCACGGTGAAGCTGTCCTCGTCTCTGTCCGTGTCCTGATCGGGATTCCAGGCAAAATCGAGCCGGGCCGGGCCCACCGGCAGGAGATACTGCACACCCGCGCCCAGCCCCGGCCGGAAATCACTGAAATAATCACGCAAGGTGCTGTCGATCACCTCCTGGCGGCCGGTGAACGGCCCGTCGCTGTCCTCTTCAGGTGACAGATTCGGCGAAACATTGCCGTAATCCATGAACAGGGAGGCGGCCAGGCGGTCGGTCAGCAGGCGGCGCAGCTCCACGGTGAACACATTAAAGGCCATGCCGCCCAGGGGATCGCCATCCTCATTCTTGGGGCCGAGCTCGGACTCGCTGAAACTCCGCACCGTGTTTTCGCCGCCGTTAAAGAACCGCTCGCCGATGGGGATGATGATCTGGTCCCGGCCCGGGAAAATGACCCCGGTGGCATAGCGCAGCGCCAGGGTATTTTTTTTGCCGAGCGGGTAAAACTCCCTAACCCCGAAATTGAAACGGTAAAAGGACAGGCCGCTGCCCAGGGCGGGTTCGGCAATCTCCGCCGCGGCAAGAATTTTCCTGCCCCGGCTTGGGAAAAAGATGTCGTTTCTGGTATCCAGCGTGGTCTGCAGCTTGAGACTGGCGGTGGTATAATCGCTCTCCGGCTCGACATCATCGGTTTCGACAATATCCGTGATCTTGTTGCTGCTGTACAGGTAGGCCAGGGAGACGGACAGGTCCTTGCGCAGGTCCTTGGTAAAAAGCACGGACATGCCGAGTTCCTCGCTGGTAAAGGACGGTTCTTCCAGGTAACGGTAAAACACGGGGAGATCGGCGCTGATGCCGGTGCCGAAGATCCACGGGTCCCGCACCGCCGCCTCGACATTGGCGCTCTTGAAGGAGCCGCCAACCTCGGCGCGGAACACCCGGCCGCTGCCGAGGATATTCTTGTCCAGAAACCCGGCGCTGCCCCGCAGCAGCTCATAGGAGCCCCAGCCGCCCTGGAAAAAGATCTCCCTGGCCATGGTTTCTTCAACTTGCACGTTCAGCACCCGCTCATTGGCATTGGCCCCTGCCGCCAGATCAAGGTTGACCCTGCTGAACAAACCGGTCTGATACAGGCGCTGGAAGCTTTCCCGTTTTTTACGGCTGTTGAAGGTATCACCCTGCCGGAGGGCCAACCGGCTCAGGATGAATTCGCTTTCGGTCCGGGTGTTGCCGGCAACCTCTATGCCGGTAATGACCACCTGCGGCCCGCTCCTGATGGCGCAGGTGAGACCCACCTGCGAGGAGGAATCAGCCCGGTTCTCGGCAATTTCCACCTGCACATCCGGGTATCCCAGGTTGCCGTAGATTTCCTGCACCCCGCTGCGCAGCATCAGTTTGCGCCGGCCGAGAAATGGCTTGCCGGTCAAGTCGGCGGCAAGCTTATCCAGCTCCGCGCCGGCATCCGCCAGGATGTCCCCCTGGAAATGGATGGCACCGACCGTAATGCGCTGTCCCTCATGCACGGCGAGCCGCACCTCAACCCCGCTGCGGTCCGCGCTGAAGGCAAATACCGGCGCATCGATTTTCACCTGCAGAAAGCCTTCACCGGTATAGTGATCCCGGATGGCGGCGACGGCATCCCGGATTGCCCCTTCGACAAAGACAAGGCGGCCCAGCCCCGGCAGGCCGCTGTCTTTTTCCTCGAAAAAAGCGAGCAGCTCCTTGGTGGTAAAGGTGCTGTTGCCGCTGATGACAATACCGCTCACCACCACCTGGGGGCCTTCGGTAATCGTGAACCCGAGCTGCATGCCATCCTTTGCCGGCGCCAGGTGATACGCCACCTTGACAAAGGCATAGCCAGCCTGCTTATAGGCGGTTTCGATCATGAACGCCGCATCATCAGCCTTTGCCTCGGGAAAGTCCGACCCGGCAAAACCGGCCAGCTCTTCAGCCGCCGCTGCCCGCAGATCATCCTCGGTCAGGTGGTCATTGCCCTGGAAAACCACGGGAAAATCACCATTTCCCCCCGCTGCCCCGGCAGCCGCTTCTGCAGCGTTGTCTCCGGCCCCGGCCAACAGGGGATTAAACAGCAACAGCAGCAGAGCAAAGAGGGTCACTATCGTGTCGCGCGGCGATACGTGCTTCATGGGATCATACCTTATTTAAACCGGAAGACGACCTTAACGCCGACATTGAAGTTATCATAAATATCCTTTTCACTGGTAAGGAAAAGACGGTCACCCGGCAGAAACAACCCTTCAATCAGGCGGAATTGCGCCTCAACCGTCTCCTCGCCGCTTTTGCTGAGCTGCCGGCCGAAGTCAAACTCAAACCGGTCCAGCATCGATTCCTCGCTTTCAATGGATTCTCCCACGAACCATCTGCTCAGCAAGCCCCGGCCGAGATAAACCGCGGTATTCATGTTGGCCATGGCCCGCTTTTCCTTTTCCTTTTCCTGGGATAACTGGGGCGGACTGCCGGTGAGGACGAGCAGCAGCAGTTCATCCTCGGCCAGGGGCGGATCGGAGGTCAGGGTGATGACCGGTTCGTCAGAAGTCCCCTGAAAAATCAGGGTGATATCATAGCCGGCCAGCCTGGATTTACCGCTGAGGTCAAAGGTGGGCCGGTCCGGATCATTTTCCGGAAAGCTGACCACGCCGGATTCGATGACAATCTTGCCGGCCGGCACACTGATTCTGGTCTGGTCGACAAAAATCCGGCCGGCCAGCACGGGAATTTCGCCGGTGCCGGTCAGGTGCAGGTTCGGCCGCACCCCGCCCCTGGCCATATTGTTATAAATCGTCAATGGCGTGTCAGAGGTGATCAGCACATCAAAAGCCATGTCACGCCAGGGAGTTTCGGTGAGGGAAAAGAGCTGCATGCCGAGATCGCTTTTCGGTCTGGCCGAGCCCCGGAACATGGTCAGGAAATCGACGTTTTTCATATACCGCCCGTCAACGATCACGACCTTGCCCCCCAGTTCGAGCCGGCGCCATGGTCCTTTGACGGTCAGATCCGCATCGGCGCGGATCTTCATCGACGCATCACGATAAAAAAGAAGATTCTTCCCCTGCAGCCGGCAGTCAACCACCGGGGCATCCGGGCCGGTAAGCGCTACGCTGCCGCTGGCCTGAAAAGGGGCGCCGCCGAACACTCCGGAGAGCCTGTGCAGGTTGACGACATTCTGGTCAAGACCGGCCTGCAGCTCGAGCTGCTCGATGGCGGGCAGGTTGGCGTTTTCCAGACGAACGCCGCCGCCGGTGAGGGTGGTGGCGCCGGAAAACTGCGGCCGGGCGGCCGGCCCGCGGGCGCTCATGGTCGCCGCCAGATGTCCGGTCAGCCGGCGCAATCCTCCAGCGTAGGCCGCCAGCCAGCCGACCTCGGTCATTTCCAGCCGGCCGTCAAAGGCCACCGTGCCGGGCAGTCCTTCCGGCGGCTGACGGATGAGCCCGGCCAGGGTCGGGATATCAGACCAGGTGCCGTCCATGCTGAAGGATAAGGGAGAGCCCTGCACGGTCAGCTGCCGCAGCTGAAGGGCGCCCGGCAGAATAGCGATATGGCCGGCCACGGTCAAAGGCTCCCTGGGGGCATTGTTGAGGAAACGGTGCAGGTAAAGATTGCTGCCCGTGAAATGCAGCGCGCCGGTCGGCTGCTCCCAGGAACCCGTCAGTTGCAAGTCGCCGGAAAACTGTCCCTCCTGCACGGCGTTGACCGCCGTGTTGTCGGCAATTCCCCGCAGGCCGGGCAGCACGGCTTTTCCCCTGAGGTCCAGGGCGGCCGGCAGAAACGGATTGTCCGCCAGGGGGTCATAAGGGAGCAGGCCGGCCAGGGAAATCTGCTGTCCCTGGTCAGTCGTTAGCAGAAACCGGCGGATGGTGAGACCTGCAGCGCCGTCATAATCAACGGCAATATCCCCTGACAGGGGCACGGTCAACTGCGGGCAGTTGATTTCGGCAATACGGGCGGTCAGGGAGGCCCGCGGCACGGCAAGGGGCCCCTGCAGGGAGAACAGCACATCCGCGCCGCTGAACTGATACCCGCCGCCGGTCAAGCCATCAAGCCAGCCCCGGCCGGTCAGTCTTTGCGCCTGCACCTGCAGCCAGCTCTCCGCCTGCATGGCCAGAGAACCCCGCAGGCTGATATCCCCTGCCGCGCTCCTGAGCAGCATCTCGCCCAGCTCAAGGCTCGTCCCCTTCTCTCCGTAAGACAAAACGAGTTGGGCCGGCCGCTCCAGAGTAAATTCGTCGCCTTGGCCTGCAACCGTCAAAGCGCCAAGTTCGGCCCGCACCAGCTTGTCCGCCGGCTGCGGGGTAATGTGCGCGGAAAAACGCAGCGAACCCTTCCCGGTTTTGAGTTCGGCATCCGTGATGCGGTAGCTGCGCCAGTCGGTGGTCATCACCCCGCGCAGCGCCGCATCATGCAGACCGGCAAAGGCCGCCCCGCCCATCGTCATATCCAGCCGCAGTTCTCCTGCCTCCGTGGGCGTGAGGGCGGCCTCCAAGCGGCCGCTGGCTTTGCCCTCCATGGCCCACAAGCCGGCGTAACGGCCGACATCCTCCACCAGGACCCTGCCGGTGATATCCTCAGAGCGGCCAGTCTGGAAAGAATAACTGCCGGCGGCCTCCAGGGTGTCGGCACCATTGCCCAGCCTCAGGGAGGCAATGTGCAGCTGCCTGCTGTCCGCCCGGGCCTCGACTTTCACCTCCCCCAGAGCGCTGTTCCCATAGGCCAGCCTTTCCCCCGCAAGGGTGATGGCCCCGGCAGGACTGCGCAGCGTGCCGCTGATAACGGCATCCCCCCGCAGCTGCCCCGCCATCACCGGCAAGGCAAAGAGCGACGACAGTTCCCGCAGGTCGCTGATGTCCAGCTGCAGGGCGCCGGCCACAGGGGAATCAAGCATGGATTGCCCGGCAGGGGTGAAGCGCAGGCGCGCCGCGGTCAGCCCCGCGGAATTGCTGCCTGTTTTGAGATCCGCCTGGTCGATGGTGAGCACCCGGTCCGCCATGCTGCCCCGGGCCTCAAGCAGGTGATCGGGAAAAGCCTGCAGGGGCGCGGCCATGCCAAAGACGGCCATAAAGGCCGGGATGTTGCGCAGCTGGAGCTTGATGGACTTGCTCTCCAGGCCGGCCAGCCGGGCCGGGTCCCAATCGGTGAAGACGGTGAGCGGCGCGGTTGCCCCAGTCATGGCCACCCTGTTTTGTCCATGGGTTGCCGCAAATTCCTTGACTATAACCTTGTCGTGGTTAATGCCGCCCTGGAAAGAGGCCTCTGTTTTTTCTCCGAACAGCCGGCCCTGGGCCAGCCCAAGGCTGATGTCAGCGATCTGGGAGCCGCTTTGCCCGGCAGCAAACTGCCAGCTGATACTGCCGGAAAGCCTGCCTGCCACGGCGAAATCCTCCCAATGCAGCAGGCGGGCAAGCTCGGCGATATCGATGTTTGTCAATTGCAGGCCCAGGTTCGTCTGCCCGGCCGCCGCAAAAGTGCCGGCCCCCTGCAGCCGCCCGCCGCTGACCTCGGCCTGCAGGGTAAAGCTCGCCGGCCGGCCGGCCTGGTCCCGGACCAGCAGCCCTTGCAGGGAGACGATTTTGTCCGCCATGGTCATCTCTTCAATGCGGATCTGCCCGGCGCCATAAAGCAGCCTGAGCCGGCAGGAGGTCGCCAGTTTTTCCCGGCCGTCCACATGGAGCCGCAGCACCGGCATGTCCACTTGCACCGGCTGCCCGGACCGGCCCGCGGCGGCCGGCTCAACCCGCAGAGAGGTATCGGCAATGGCGAGGTCATAATCCGTTGCGTGGACGGCCAGCTCAATACCGCCTACGGCAAGGGCCGGCAACACCGCAGGCGGCACAACTCCCCGGCCGTTTTCCGCCGCGGGCCGGCTATCCTGCCCGCCAGCCAGGTCAAGGACCATCTTGGCCCGGCTCGCTTCGATCCGCAGCCGGGCCAGAAAGGCATCAACCCCGCCGAAGAGACTCGCCAGGGAATAATCAAGGCGCACATCGGCCGCGGTGAACCCGGACACCGGCTGCGCCTTGTCCGTGCGCACCCCCTTTATGCTGGCCACGGTGAGATGGTTGAAAATATTGCCGCCGATCTCCCCGATTTCAATCTCCATGCCCAGCCGGCCACTTACCTGGGCCAGCACTGTCCTGCCCAGGTAAGGAAGCGTGCTAAACAACAGGACCAAGGCCAGCAGCCCGGCCAGCAGAGCAAAAAGATGTTTTTTGGCGAGAAGAGTTTTCATGCACCGCGCGACACGTTTAACAGAATTTGGATGATCGGGATGGTCATTCACTGCCCGGCCGGCAACCGGAACCGGCTCGTCAAAGTATAGCCGGACAGAGGCAATGAGACAACAGTGATATTTGCGGAAAAGAAGGCCGGGGCCTTGTGCCCGTTCCAGGCGCGGCGATCATGCAGGGCAAGTCAACCAAGCAGATCAAAGCCCGGGGCAAACGTCTCTTGTCAGGCTTGTCCCGGCCGCTCCCCGGTCATGCCGTCAAAAGGACAGGAGCCGAGGGTCAGGGGAACGGCAATTTCCAGCAGGGTCCCTTTGCCCGGGGCCGATTCGATGCGGAAAGAGCCTTTCAACGACTGGATCCGCTCGGCGATGCCCACCAGGCCCCAGCCGGAGCCGGCCTGCCGGTGCTGCTCGGGATCAAACCCCTTGCCCTGGTCCGCCACCCGGGCGACGATCTGATCCTCCTCATAAATCAGGGCAACAGAGGCCTGGCCGGTTCCGGCATGGCGGGTCACATTGGTAAGCCCCTCCTGCACGAAGCGGTAGATAATGGTTTCCACGAACGGTTCAAGTTTGTGCTGGCTGCCGCTGATGGTCAGAGTGACCGCAAGCCCGCTGCTCTTCTGCCCCTCGTCGGCAAGAAAGCGCAGGGCTGGCACCAGGCCCAGATCATCAAGCTGGGCCGGGCGCAGATCATGGACCAGCCGATAGAGATCCTGGTGCATCTGCTTGCACAGCCCCTGCAGACGGCCCACCACCCCCGCCATCTCCGGATTGGCGGCAAGCTGATTCTGCAGGGTGGCGAAATTCAGCGAGGCGGCGGTCAGGGTCTGGGCCGTCTCATCATGGAGCTCCCGGGCAATGCGCGCCCGCTCCTCCTCCTGGGACCGCACCATGTGGCGCAGCAGGTCAATGCGCATTTTTTCCCGCTTGAGCATTTCCTGCTGCACCTGCTCCTGGGCCTGCTGGCGGGCCTTCTGCTCCTCTTCCAGCCTGCGCTGGCGTTCCCGGCAGATAATGATGAGCTCCGTCAACTCCTCGTTTTTCGCCTTGAGCTCTTCCCGCTGCTCCATCAGTTTCTCTTCCGCCTCCACCCGGCGGGCAATACTGCTGTTTGCCCGGCGGCAACTGAAGATGACTGCGGCAAACAGAATAAAGGCGATGGGAAACAGGGTGAAGTAGAGCATGCGCAGCAGCCTGCTCAGGGCCTCCTTCCGGGCGCTGATGTCGTAATAGATTTCAAACACGCCGATGGTCTTGCCGTCCCGGAGAATGGGCACGTAGGTTTCCACAATATCGCCCGGCATCACCGCGCCTTCCAGCGATTTCTCCCCTTTTTTGCGCAGCTGAGCGTATGGCGCGCCCGAGCTCACCGTCCGCTTGAACTCAGCAAAGGAGATGATCCGGCCAAGCTCATGCTCTTCCGTTGAATAGAATATCTCTCCGTCCGGAAACATGATGCGCACCTTCATGAGATTAAAATCGGTTGCGGTGCCGGTGATTCTTTTCAGGACATCAGGGGTGAGAATATCCCTGGTCAGCTGCTGGCTCTTGTCCGGAATGAGCTTTGATTCCATGTGCACGGCCACTTCCGCGGCCAGCTCTTCCTGGGATTTGATGACAAAATCGACAAAAGAAGGGGAAAGAATGAAAATCGTATAGAGCGGCAGGATCAGCACGGCAATAAGCGAAATAAATACCAGGCCGCGAAAAAAGGTGGAAGGAAAGAGACCACACCTCGCTGTTTCCTTACTCTGCATACGTCCTCCTGTTTATGATCCGGCAGGAATGGATAAACGCCCATTGCCGTGACCTGCCCCGCGGCATTGCCGCCGCTTGTTTTTCCGCTCAGCGAACATCTATCAGCCCGGTCCGGATGGCAAACTTGACCAGTTCGGTGGCCGAGTGCATGTTCAGTTTGTTCATGATGCGCTCCCGGTGCCGGGAAACGGTCTTCGGGCTGAGATCAAGTTTCCGGCCTATTTCCGGGGTGGTGAGTCCTTCAGCCACCAGTTCCAGAATCTCCTGTTCCCGCTTACTGAGGGTGGCCAGGTCAGCGGAGGTCAGGTTCTGCTCGCCATTGCCGATCCCGCTCCTGTTGATCCGCTGATAATCCTCCAGCAGCCAGCGGGCCAGGGCCGGCTGCAGATAAACATTGCCCGACGCCACCGCCTTGATGGCGGAAACCAGCTCCTCGGCGGCCGCCTGCTTGGTGATATATCCCTTGGCCCCGGCGGCGAGCATCTCGAAAAAATACTGCTTGTCCGCGTGCACGGTGAGAGCGAGGACAAGACAATCGGGAAATCCGGCGCTGATCCTTCTGGTCGCCTCCAGGCCGTCCATGGCCGGCATGGAAATATCCATCACCACCACCTCAGGGGCAAATTCCGGTATTCTGGCCAGGGCCTCGACGCCGTTTGCCGCCTCGCCGACGATTTCAATCTGCGGGTCCATGCCCAACAACGATTTTAAGCCGGAGCGAACAACATCATGATCATCAACAAGCATGACTCTGATTTTTTTCATCTGACAACTTCCTTACTGCTGTTTTATTGAAAATCCTGCGACGGGCTGCAGAGGTTGCGGGCCTGGGAGAGACAGCCAGGCCCGCAGGTGCGCGGTGCAGCAAGAACGGAGGAACCGGTTGCGACAAAGGCGTAACGCGCGGGCATCCGCCTGACGCGCCGGTTCCTGACTGGAAATGACCTTTCCTGAGAAAAAAAGCCGGACCTTATGAGTTTGCCGGCAGCATCCGTTTGATATCCGCCTGATCACGCAGTCCTTTCATATATACCTCAAATTGGCTGTCGATTTTCTGCTGGCTCAGGTATGTGCTGATTTTCTCCTTCACCTCATCAAAGTTCAGCATCTTTTCCGGCTGTTTGTCCGTTACCTTAATCAGGTGATAACCGAACTCGGTGGTTACGATATCGCTGGTCTGGCCGACCGGGGTACTGAAGGCCACATCGGCAAAGGGTTTAACCATCTGCTGTCTAACAAAGAAATCCAGGTCGCCGCCGTTGGCCTTGCTGGGGCAATCGGAACTCTCCTGGGCCAGTTTGGCAAAGTCCCCGCCATCCTTTAATTTTTTCTGAATGCCTTTGATTTTTTCCATTGCCGCTTTTTTTGCCGCTTCATCGGCATTGGCTTCCACCGCAACGAGGATATGGCTTGCCCTCACCTTTTCCGGCTGCTTGATGCTGTCCTTGTTGGCATCATAAAACTGGCGAAGTTCTTCATCCGTTACCTTGGTCCCGCCGACAAACTGGTCATACAGCTTCTCCTGCAGACCCTCAATGGCCATTTTACGGCGCAGCTGGGTCTGCATGACTTCCTCGGTCAACTCATTGGTGGTCAGGAAACTCTGAAATTCCGCATCAGAGGGAAACTGTTTTTTAAAGGCGGACATCTTCTCTTTAATGGCATTGTCATCAACGTTGACTTTCTCCTTCTGGCTGGCCTGGTAAAGCAGCTCAAAATCAATGAGCCGGTCAAGGGTGAGGGTCTGCATTTGCTTGAGCTGCTCCTGGTCACCCTCCTGCCAGCCGAGGCCGGCAAACTGCTGTTTGGCCGCCTTCATTGCTGTATCGAAATCCCTGCTGGTAATCGGTTGGCCATTGACCTGGGCGACTACACCCCCTTCCTTTTTCTCTTCTGCCGCCATTGCCGTTGAGGCGATGCACAGGCAAAGAAAAACAAATGCAATTCTGCACACATTATTAAGAGAAATCTTCATGAATTGTCCCCTCTGTAAAATGAATGAACAAGTTGCCGGTCCGGGTTTCACAAAAAACAAACCTGGCAACTTAGATAGTTTCCGTCTAACCTATACGCAAGCTCATTTTATTTCATCCAGTTTTTTCAAAATGAGCTGAAATAAATGCAAAGAAAATATCCCCACGTCTTTCAACCCGCAGTTTTTGCCCTTTTCCCGGCGGCAGTGATCATGGACATGCCGCAGCCATTGTTTTCTTCTGGCCGGCATGCAATTTCAAGCCTCCCTCCAGGCAAACAATTGGGCAGGACACCCTAAAAAAACACCATTGGGTATTATGCCCTAATAAGTATGGGGCATAACACCCACCTCACCAGCGCTCCAAGCGGTACCACAGCGTATCCCTCCTGAGGCTCAATAAAAAAAATCCCTTTATTTAACTCGTTGATCTGCAAATCCTATTTCAGCCCTTCTCCCTTTTTTAGGGTAAAAATACCCACGGCTTTCCCCGCCGGGCACACAGTTTGCTCAACCCCCTTGGCAAAGTTCCCCAACTTTTCATACAGCGTGTTACAGGCATGAATTTTTTGCCGGCCGTTCACGTGAGATCAGCGGCTCCCCCAAGCCGGGTTGAACGGCCGGCCAAAAAGAAACAATGAAGAAGCTGACAACCGTCGGCTAAGGAGTGGAAAATGAAAAAGAGTTATAAAAGCGGACTCGTGATCAGCGCCATAACAGCCGCGGCCGTGGTGATGGGCGGCAGCCAGGCCTGGTCACACCCGTCGGTCTATATCAAAGACGCCAACGATCAATACGTGAGACCGGTGTTCGTCGATGCCGGCGCAGACGGGACCCCCGGCAACGCGGATGACACCTATGAACTTCCCGCCGGCCCGTTGCCGGCATACAGCAGCAATAAAAGCTGCGGCGCCTGCCACGATTACAAAGCCATCGAGCGGCATTCCTACCATGCCCAGCTCGGCGCCAACCAGATTCTCGGCTGGAACGCCTGGGCCATGGGCAACTGGAACTCCGAGGCCACCCAGGGCAAACCCTGGGTGCAGTCACCCGGCCACGTCGGCAAATGGTGACCCCCTTCCTCTCGCCAGTTGGCGAAACTGTTCCCCAATGACATGACAGGGTTCAACGCGGCCCTGAAAGGACAATATTACGAGGATGTGGATAATGACAGCGTCTACACCGCCGGCACCGACATCCTCGTCGATTCCTCCAACAACAGACTTGACGCCAACGGCGTCGCCACTTACATCAAGGCGACCGCGGCCGTCAAACCCCGCACCCAGGCCCCGGTCAACTTCACCGCTCCTCTTGATTTCGGCACCGAAGCCGCCTTTAAGAAACAGGTGGATCTGTCCGTGGCCGGCCAGATGCGCGACTGCGGCGAATGCCATGTCGGCGGCGGCGCCATGGAGTACCTGCCCGTTGCCCCCGGCACCAATCTCGCCACCACTCCCCGCCAGGAACTGCGCACGGCAACCCTGACCGGCATCAATGCCTGGAACTCCTTCATCGACCAGTTCGACGAGGACAAGGACGGCGAACTCGGCGAAGTCCTGCCCCAGGACTACAGCCAGACCGGCGTACTGGAGATGGACTGCCTGATGTGCCACCTGGAGGGCTACTCCTGGGAGGCCAGGAAAGACGCCATCCGCAGCGGTAAATTCGACGCCTCCAGGGTCGTCGGCGCGGGCATCGGCGAGGCGGTCAGCGGCACCACCGTCAATTACTTTCCGGATTCCATCGAACCCTATTACTCATCCTCCAGGGGCTGGACCATCAGGATGACCAGCATGGTCAGGGACCGCATCCTGCCCACGGTGAGCGACAACTGCGCCTCCTGCCACGCTGACATGCACGCCGTTGACTGGAAGAAACGGGGCGACAGCTGGAACGTGCCCTACGAAGCTGACGTGCACGGCGCCATCGGCTGCCTGGGCTGCCATGAACGGACCGACGGGGCTGATATGATTTCCACCTCCACCCATCCGGCCCCGGCCAACTGGACCGGCCAGGCCAACACGGCCCTCGGCCACGACCCGGCCAAGGGCAATGCGCCCTACAGCTCTCTGTGGAACAACAATGACAACGTAGCGGCCAAGGGTTGCGCCGGATGCCACAGCGGCGCGCCGGTTACCAACAATTACGGCGCGGTTGACCCGACCGCCCGGCACGCGGCCCTCGGCCTCACCTCCACCATCCTGCAGACCGGCCGCAACGGGGTGGCCAATGCCAGCCACATTGACATCATCGACTGCTCCGGCTGCCATGTCCGCAAACTCGGGCACGGCCAGGACGGCGCGGAAAGCCTGTACGAGTGGGGCACCGGCGGCGCCATGGTTGACGGCACCGGCACTGACGCGGACGGCCGCCTCACCGATCACGAGAACCTCTATGTCGAACGCACCATGGAGAACAATCTGGCCCTGGCCTGGCAGGGCAACAAGCTGATCCGCACCAACGCCCTGACCACCATGTTCTGGCGCGACAAGGACGAGGATTTCATCAACGGCGGCGCCGCGGGCTTTGTGGATATCAATGCCGACGGCCAGACCGGCGGCATGGATGCGGTCAACCCGTCCCATATCCGTGACGCCATGGCCCTGGCTGGTCTTGGTCCCCTCACCGCGGACGGCATTGTCGACGCAACTGAAGTCAATGCCCAGCGCGCGGCGCTGAAGGCTTACCTACCCACCGTGGGCATCAACCTCGATCCCAACGGCACCGGCGCCCAGGACAAGCTCAAACTCAGCTTCATGGGCGTCATGTTCAAGGTCAACCACAACGTCAACCCCGCCAGAAACGCCTGGGGCGCCGGCGGCTGTACCGACTGCCACGGCCCGGACAAAGGCTTTTACAACGGCGCTTACGAGCTGAAGGGCCGCGATCTGACCATTAATTTCGCGGCATCAGATGCCGTGCCGCTCACCAAGGTCAACATGGATGACTACAATGCCGACGGTACATTCGGCAACCTCCCGGCTGACTGGCAGATGACCGATTTCCATCCGTCACTGTACGCCAAGGCGGCCCAGGGCAATGCCCGCACCATCGCCCTGTCGGTCAGGAACGCCGCCAACACCTCCATGCGGCCCATCGACCGCTCCGAGGCCCTGTGGGAGACGGATTTCACCCCAGCCAACTCAAGCTATGACGGCACCATCATCACCACCCAGGACGGCCCCAAGGCCAGCCGGGCCGAGTACGTGGATTATCTGAACACGAGGGTCAATTCCCTGCATAATCGCCATGTGGCAGCAGGTTACGGCAACTGCCTGAACTGCCATGACAACGGCAGCGGGTCCATCGACTTTGCCTCCGTGTCGGCTATCAGCGGCGTGCTTGACAAAAACGGCAATCCGGCGACCTTCACCTACACCCCGGACCCGCTGGGCAACCCCGGCTCCTGTTCGACCAATACCTGCCACGGCAGCTGGGGCTTCTCAACCGAGAACAGCTGGGAGCTGGCGGAAGAGGTTGATGTTGCCGTGCAGCTCAGCGCCCTTGCCAGCGCGGATACTGACCTCGTGGTCGAGTACAATGCCAGCCGCTCCACCTGCGACAACGGGCCATGCACCTTTGCCTGGGATGTCCCCGGCGGCACATTCCTCGGTGAAAACCCCGCCTATCCCGCAGGCAGCACTTACATTGTCAGATACCCGGCACCAGGCGATTACACCGGCGTGGTGCGGGTAACCGACCCAAGCGGCGAGACCAGGGCAGACTCCGTTACCGCCACGGCCCAGATCGTTGAGCCGGAAGCGGCTGCCATTGATTTTGCCACCGCAGTCAACGGCAAGGTGGTTACCTTGACCGCGCCGACGCTGGATGCAAGCGTGGTTCGCGCCTACATCTACTGGGGCGACCGGACACGGACCGTTTCCACCAACCCGCAGGTAGATCTGGCAAACGGCATCAGCCATACCTACGCCCGGGGCGGCCGCAGCTACAACATCATCGTTGAGGCCATTGACGCAATGCACACCAAGACCAACTTCACCTTCAGCGAAGACGGTGATTTGACGGTAACCCTCCCGTAAGCAGTTCCGTTATTGGGGACAGATCCTTTAACCCTGGGGCAGGCGGTCATCCGCCTGCCCTTTTTTCTTCGGTAACAATCTTCACTCCCGCCCCAGGAAACCATTTCGTCCCCTCTCTCTGCCGCTGCCATTGCCAGCTGCGGGAAAACCTTCGCGGTTAGCGGTTTCTGCCCATGGATGACCAAGGCATCGCCCCAACTCTCACTCTGCCAAGCAATCCCCTTACACCAGGCCCGCGCCAAGGGCCAAGGCGATTCCGAGCAGCAGGATGCCGGTGAGGGTCTGAACCGATTTCATGGTAATTTTCCGCAAAAACCGCTTGCCGACCAGCACCCCGGTAAAGGCTGCAGCGGTGCCGGCCAGAATCAGCGGCCACTGGCTGAGGCTGATGGGACCGGCAGTTTGCGGCAGAAAAAAGATGGCGGCGTAGGTTGCGATCCGCGCCATGTCCACCATGAAACCGATGACGGCGTTGGAGCCCACGAAAGCCTCGGTGGACACCCCCACCTTTACCAGGAAAGCCGAGCGCATCGCTCCCTGATGGCCGGAAAGTCCGCCGAAAAAACCGGACAAAAGACCGCCCAGGAAGAGATAGCGGCGGTCGAATTTGACATGGCGCAGGCTGGGCAGCAGCTCGAACAGGGCGAAGATGAACATGAGTGTTGCCATAACCAGCTTCAATGGTGTGACTACTGCTGTTCGGTGTCCCAGTTGATACGATGCCAGTTGTCCGAAACCAGATACGTAACCAAGCAATGCGGCGCCGGCAAATGCCGCGAAAACGGCGGGAATACCGAAACGCAACACAAGTGCACGGTCCGCATGCCGGCCGACCACGGCAATCTTGAAAATATTGTTGGCGCCATGGACCACCGCTGTTGCCGCCACCGCCATCTCGATGGGGAAAAACAGGGCAAACACCGGCATCAGCAGCGTGCCGAGACCAAATCCGGAATACAGCGTCAGCGCCGCGGTAAGCATTGATGCGCCGCAGACTGCAATGTATGAAATCATTATCTTGTTTCCTGCCTGATTATTCAAATCCCGCATAACATCAGATTGCGGGAGCAGTTCAACATTTTCTTGCATAATGCTGATCACCTTTGAAAAAAATGCCGGAAGGGTTATATTGGCAGCAGATGCAATGCTGCACATAACTCTTTACTAATAATATTTACAAACTCAGCCGGCAAGCCAGCCGAGTTGAGGTAAATTCAGCGTACCCGACTTTTTTTTTAGGATCATACCAGGGAAATATTCCTAACGCAACTTTAGTGCCGGTTAAACCACCCTGATCGCCGCAATACCACCGGCCCGGGGGGAGGCTTATGATCATAACGAGATCACCGATCACTCTGACAGACCCATAAACCCATGCCCGAAATCCAGCCATCAATGAGCAGCCCAAACCCGGAACTGCAGCTTGCCGACGATTTCATCCGGCACACCGACTGCAATGTTTTCCTGACCGGCAAAGCCGGGACCGGCAAGACCACCTTTCTCCACCAGTTAAAAAAAAACAGCCATAAGCGCATGATAGTCACAGCGCCGACCGGGGTTGCGGCCATCAACGCCGGTGGAGTTACCCTGCATTCATTTTTCCAGATGCCCTTTGCTCCCTTTGTGCCGGGCAGCGAGGTTCATGGCCACAACAAACAGCACAAGTTCAACAGGGAAAAAATCAACATCATCAAGAGCCTCGACCTGCTGGTGATCGACGAAATAAGCATGGTGCGGGCAGATCTGCTCGACGGCGTGGACATGGTTCTCCGGCGTTACCGCCGCAGCAATCTGCCGTTCGGGGGCGTGCAACTGCTGATGATCGGCGATCTGCACCAGCTGTCTCCGGTGGTGAAGGAGGACGAATGGCAGATCCTGCGCGACTATTATGAGTCGGCCTACTTTTTCAGCAGTAATGCGTTGCGGCAAACCGAGCTGATAGCCATTGAACTGCAACATGTTTACCGCCAGTCGGATCCCCGGTTCATCGAGCTGCTCAACCGGGTCCGCGACAACAGGCTTGATGCGGACACGTTGCGGGAGCTCAACAGCCGTTACATTCCTGATTTTGCTCCGGGTGATGAGGAAGGCTATATCACCCTCGGCACCCACAATCGCGGGGTTGACGCCATCAACGAATCCAGGCTGCGGGCCCTGGCTGCACAGTTGCATCGTTTCAACGCCGAAGTCGAAGGCGAGTTTCCAGAATACGCCTATCCGACCTCGGCCGTGCTCGAACTGAAAGCCGGCGCCCAGGTCATGTTCGTGCGTAACGATTCGTCGCGTGACAAACGCTATTTTAACGGCAAGATCGGCAGGATAACCCGGATTGTCAATAAGGCGGTGTTCGTCAAGTGCCCCGGCGACAAGGATGAAATCATCGTTGAACCGGCTACCTGGGAAAATATCAAGTACACGGTTGACAGCCAAACCAGGGAGATCACGGAAAACAAGATCGGCAAATTCGTGCAATACCCGCTGAAAGCGGCGTGGGCCATCACCATCCATAAGAGTCAGGGCCTCACCTTTGACAAGGCAATCATTGATGCGGCCGCCGCCTTTGCCCATGGCCAGGTCTATGTGGCCTTAAGCCGCTGCAGAACATTTGCCGGAATGGTGCTCAGCTCGCCTCTTTCGTTGCATGCCGTGCAATGCGACGCTGCGGTGTTGGGTTTTGTGGCAAAGGCGTGCCGCACCCCACCCTCGCAGCAGCGCCTGCTGGCGGAGAAAATCACCAGCCAGCAGCGGTTGCTGCTGGATTGCTTTGATTTTGAGCAGCTGCGTTTTCGTCTCAGCCGCCTGCTCGGAGTGTTGCTCGGTAACGCGCAGGTGGTCACGGTGACGGGGGTGCATGATATCCGCGAAGTGGAGAAAATGGCGGTGCGGGAGATCTGCGTGGTCGGCGAAAACTTCAAACGGGAATTGCGCCGTCTCTTTGCCCAAGGCAAACTGCCCCAAGCGGACAGCGTTGTGCTGGAGCGTATCGGCAAGGCATCCAGTTATTTTCAGGAAAAAATCGGCACGATTCTGGAAAAAAATCTGCGGGCCCTGCGGGTGGATTCGGATAACAAGGAAATAACTAAACGAGTCACAGCCGCCCAAAACGAACTGAACAAGGAAATTGCCGTGAAAACGGCGGCGGTTCAGAGTTGCGCTGGCGGTTTTTCCCCCGAACGCTATCTACGCGCCCTCTCTGCCGCTGAAATCGATTTTACCCCCGACAAGGCCAGGAAAGGCGCCCAGGAGGATTACACCGCCGCCGATGTGGCCCATCCTGAGTTGTTGCAAATCATGAAAGCTTGGCGTGCGCAGCTGGCCGCCAGGGAGGGGCTGCCCCAATACCGGATTCTGCACCAGAGCGTGCTGATCCAGATTGCGGTCAATCTGCCCGACAATACCGCCGATCTGCAAAAAATAAAGGGCATCGGCGCCCGCACCCTGGAAAAATACGGCACGGAGCTGGTGGATATGGTTGCGGCTTACCGCCGGAAACACGGCATTACCGAGGTGGTGCTGCCCGAACCAAAAGCGGCAATGGGAGAGGTTGAAGCCGACAAAGAACACGAGGAGAAAATCAATACCAGACAAGTCAGTTTCGCTCTCTTGCAAGCAGGGTTAACCATTGCCCGGATTGCCGAAGAACGCGGCCTTGTCAACTCCACCATAGAAGGACACCTGGCCCATTTCGTGGAGACCGGCGAGCTGGAGATCGGCAGGCTGGTGTCGCCCGTAAAACAACAGGCCATTGCCCAAAAACTGGTCGAAATGAAGAACAGTCCCCACAGGGAGGTAAAAATCGCCCTGGGAGACGACTATTCCTACGGCGACATCAAACTGGTGCAGGCCCACCTGAAATATCAGGCGAGTAAAACGGCGCAGCCAAGCACAGGGACAGAGCAGGATCAACATACAGGCTGAATTTTTGATAAACTGCGAGAAGACGGACTTGAGTTGCCCCATGGCGAAAAAACTGGGGGATGTTGAAAACAGATACCAGGGAAGGTAACAGGGGTGATCGCAACCGGGCAAGCCACATGTATTCACTTGTTTTCCGGCATTTCCTGTGGCTTGTTCAACGCAACCATGACCGTAAACGGCATCCGGCCAGCCCGTTCCACGGACTTGTCAGTGTCCTGGCGCGATCAGTGGTCTTTTACAGACAACCGCACATCATTACAAAATTTTCACATTCCTTGCGGTTGACAAAGGGACAAATTTCCTTTCTGAACCACATGGCCTTTGGGCACCAGTAGCGCCCCTTGTAAGGCTCATTGCACCCTTTGCGGGTGAGCTTTTTCCTTTGCTTATTGCCATATCTCACCATATCTTCCTGAATCGTAAATTTCCACACCGGCATATCGATTCCTCCTTCGCTGTTCAGGTTTTTGTTGTCAGTCCGGCTCGCTGATCCCTTGAGGAAATTCATCAAGACAGCTCCGGACAACCCCCCTTTACAAAACGAAACCAAATGGAGAGAGAATTATGCATTAACTTATGGCAGTTACTTTGGTAATTTCCCTGACAGTCACTCCTCGCCAATCTATGCTAATAAAGATAAAAATATATAATAAATCGGGCAGATAGCCGTAACTTTTCACATATCAGGCAAACCCGGCTGCTCGGTTGCTATTTCTTATTGCAATTCCCGAACCACCAGATAAAATATGTCAATTTACTTATTGATTACGTACAGATAACTTAGAGGCAACAATTACGACATTGTTTTTGCTGCCCTGGTCCAGGAGAAATTGGGTTATTTGCCCAATTTTTCTTAACCATCTGAAAAAAGAGAGAATTCGCGGCGAGATGAGTGCATGTCATGTGTTTCATGACCGGCAAGCAAAAAACTCAGGGTCCGACCGCTTCCCTGATTGCGCCGGAAATCTCCTCGCTTAGCCGGCTGATGTTGCGCCGCTGGGCGTTCAGCCAGGCGCCGAAGCCGGCATCCGCCGGATGTTCACTCAAATCGCTGCGCCGGATGACTGGCGCCATCTTGCCCTGCGGATCCACCAGGGACCAGCGCACCTCGAGCTTTGCTTCCCCCCGGGTTCCCCGCCCATGGCCAGTACATCGAGCAGCACCCGATAGGTCGGCTCAAGATGCTGGTCCCAGGGGAAGATGGCCACCTGTCCGGTGCCAAGCCGGCCGGCCAGCTGTTCGGCAACGGTTATTTTTCGTAAAACATCAGCTTGTTTTTTTGAAATTGCCATACTAATAACATTAAACTGGAGCCAGCCGATTAACTTAAGCACTTATCCTGCCCCGCAAGAGAAATAATGCTCTATGGGCTCCTTATTCCCTGAGGTGGGCCTTGAACCCGCTTGACATTTCTTCCAGGGTTGCGATAGAAGAGGTTAGAGAAACCCGGTGGGTTATTATGGACATGAGGTTCTCCGATGAGTATGCGGAGGGCCATGCGCCCGGGGCCATGCTCCTGCCGGGGTGGATATCAAGGCTCAATGCCGATGATACGAAGCAGTCCGAGACGGTGATCCCTCGCTTGGAAAAGGAGACCTGCATGACAGGAGTGAAGACATGAGACTGACAGTGCTGGCCGGAGATATTGGTGGCACAAAGACGATCTTGCGACTGGTCAGTGCGGATACGGAGGCGGGCGGCGCCGGCCACTCAGTCCCTTTGCTGACCACCCTGTGGGAAAAGACGTATGCGAGCAACAGCTTTTCCGGACTTGTCCCGATGGTGCACCAGTTCATGAAGGAGGCGGGCGAATCCTCCGGACGCGTTTCAGCCGTGGACCATGCCTGCTTTGGCATTGCCGGCGCTGTTTCCGCTAACGCGTCGGAACTGACGAACTTGAGTTGGTCACTGTCAGGAGAACGCCTGGAGAAAGCTCTTGCCATTCCCCGGGTTACCCTCATCAATGACTTTGCCGCTGTTGGTTATGGGATCTTTGGTTTGCAGGAAGGGGAATCGGCAACCTTGCAGGCCGCGCCCCCTGATCCCACGGCGCCGATAGCTGTCATCGGTGCGGGGACGGGGTTGGGCGAAGGCTTTCTCATACCGGGTCCTGATGGGACCTATCAAGCCTTTTCAAGCGAAGGGGGACACACCGATTTCGCCCCCCAGTCCGACCTTGAATTTCAGTTGCTGAACTATCTGCGGGAGAAAAATAATCTGCCTCGGGTTTCTGTTGAAAGGGTGGTATCGGGAACCGGCATTGCGTCGATCTACCAGTTTTTCAGGGATGCCAACCCGAATGAAGAGTCTGTTGCGCTGGCTCAAATGTATCAAATCTGGTCGCGGGAAATCGGCAAGCAAGACAAGACCGTCGATCTGGCCGCCGAGGTTTCCAAGGCTGCGCTGGCGGGCGGTGATTTTCTATGCGAGCAGGCAATGAACCTCTTTATTAGGGCTTATGGGGCCGAGGCGGGAAATCTTGCCTTAAAGATTCTTCCCTTTGGCGGACTTTACCTGGCCGGGGGAATAGCGCCAAAGATTCTGCCGATGCTCCAGCAGGGGACCTTTCTGAAGGCCTTTTACAACAAAGGCCGCATGCGTCCGGTGCTGGAGAAGATCCCGGTGCGCGTTATTCTGAATCCCAAAGTAGGGCTCATCGGGGCAGCCCTGCAGGGGGTGAAAGAAAAAATACATGACTGCGTCGTGAACGCAAATTGATCGCCGCCTCACCTATCACCTTATGCGCGGGATGGCGGTCAGAATTTTCGTGACTTAAGCTCAATACCGTTCACTTAACAGAGCTGGTCCCCCGCTTTCGCGGGGGTAACGGCATTTGAATGTCGATTCCAACGTCATTCCATGGGCCTGCAACAGCTTAAGTGAACGGCATTGGCCCTCGCCACGATCCGTGTCATTCTTCCCCGCCGGGCTCTCCCGCCAGGCCAAGAATGCTCTTCGCGTATGCTGTCTTGAGAGTCTCAAGGGCCTGGCGGTCAACGGCGCCCATCCGGGTCGTTATCTCGGTAAACCGTTTTGGAATCGACACATTCTCCGGACGGAACCCCGATCCCACGCGCATCCGCCACCGCAACCGCTGGATCTCCCCCGCCACGGCGTCCATGTTGTCGGCCAGCGCCCCGTAGCCCACGCTTTTGAGACAATCAGCAAGCACTTCATCCTTGTAGACACCCCGGGCAAACAGGCACGATACCATGGAGGTGAGAAAGACCCTTCCCTTTTCGTCCTCAACCAGGAATTTCACGGCATCATCGACGGTTTCTCCCGTGGGCTTCTGGTCATAGGCATAACCCCCCGCATCAAGATGGGAGTGACGCAGCCCCAGGGCCTGGGAAACAAAGAAGGCCTTGCCGGTGGCATAGCCCGCCATTTCCTGCCCCAGGACGCAGGCGAAATCGCTTCCCCCGTACCGCTCCGCGGCCTTCATGGTGCCCTGGGAAAGGAGTTGGTAAAACTCGTTGGTCCCCAGGGCAAGGTGCTGCAATGCATCCTGGTAGGCGGCCGAATTACCGAAGGCCAGGGGAACGATTGTTTCCTTCTCGGTGATAATTCCCTTGGTCAGGGCCTCGGTTGCCCATGCCAGGGCAACGCCGGGCGACATCACGTCAAGCCCCATCTTCTCGGCCACATCGATGAGCTTCAGAACCTCGAAGCAGTCCATGACGCCGAGCATGGAACCGACGGCGAAAATCAGCTCAAAATCGTAGGAGATCTGCCGATAGAGGTAACGGTTCTCTTTATGAAAGCGTTCCCGCACAAAGCCGATATGGATGCAGCCCACCGGACATCCCGCGCAGGCGGCGTTGCGGAGGAGTGCGACTTCGGCAAACCTTTCGCCGGTGATGCCCCCGATCGTTGGGTCCGTTGTGGCCTGCAAATTTCTGATCGGCAGGGCACCGAGCTTGTTCAACCCGGCAACATTGACGGGGGTGCCGAGGTTATGGTACTTGCTCATCATGTCGGTGCCGGTCATGTCCGCATACACCTTTTCAAAGACCTTCGCATACTCTTTGCCCTCGGGAAGCGGGAACGAATCGTCGCCATGGATCATGATCGCCTTCAGGTTCTTTGCCCCCATAACCGCGCCGCCGCCGAGTCTGCCGAAATGGCGATAGGTGTCGGCGGTGATGCAGGCCATGGGCGATTGCCGTTCCCCTGCGGGGCCGATCCTGAGGATGGTCCGGTGCCCGGAACCCGGGAACATGCGCCGCAAGATCTTGCCCGCGACTTGCAGGTCGGTGCCCCAGAGGTAATGAATGTCTTTCACCTCTATCTGCCGGGACCCGACAATGAGGGCGGATGGCAGTTTCGCCTTGCCCTTGATCACCAGGGCGTCAAAATCGGCAAAGCGCAGGGACAGGGCGGAGCGTCCTCCTCCATGGCTTTCGGCGTACTGGTCGTGGTAGGGGGATTTGAAGGCGCAGACGGTCTTGCTCATCAGCGGGAAATATCCTGTCAGGGGACCGATGGCGAAGATGAGCGGTTGCCTGGGATCATTCCATGGCCTGTCAAGAATAGCGTATTTTTCGAAGAGCAGCGCCGCCAGGCCGCTGCCGCCCGCCACCCTGTTCCTGCCGTCGATGTCCGTAATTGTTTTCTGCCCGGTCGAAAGATCGACCAGTAGCACCCTGAAATGGTTTCTGATCATTCCTCCACCTCCCCGGCGGTCGCCGTTTCGTTACCCGTATCCGCTTTTCCCCTGGAAAACGCGCTGAGTTCCAGGCAGTCGTGGGGGCAGTAGGGAACGCACCTGCCGCAGTGGATACAGACAAAGGGCTCGCCGGATGGGGCGAGGTAGATTGCCCCCACCGGACAGGCCTTGGCGCATTCACCGCAGCGGATGCACAGTTTCTTCTTCACAATAACGCCGCCCCCTTTCCTCTGGGAATAGGCCGCCGTCGGACAGACCACTGCGCAGGGGGCCGGATCGCAGGCCAAGCAGGTTCGCGCTTCGAACCCGGTCGACAGACCGCCCGAGGACCTGATGCGGATTCCGGCCGTGTCCCAGGACAGGCGTTTATGGACAAGCCGGGCACAGGCCATCGAGCAGGCATGGCACCCGATGCAGCGCTCCATTCGCGGTGTAGTCAAGATTTTCATGATGTTGTCTCTCTGCTGTCCAAAATAGGACAGAAATTAAATTGCACGCTGATGCTGCCGAGCATCTGGCAATAGGTCTGATAATCGGATACCGGCATGGGTTCCTCCGTTCAAATAAGAATGACATCAAGACGCGGACTCGGCCCGCGCATCATTTAGGAGACGCTACGAAACAACTTGTCTTTTTATAACTATTCGTTACGGCTCCTTATGCCGTTCCGGGCATTTATATGGCCATGTTGTTTCTTTACAACGGCTTAGTGGGTGGCGCAGGCAATGCAGGGATCGAAGGCGCGCACCACCCTTCCCACCGCCCGTTCCAGCTCCATATCGATTTTGTCGCCGCTGACATACCGGCGCGCCGCCACCATCAGCGCCCGCTCGATGGATTTGATGTTGTGCACGGTCGGGATAACGAATTCGGCGTCGGCGATCAGGCCGTTCTCAATGACATAATGGTGAATCAGCGGACCCCGAGGCGCCTCGACGAGGCCGTACCCATGTCCATCCCTTGGGGTATAGGGGATCTCCGCGTCTTCCGCGTTGAGGGGCATGGCCAGGATCTGCCTGGCCCGTTCAATGGCGTAGACCAGTTCGATACCACGGGCGAGATCGAAAAGAAGGATGGCGTGGGCCGGTTGGCCGAAGGTCTTCCGGAACCGATGCAGGTACTCGTCGGCCAGGGGTGTTCCCATGGACTGGGCCAGATTGATGCGCGCCAGACTGTTGGCCCGGAGGGCTTCTCCCTGGCAGCTCGTCCTGCCCGAGTAGCTGTAGTCGGGCTGCTCATAGGTAAGATATTCGTGATGGGACCGGGACGGAAACGTGCTGACCGTGCCGTCCGGTCCGAGGAGCCGGAGGGCATCACCGTCAAAGTTGGGTTGAGAATCGTTCACCGCCGCCAGATACCAGGCAGGCGCATCGTCCCCCCAGGTGCCGAGCCGTTCGCTCAGGGCAAGCGATTTCCTGGTGTAGAGCTCAAAAAGCTCGCAGGCTTGCGGAAGCTGGCCGGCAAGTTCCTGCGAGAGGACAGCCGCGGCATCAGGTTCAATGCCGTCAGTCATGCCGCCCACAACAGCCTTCACCGGGTGAATGAACTGGCCGCCCGCCACGGTGATGAGATGGGTGCCGGCCTGCCGTACCGCCAGCGCCCGCCTGGCGATTTGCGCCTGTTCGTCCAGCTCTTTCTCCTGACCGGGATCAAGGATGGAGCTGACCCCGAGCCGGTCGGGCATAGTGAAGACAAAGAGCGATGTGGCGTGACTCTGGATGAGCTGGCCCAGCAGGAGGAGTTCTCTCAGCCTGCGGGCCAGGGGCGGAGGCTCGACCCCGTAGGCGTCCTCCAGGGCCTTGACCGCCGCGATGTGATGGGCTGTGGAGCAGACCCCGCAGATCCGGGGTACGATCACCGTCATCTGCTCGGCCGGAATTCCGCGCACCAGCTGTTTAAAGCCGCGGAACTCCATGGCTTGAAAGCTGGCGGATCGCACCTCCCCGCCCTCGATGTGAATAACCACCCGGGCATGTCCTTCGATCCGGCTCAATGGAAAAACCAGGGCTGGCATATCAGATCACCTTCTCGTGCGGCCGCGGTTTGCGTCCCGGGCCGGAATAATCCGAAAACTGAAACAGAAAGAGCGAGAGATGGGGCGAACGCAGCGCCAGGTCCACCTCCGCCGCCGGGATATCCGTCAGGCTGGAGATCACCCGCTGGATGCTCGACAGCCACGCTGCCGACTCTTTCTCGATCAGTGCATTGGACGGTCCGCGGCAGCCCACGCAGGGATGGCCTGCCCGGGGACAGGGCGCCCGGCATCCCCCCCGGGTTGACGAACCGATACAGAGAAAACCCTGGTTGATTAGACAGATACCGGGATCCACCTCGCCCCGTTGAAATCCGGCGAAGCGGGTTGGCCGCATGTCCTTGCGCTTTTTCCTGCCGCACTCGATACAGACGATCGCACCCGGCTTGAAATCCGGCGGATCGGTAAGCAGGGCCATGAACAGCTCCGGGGTGGGCGGGCAGCCGGGGAGGTAGAGATCAACCGGTACGACAGCGTCAATGGGCCGGCACTTTGGTAGAAGATGCGGGACGTGATGCCGTTCCCGGTCAGCGAGAAAAAGCTGCCGGACATCATCCCGGTCACCCAGGGAGGCAACCCCGCCGGATATGGCGCAGGTGCCTATGGCCACAACCGTCCCAGCCCGCTGAACCGCACGCCGCAGGCTATACAGATCCTCCTCGTTGCGCACCCCGCCGCTCACCAGCAGCAGGTCCACCTCCGGCACATCGTGGGTTGAAATCACCAGGGGCATGTAGACGAGACGGTATTCGCTCACCCACTCATCCGCGTTGAGCAGCGAGACTTCACAACCGGCGCAACCGGCAAGCTGTAAGACGGCAAATGTCTTCATGGTCTATCCCTCTTGAGTCACCGGCGCGCAATCATGTAACTAACAGGCCACCTCCCTCCCATCAGGGCCGTTGTGAAAAAACAGGTTACATGTCCACCTCATTTTTCATCCGTCCCACCAGCACTGCCACGAAACGAGGCTGCACCGCATACATGGCCCCCGGACAGCTTCCGCCTCATCCCAGGAGCAGATATCACCCGGCGATTCAAGGGAGGTATCGATCCAGCGTATCCAGTTCCCGCCGGACAGTGAGGTGGCTGACGAGCTTCATTCCGGGACGCGACAGGCCTGGGAGCGCATGGATAAAACGGTCCAGCATCCGGTCGCGGACCATATACCAGTCGTTGCATACGGCAAGTTCGGGAGTGCGTCCCTGGATGTAATAGAGATTGTCGAGGATAGCCTGCTGCAGTGAAGCAGCGGTTGTCCCGATCCGGATCAACCCGCGCTCTTCACCAATGGAAAATTTTCTACCCTTTTCATTTCTTTTGCGCATGCCCTTCTCCTTGTGAAACATGGAAGAGAAAAGGAAGCTTTCACGGATGGTTTTCCATTTACAACTTGTGTTATATCATCCGCCAAATAGACGGGTCAACGGGTATTTCTCCCCGCCACTTTGAGCTTGCCAGCATGGTTGCCGGTCGCCCTTAACCAATCAAGGACGACATTTCATCCCAAAGGGGGATATGTCATCCTTTTGCGTACAGCTGCCTTTTCCTCTCCCACGGCAAATAAAAAATATATTTTTATACCAGCCATTTGAGCATTTGCTCAACGTACCCCTTCTGTTGGCACATTTCATGCCGTTACTACCAGTTATGATTTTCTCCCTGATCAAAATCCGGCAGGCGGTGATCGAGACCCTGGCGGATATCGCCGGCCAGTGCGATGGGGTGCGCTGCGACATGGCGATGCTCCTCATCAACTCCGAATGGTAGAGCACCACCGACGGCCTGGTGAACGCCATCCTGATGTGCTTCATCGGGCTGGTGGCCATGGTGGGCCAGCCCAGCCAGTGTTGGCATTGATGGAGTACATGTAGTTCATGTTGTCCACCCCGGACATCTGCTGCTCGATGGGGGTGGCCACCGATTGCTCGACGGTCTGGGAATCCGCGCCGGTGTATGTGGTCTTCACTTGGATTTCCGGGGGCACGATGTTGGGAAACTGCGCGATGGGTGACCCTCTACTTCAACTTCGACGTCAAGACCGACCCCTATACGGACCAGATCCTGGCTAAGATGCGCCAGGGCCAGGCCGGGTCGCATGGCCATATGAATGTCTAGAAGGGCATAAGAAGCCTTAACGAAATAGTTATAAAGAGACACGTTATTTCTTAACGGCTCCTAAGTAGCGTTGCAGGGTTAAGTGATCAGTCGAAAACCGTACCTGAATGATGGGCACGGCGCATAAGACCCGATTTCCCAGGTCATCTTCGGTTCACATCAGTTTATTCCCCCACCTCCGCCCGCCAATTTCTGATGTGAAGTAGCTTTCACGCCATACAAGACTCCTTTTGCCTTATTTCAGTGCCAATTTGCTGAAAATTGATACTGGAACCCCTTTTCATTCGCACAGAACGACAAAAATACTATTGACATTCTGAAAAGTTCCCATTATGCATCGTAATGATCTTAGTGGATGTTATGAATCATTATTCCCACCACTTTCAGACAGAATTCTGAAAAACGATTTCTTATCATCATCTCGTATTATCCATCTTGCCGCCGCCGGCCAAGGGATAAGTTGTTGAGTTGAGGAGCTGTTGAGATGATAAGCTGATAAGCCATGAGACAGAAAAAAACTAAAAGGAGGAGAAAAAATTATGCCAGCTGATAATTTTTTGAAAATCGAAGGGATTGATGGTGAAAGTACTGATGATAAGCACAAGGGGTGGATAGAGGTTCTTTCC
>JBFMAY010000014.1:0-87427 GCA_040755455.1 Thermodesulfobacteriota bacterium | reverse complement strand
GGAAAGAACCTCTATCCACCCCTTGTGCTTATCATCAGTACTTTCACCATCAATCCCTTCGATTTTCAAAAAATTATCAGCTGGCATAATTTTTTCTCCTCCTTTTAGTTTTTTTCTGTCTCATGGCGCATGGCTTACTGGCTCATGGCTCATGGCTTATCAGCTTAACAACTTAACAACTCATCAGCTCATCAGCTTAATAGCTCAACAACTTATCCCTTGGCCGGCGGCGGCAGCTCGGCAACCAGGCGCAGGGAAACGGACAGCTCATCAAGCTGGAAGTGCGGCTTGAGAAAGCTCACCGCCCGGTAAACCCCTGGTTTGCCCGGCACCTCGCTGACATCGATGCGGGCCTCCCGGAGGGGATACTTGGCCTTCATCTCCTGGCTGGCATTGTCATCCAGCAGGACATAATTGTTGATCCAGCGGTTCAAAAAATCCTCGGCATTCTTGCGGGTCATGAAACTGCCGATCTTGTCGCGCATCATGGACTTGAGGTAATGGGCAAACCTCGACACGGCAAGAATGTACTGGATCTGCGAGGACAGCTTGGCATTGGCGTTGGCCGCATCCGTATCATAAAGTTTCGGTTTATTGGCCGACTGGGTGCTGAAGAAGGCGGCGTAATCGGTGCCCTTGCAGTGCAGCAGGGGGACAAAGCCCAGATCGGCAAGCTCTTTTTCCCGCCGGTCGGTGATGGCGATCTCGGTGGGGCACTTGAGGGCCACATCACCCTCGTCCGTCTTAAAGGTATGCACGGGCAGCCCCTGAACCAGGCCGCCGCCCTCCACGCCCCGGATGGCGGCGCACCAGTGATACTTGGCAAAGGCCTCTGTCAGCCGGGTGCCCAGGGCATAGGCGGCATTACCCCACAGATACTTCTTGTGATCGCTGCCGTCCACCTGCTCCTCGAAATCAAAGGCCTCCACCGGCACATTGGCCTTGCCGTAGGGCAGACGCATGAGAATATGGGGCATGGCCAGGGCCACATAGCGGGCATCCTCGGATTCCCGGAACGACTTCCATTTGGCGTACTCAACGCTCTGAAAGATCTTGGCCATATCCCGCGGTTCGCCCAGCTCGGTAAAGCTTTCAAAGTTAAACAGCTGCGGTGCGGCCGCGGAAATAAAAGGCGCATGGGCCGCGGCCGCCACCTGGGAGATTTTCTCGAGCAGGGCAAGGTCTTGGGGATGATTGCTGAACTCGTAGTCACCGATCAGGGCTCCATAGGCGGCGCCGCCGAACATGCCGAACTCCTCTTCATAAATCTTCTTAAACAGGGCGGACTGGTCAAACTCGGAGGCCTTTTCCATGTCCTTGAGAAGGTCCTTTTTGTTGACATTCATCACCCTGATCTTAAGCTTCTCCCCGGTTTCCGACTGGGAAACCAGGTATGACAGCCCGCGCCAGGAGGCCTCCAGCTTCTGGAAATCCTCGTGATGCATGACCGCATTGAGCTGGGCGGAAATCAGCTTGTCAATCTCGCTGATTCTGGCATTGATCATGGCCTCGGTATTCTTGGAAACCGTTATCGTGCCCTCCATGATCTGGGAGACGAACTCGCCAATGACGTCTTTGGCCCACGGTTTCTGGCTTTCCTCCCGGGCCAGGCGCCCATCCTCGATTATCCGGTCCAGGAGGCTTTTTTCTTCCTGTACAGCCGTGGCCTGAGCGGCCTCCGGCTGGACCTGCTGTTCATTTCCGGCCATCTTTGCTACCTCCTTTACGCTTTATCCTTTTCATCTTCCTTTTTGACCACACCGGCCTCTTTGCCCAGTTCCTGCAGGGAATCGCTGTTGGCAATAACGTCCTGGAGCAATTCGTCGAGCTTGTCGTTGCCGTCCAGCTTGTTGAGCAGCTCGGAAAGCCTGCGCCGGGCATCCACCAGCTTGCGCACCGGGGTGATCTGCTCGGCAACGCGTTCAGGATGAAAATCATCCATGGATTTGAATCGAAGCTCAACCGCTATTTTGGAATCGTCATTGGTCAACTTGTTGTCGACCTTATAGGCAAGACGCGGCTTCATGCCTTCCATGACGCTGTTGAAATTGTCGCGGTCGATCTCGATAAACTTTCTCTCCTTCAGCTTGGGCAAGGGCTTGTCCGGCTTGCCGGACAGATCGGCCAGCACCCCGACCACAAACGGTATCTCCTTCATCTCGATGGCATCCCCCACCTCCACATCATAGGTGATCTGGACCCTCGGAGCGCGTACCCTGTCCAGGGTATGCTGCAGACTTTCTTTTGCCATGTTACTCCTCCTTTTTCATTTTCCAAATGCTACCAGGTCTTTCCAAAACCACATGCATCCCTTCGTTTTGCGCTGTTGCCATTCATCCTGGCCCGGCCTCAGTCACGGGAACCCTAGATTGCCTTGGTCACATCCAGGGTACAGAGCCTGGTCAACAGCTCCCTGGCCCGGTAGCGATCATCATCCGATGCCCCCTCAACGGAGAGGCACATGTACAGCGTCTCAAGCACCTCCGCTATCCAGATGGGCGACTCCCAGCGGTCAAGCTGCAGCTCGCCGATGAGGGCATGAAGACCTTCGGCGATGGGCCGGGCCAGGTCAGGCCGCTCGGCCTTCAGGCAGAGCCGGGCCATGAGCAGACGGAAATTCGTCTTTTCTCTGACGGACTGGGCGCTGCAGGAGGCGCCCAGCAGATACTCCAGGGCTGGCTTGATACCGCCGGACTTAAGCTTGGCCAGGGCGTCCTGCCACACCGCCTCCTCAAGACCGGCCGAACCGAGCAGACGGTTGACCAGGTACTGCCCCGGCGGCGGCACCGCTCCGGCGGAGCGGTCCGCCGCAGCCGGAGCAGGCCCAGCCTGCTCCGGCTGCCGGGCGGCAACATCCAAGCCCAGCGCGACGGCAGCAGCTTCTGCCGCCTGGGGGGCCACAGCAGCAACTTCAGGCACCGCATCAGGCTCCTTTTCCCTTTTTTCCTTCAGTATTCTGGCCACCAGCTGCTCGCAATCGGCAAGCGAACCCTTCAGCTCCGCCAGCCGCGGCGCCTCCCGGCCGAATTTCTCGTCAACAATCCGGTCAAGCTCGGCAAACCGGGCAAGACAGTCGGCCACATCCCCGGCCAGGGCAACATAGAAGGACTTGGCGGAGGAGGCAACCGCGGCGTCAAACTCCTCGGCCGGCAATTTCCCTTCAGCCATCAGTTCCTGGCGCTGTCGTTTCTTGTCATCGTCCACATCGCCATACTGATTGAGAGTGTCCTTTTCCGAACCCACCTGGCGGGATTCCTGCCACTTCATCCACGAATAACCGGGGGTTGCGCCGGGGTCGGTGAGGGGAATCTGTTTGATCGGCAGCCAGAGCCGGTCATTGATGAATTCCAGGGGGCCGATGCGAAATTCCAGATCCCCATCCTCCATGGCCGGGTACAGCTGCTCCCAGAGATCCCGCAGGAAGGAGGTGATGATGGTCAGTCCCGTTCTGACGCCGGCAAAACCTTCGGTATAGGTCAGGGCCTCAAGCAGCCAGGCGGCAATCTGCAGATCCTTGGTCTTTTCCGTGAGGGCATGCACGGCAAGCGTCAGCACCCGGTCCCAGTCCGAGGCCTTGATTTCATGCTGCCAGTCACCCCGAGCCAGCAGGTCGTCCGCCCTTCTCGCCTCCTGGATCTCGTCATAAACAGGACTGTAACGGAGATATTCGCCGGCCGGGTTGTCGCCGGGCAGCGGGGCCACTATCGCTTCAATATTAATGGTTCTCTTCATCGTCGGTTGTCATTTTCGGAAAGTTGAAGGTCACATCACGTATCTCCAGAATGGCCATATCCTGCCCCCCCACCGCGTAGACGTGCTGTCCCGCCCCGCGGGTGAGAACGCCGCCCAGGGGGATCCAGTCAGTCATCCGTCCAAGTCTGACCCGCTCATCCGCATGGCGGAAGGAGCCAGGGTAAAGGGCCGGCAGATAGCAGTTCATGGCATAGCCCTCCCAGGTGGTGACATGGGCCGATACCCAGAGCAGATCAAGCAGGGTCTTGGGCGGGGTGATGGCAAGTTCCCGCAGGGATTCAAAGGCCACCCACAGATAGCGGTCATGGGCCAGCACCTCAAGAAACGGGGCGAGCAGACTGTCGGTGTCGCGGAAACCGGCAAACGGGCTGTTGTTGACCAGTCCCGAGATGGCGGGTATCTGCTCATCAATCTGTTTGAAGAGCGCGGCCGCCTCATCCGCCTTTTTTTCCGCCAGTTTCGCCTGGGCTGCGGCGTAAAGATCCAAATAGGCCGGCGGTTCGGTGAGAAAGGAGGCGATGCCGCCCTTTTCCATGACGGCAAGCCGTTCCTTTTCCGCCCGGATCAGGTTCCGGTAGCCGAGCACTCCTGCCTCCCGGCTCACGTCCTGGGCGGCGATGGCCTCCAGATGGCGGTCCGCCTTGTCCCACTCGCCGCAGTAGCAGAGCACCTGGAACAGCAGGGTGCGGGCCGCCGTATCACCGGGATTATCACGCACCGCGGCCACGAGCTGCTGCCGGGCCTCGCCGAGGTTGCCGGCTTTAATGAGTTCCTTTACAGTCACAAGAGAGGTATCCTTTTACAAAGGTTGCGACAGAGAGTGCAGCCGGACCGGACCGGTCTTTCCTGCCGGGAGCACGGATAATTTTTTAATTGTATCATCTGTAACTGCCGTATTTCAAATAAAAATCGCTCACACGGCGGACACAGGCTCCCACATCCGGGTGAAGTCACCGGTATTGAGCGGCCTGGTAAAGAGGGCAAAACCGGGCTGCTCTAGCGGCCCGCCTACAAACAATATGTTGGGCACCGACCGGATCTTTTCTTTCAGCACCCGGTGCAGATAAATGATCAGGGCAAAAGGATCGCCATGGTCCGCGCACTGCAGGGGCAAAAACAGCGCCTCCTGTGCCCCGGCCGCCGGGTCAGGCAGGTCCCCGGGCGATAGTCCGGCCACCAGCTCAGCCCCTTTATCGCGCAGGTCCTGCCAGCGCGCCTGGGGGGGCCGGAGCATGTGCAGATCCTCCTTGAGCCGGTCAAACCCCTGGTAATTCTTGGTGGCCAGTTGCTCCATCTGACTCCAGAGTCCTTCACAGGCCAGGGGCAGCAGCTCCCAGTTTTCCTCCCACCTCTCCAGCAATCCCGACCCCATGACCAGTAGCGGATAGGGCCGGCCCATGAAATCACAGCTGTTTCTGATCACGCCGCAGACCAGGATTTCCCGGCCGCCTGTCTTGGCCCAGAAGCGCCACGAACAGCTGGCGGCGAGCATCTCCCGGCCTGCGGCAGACTGTTCTGCGCCGAGCCGTATCCACTGGGCAAAGGCCTCGGCCATCGGGTTTTTGTCGCCGATGGCGAAGAAATCCTTGGCCACCGGATGCTTGCCGGAAAGATGCCATTGCCAGTTACCCGCGGATCTGCCTAATCCCAGCATTGGGCCACCCGTGACGGCACCTGGCCGGGTGCTGCCTGCTGCAGATGGAGGACGGCGGTGTGGCCGGTAAACTGATAGTTGACCTTGATATATTTTATCCCCAGCCGCTGCAATTCTTCTTTCTGCTCGGGAAAATCAGTGGCATAAAAGGACTTCTGGCCGCTTTTAAAGTCCTCGAGAAAACTGACAAAGGCCTGACCGCCTTTATAGATTTTCGTCAGCACCATATTGCTCACCTCGATTTCAAAGACAACGTCCCCGCATGTCTCCGGCGACCACTGGAAGCTTTTCATCACCGGAAACTGGAAGTTGTCCAGCTTCACGCTGCCGCTGGCGCACTGCAGCTCAACATGGGTGGCATGAGGCTTGATCAGGGCATCCTGGTTGACGTCGGTGGGCAGACCCTTGATGGCCACATCATAACTGGCCTGCACCGTCCTTTTGGCGCTCACCCCCTTGGTGAGAAAGGTGAAGAAGGACGGATCGAAGGCAATCTGGCCGTCCTGGGCCTGCAGCGCATAATAGCCCTTGGCGGGGTTTCTGCTGATAAAGGGAGCGGCCGGCCCCTTGACAAACTGCAGGGCATAGCCGTCCTGATCGAGCAGAAGCTGCATCACCTTCTGCTGGTCGCTGATGCCCTGGACTTCGACCAGCACATCCTTTTCCCAGCGATCCTGCAGATAACAGGCAGCCTCGGTCCGCTCAAAATCCCAGAGAAAGTCAACGGAACCGGAGAGCAGCGCCCAGAAGACATCCTCATCCTTTTTGCCGGAAGTCATGGAGGTTTTCATTCTGCCAATCGCCTGCCGGGCCGAGGCCACGGGGTTCTTTTCATCCTTGAACACCGTTGCCGCCGCATCATAGGCGGCCTTGCGCGGCGACAGGGTGGGCATGACCTCCTGCAGGGACTTATGGTACTCCATGAGCGCCCTGGAGGCCTGCAGCTGGTTTTCGACATTCTCCGTCTGTCCTGTGCCGTCGAGCTTCTGCCCGACCTTGTCGATTAGGGTCATGGATTTTTCCCCGGCCTTGGCCAGCAGCGAGCCCCCGCCCCCGTCGGTTTTGCCCAGCACCGCTGCCTGGGTGGCCAGATTACGGTACGCGGCCGTCAACGTGATCCAGGCCGGCACAGCCTTGCCCTCCTCGGCAACTGTCGGGCACTCATCGGCCATCTTGTCAAGCAGGGTGAAATAGGGTCCGGAAAGCGAGGTGATCTTCTGGGCCACGGGCAGCCATTCCTCATAGCCGGCCAGACGCCTTGCCCCATGGCCGAAGCCGGCGGCAAAGGCGCGCCACTCCTCCATATAGCTCTGGCGGTACCTTTCGGCGAATTCCATTTTCTGGCGGGCAATCAGGGACGGCCCCGGCTCCGGCAGCGCGGCCTCGATCTCCTGCAGAAAGGCGTTAATCATCTCCTTGCCCTTGCGGCTGAAAGCCGGGGCCACCCTGACATCATCCTGCGCATTCCTGCTGCCGCCCCAGAAGTCGGCAAGCGTCACCTGGACAAGATCCTCCTGTTCGTTGGCCCAGGGAATGAGCCAGTCCAGCCTGCCGCCCTTGGCGGCCAGAGCATGTTTCAGCCAGTTCTGCAGATCAACAATCTCCTGGTTGATCTGGCTGTCATCCTGATTCCAGTACAGATAATGGAGATAGATGCTGCCCATCTTCTTTCTGACTTCCGGGATCAGCTCTTGCTGTTCCTGGGAGAGGAGAATGAGGAAAGGCACCTGGGGCATGCCGGCCAGTGCCTCAAGGTCCCTGGTCTGCAGCCGCTTTTTCAACAGATTGATGCGGCGGACCAGATGGCTGATATGGCGGTTGAGCAATTGATCAGGGGTGGAGAGATCAAAGCCCGCCATCCTGTCCGCCATCCTCTTGTCCAGCGGCATGAGAAAGGTCTTTTTGAACTGCTGGCTGAATTTCTCCTTCAGCTGCCTTTCCACATCAATGCTGTGGGTGAGCCCGAAACGCGGCATCCACCAGTTCCTGTTCCTCTCCTCGATGCGGATAATGGCCTCCTTGTACTGATCAAGGTTGACCACATCCAACAGCACATCTCCCTGCATGAGCGGACCGGACTGCTGCAGGAACTCCTTTGGCACCTCCCGCATGGTCTGCAGGTTTTTGACAAAGGAAAAGCTCATCAAACCGCAGAGGGCGATGATCAGGGCCACCCAGGAGGTAAGTCCCAGATTGCGGCTCAGCCGCTGCCACTCCATGGAACGCCGGGTGGGGGCGAAAATGCCCCGGTCCATGGGCAGTATCCTGGCAAAGAAATCATGGAGGAAGAGCCCCTTGTTGGTGCCGGGCAGCACCTCCTTTTCCCCCATCAGCCCCAGTTTCTGGAGAAAATGGGAGTACGGGGTGCCCTCCTGCCTGCCGCTGGTGAAGAAAAGACCTCGGAGGATCGGTGTTTCCTGATAGGGATTTTCCTGGAAGGCCTTGGCCATGAAGCTGTTAAGCCCGCCACGTAATCTCTCGAACTCACTGGGGAAAAGAATAAGGGCCGGGTCCACCTTCCGGGACTTGGTGTCATGCAGCACCCGGAGAAGCAGATTGCCGACCCGTTCGCTGATGGTGTCAACCACATTGGCCCAGAAGGCGGGCGTCACCTTCATGTGCTGGGGATTGACCACCCCCATGGCCTGACCCACCACCTTTTCCGGCAGCTTGTCGCAGAAGTGGGTCATGCCCTTTACCAGGTCGCATTTGGTCACCATGACGTAGACCGGGAATTTGCTGCCAATGGCCAGCATGATCTCATCAATGCGGGAGCGGATCTGCAGCCCCTCCCGTTCAAGCTCCTCAGAGCTTGCCTCCAGCAGCTTGTTGGCGGAGACGGTGACAATCAGACCGTTTAGCGGCTCCTTTTTCCTGAACTTGGCCAGCAGGGTCAGAAAGCTGTGCCACTCGTCCTTGTCGCGGCTCTCATGCACCGGGATGGCATAACGGCCGGCAGTATCAATAATGATCGCCTGTTCAAAAAACCACCAGTCGCAGTTCCTTGTGCCCGAGATGCCTGACACCTGAGCCGCATCGGCAAAGGGCGAAGAGAGCCGGGCGCTTTTGATGGCGGTGGTCTTGCCGGAACCGCTTTCGCCGATCACCAGATACCAGGGCAGAACATAGAGGGGATTGCCGAATTTGCGCAGATGGGAGCTTTTCAGGGTATCGATGGCCTCCTTCCAGCGGGCCTGGAGGAGTTGCGATTCATCCCGTTCCTTGGCCGCCATGGCTTTGAGCTTCAGATCATCCTGGGAGATAATCTGGTCCACGAACTGCTGCTCCCGGCGCCGTCGCAAGATCTTGCGGACCAGAATTACGCCGATGGCCGCGCCGAACAGCAGGAGGAGAAAAAAGAAACCGGTCCACCAGGGCCAGTCAAGGATGAGGACCAGACCGGCCACCAGCAAAATAACCAGGCACAGGCCGGTGACAGCCAGCAGGGATTTAATCAGTATACGCCAGAATTGTTTCATCAGGGCACCGCTTGCAGGAAGTTCTCGCCGATATTATTCAAGATAAACGTGTAAATGAAAAACAGCACCCCAAACAGCACAAGAGGTGAGACAAACACCGCGATGGCCGCTGGGGTGAACATGCCCTGCCGGGATGGGGCGGCGGGACCGGCGCTTTCCGCCGGATACGCCTCGGGAAACAGTTCGGTCCGATCCAGGGCCGGCAGGCCAACCGAGCTGCCCAGCAAGTACTTCAGATTAGAGGTCTTGAGCTGGTCGAGCAGGAGATCGTCACCATCCTGATGATATCTGCCCTTGAAACCCATGGCCAGGCAGAGATAATAAATTTCCCTGGCGCCTCGCTGCTGCTGGTCAAGCCGGTTCAGGCGTTCAAAAAACTCCTCACCGGCGTCGGTGGTCTGGTAGTACCGGCGCTGCAGGAGCTCCTTCTGCCATTGCGCCCGGCCCTGCCAGTTTGAATTGAGCAGCGACTCATCGATCCAGGCGCAGATGGCAAAGCGCGCCTCGTTGTATTCCTCGGCGCTGATCTCCCCCTGCCGGACCATCGCGTCACTTTCCGACAGCAGCCGCTGCACATCGGTCTGCACCTGGCTGAAGGAGAGACTGTTCTGGATGTCACTCTTTAAAAAATAGGCCACATAGGCCACCAGTTCGGCAAAGCAATCCCGTAAACGCATGGTTACGCCCTCCCCACCACCATCAGTTCCGCCTTGAAATCATCCGGCGCGTTGTCCCAGTATAATGCCATGTTGTTGCCTTTCACCACATTGCCCCATTGATCGCCATGATGATTGATCTGGAAATAGAGGCAATGCGCCCGCCGGGGCAACTCCTGGGGCGGAATGGCCAGATGCTCCAGCGTCACGCCGGGCAGCGCCCTGGCAATCAGCAGCGGCAGCGACTCCCGTGAGCCAAGTTTGGCGATGCCCTGCAGGGCGTCAAGCACCTGCTGCGGCTCTTCCTCGGTCTCAACAACCAGGTAATAGCGGTTGCCTTCGGTGAAATGGGCCGGCAGCAGATCGGCGATGTAATAGGTCCCGTCAAAGACCAGCCTGATGATGTAGTCGGGACCGGCGGTGATCTCATCAAGCAGCCGGGAAATCAGGGACTGGGCGGCCAGAAAGCAGCGGCCCAGGTCATCATGGTTGTAAGCGCCGAGCAGGGCCTGGCCGTCGTCCAGTTCTCCCAGCACATTCACCGTGCTGGAGAATGAGGAAAGCTCGCCGATCAGTTGGCGCAGCAGGCCGAAGGCCAGCCAGGGATGGGTGCAGGCCGGCTCGGTGAGATGAAACAGCAGCGGCACGTACCTGTTCAAGGTGCGCAGGGCCAGCATGAAAACCATGTCCCGAGCGCCGAAATCGCTGGTATGGATGCCGCGCTGGGCCTTGTACTCATTGAGCTGCCGGCTGCGGCTGCTGATTTGGTCCCGGATGTTCTTGACGATCTGGATGAGGACCTCGGAACCTTGAATGGTCAGGGCAGGCGGGGCAAAACCAGGGGCAAAACGGATCACCTCGCCGTCTCTTTCCAGCTGGGCCAAGGGAAGCAGCAGGTAATCGCCCACCATTTCCTTTTCGCTTTCCCAGAACAGCTTCAGCACCAGCGCAAGCTTTTTCACCTGGCCGGGAGGGCCGCTCTCATACAGATCGTCAATCTGTTCCGGTTCAGCCAGGGTCACATAGCGGGTGGCCACTTCACCAATCTTGTCAAGACCTGTCAGTTCGGTCACATTGCTGCCGGCCTCGTCCAGTTTTTTCAAGCCGAGGTAAACGGTGAAGCGCTTGTCCTCCTCGATCCAGGCATTTTTGAAGGATCGCTTGGCCAGCACGGCGTTACCGGGGAAGACGACGTAGGTGCCATCAGGAAAGACAAACTCCCCTTGCAGGACGTCAAAGGAAAGGTTTTCCAAAGCCCCGCGGGAGGCCTCCATGGCCGCGACCCCCCAGAAGTACGGGTTGAGAAATTTACGGAACGGTTTGTGCTGGTCCTGGATGAAAAGGTCATGCTGCTGAAAATGATGGGGCTGGAGAAAAAGCCCCTGGTGCCAAAAAATCGATCTGTTAATATCCACCATGAATATCCACCATAGTCCCCTGCAATGAATAGGATAGGTAACCGGAGAGCGGCCTCATGCGCATCACCAGCCCGGCACTTTATTGACCGGCAATACTGGTAATCTTCGTCGGACCCAGGTCAAGCTCCACGGTCAGGACGCCCGGTTCCAGCACATGGGCCGCGCCGGCTGCTTCAGGTGTTTTTTCCACAATGGGAATTTCAAAGAGCCGCACCACATCCTCTTTCCTGATATTGTAATAGCCGGCGCCAACAGCCACATACTTGGTTCCCGCGGCCCGATCCAGGGTATAGGTCACCTTTTGATCGGGCTGGACAATGAAGCGCTTGGCATGGGTGACACTCGGGTCAAACTGATTACAGGCGAGAAGCTGGTAGATGCCGTTGATGTCTCCGGTCAGCCGGTAGAAGGCATTGGGGTCGCTGAGCTGGTAAACGCAGATCAGCAGGGTATGGGGGCTGGACTGATAGAGATTCAGCTGCGAGTCGGAATCGATGTCAATCTTGACGGCATCCTTGCTGTAGGAATACTGCGGCGGCGCGGGCGGCGGTGGCGGGGGTGGCGGCGGCGCAGGCGGCTTAGCCGCGCAGGCGACAAGGAAAAAAAGACAGCAGATTCCCCAGAACAACTTCCAATAATTTTTCATTTACTCCCTCATCAGATAAAGCTTTTGGCAATTTTTTTCAAATTCCTTCATAAAGGCTTCCAGGAGCAGCCCCGATCTCTGCCAGTTCTGCAGGGTCTTATACTTGTCCTGGTAGCAGTCGAACAGATGCGCCTTGCGCAGCGGTCCGAATTTCAGGCCGTTTTCATTTTCTTCGGCGATACGTTCGGGATTCAACTCCTGTAAAATTTCACCGATCTTGGTCTGGGCCGCTTCCTTATAGGCCCGCAAGGCCATGGCGAAAAACTGACCTATCTGGTCAAGATATTTCTCCAGGGAGGCGATCCCTTTTTTTTCATCAATGGAGGAACTGATAACCACCCGTATCGTCTCCTCACCGGAGGCACTGCCCATCAGGGTGGCGTTGATGCCGCCTATCAGTTTGTTGAGTGAATCAAAAACGGTATTCAAGGCGGTTGCCAGGTGTTTGGTCATCTCCTCCGTTGACAGATCTTTTTCCAGTATCTCTTTGCCGAGAAGCATTGTCAACAGGTTGTTGAATGCCTCGGAATTGGCTTCGGGCCTGGGGGCCAGCCCCTCCTCCTGCATGGGAACATGACCGAAACCCGCCAGGCACTTATCAAGAAAATCAAGCCGCGCTGCCGGGGCATGACCGGCCAGGGCATGCAGGAGAAGCTCCTCAACCCTGGCGGCGGCATGTTCCCTGTCCGCCTGGCAGATTTCTCTGATGCCAGCAGCTACCTGATCCAGTTCTGTGCTACTTGTCATCCTTTTTCATTTTCCTCAACGCGGCAAGTTGTTGCGGGCTGATCATCACCGTTTCAGACAGCCCGGCACCCGCGGCATCAGGCAGCGACGGTTTAGCCGGGGCCACCTTGGGAACCCCGGGCCCGGAGGCGGCATCCTGACCGTTGCGGCCGGCGAGAAACGAGGCAAGCGCATCGGGGCCCATGACCACTGTCTTGGCCAGCCCGGCGTCCTCGTCAGTGACAGCCTCCCCCGGTCTGATGGTCGGCGGCCCAGCATCGGCAGCATCAACGGCCGGCGTGGCACTGGCGGACTGCCCTTTTTTCTGCATGAACTCCGCCAGCTGGTCCGGGCTCATGAGCACCGTTTTTTCCAGGGCATCCTCCGCCGGCAGTTCCGGAACCTGCTCCTCAGCGCCCACGGGCGTCTCTTCTGCAACTCCTGCCACCACGGGTTCGGCCGGCAAGTCCGCCAGCCACTTCCGTCTGATGCCGAGCAGTATCCGGCAGATGGCGGTATCGCTGTCTTCCGCCGGCATAGCCACCGCCGGCACCGCCTCGACGGTAAACAGGCTCTGCCGCACCTCCCCGGCAAGCTCGGTCAGCTGCGCGGTAAAGGCTGCGGCCGAAAAATCAGGGGCCGGCTGACAGGACTGCCCCAGCAGAGACCAACCCAGCCCCAGGGCCTTCTGCCAGAGGGTAAGCCATTCAGCGGGAAGCTGTTGCGCGGCGGGCTGCCAGAAAATGTTGGCCGGGGTAAAACAGCCGGAGGCGAGAAAATCCGGTTGCCCCTCAACCTGCTGCCTGTCATACAAAACGGCGAGGGATTGCGCAATATCCCGGGCGGTCTGCCTGCTGTTGGCCAACAGGACATTGAACCACAGCAGGGACAGGGCATGGAGGCCCAGGGAGGCCGGCACCTTCAGGAAGGCGGACTCTTGCGGCGGCGCCATGCCGATGGCCAGAGGCATGGCCCGGAAATTCCAGAAATAGGGCAAAGGTCCTGTAAAATCGGCAAAGTCAACCCAGAACTGATCGATGGTCAGCCGCAAATCCGCATGCTGCAGCTGCTGTAGGGCGGGGAAACATTCCTTGCCGATCTGGGCAAGCAAGGCAAGCTTCAGATAGAGAACCTCCAGGAAGCGGCGGCCGTCCTGAAAGAACAAGGAGATCCCGCCGGCTTCCCGGCCGCCCAGGGCCTTGACACAGGCCGCCCGGCCCGGCAGGCCTGCGACCTCAAGCCCGGCCGCGAGCTCCGCCATTGGAGCTCCTGAAATCAGGGAGAGAAAATCGCCGGCATGGAGCTGCCGGGCGTGGGTCACGATCATTCTGAACGGGTAAAAGGCAAAGGGGATAATCCTGGCCGCCGCCTGTTTGCCCCCAGCAAAACACTCGCCGCGTCGCTGGCAGCCAGCACAGGGGAAACCGGCCGCCAATCCATTGTTTTCCGCCAGCTGGGCAAAGGCATCGATCAGGGCCCGGAAGTTCTTGACCAGGGCACCGGCGGTGTCAGGGGCGTCAAAGGCGTAAAAATCCCCGCGCCCTTCCCCGGCATGGCAAACGGGGCAGAACAGGAAACGTTGCAGGCTCGAGGAATAGGCGGGCAGCCCGGCCGCCAGCAGCACCTGATCCACGGTGCACAGTTCCAGCAGCCTGCCGCAGCGGGGACAGGGGGGATGAAAAAACCGCTGCTGGCAAGCGCAATAAAAAAGCGATTTCCACAGTGGCATAGCGCTGCTGCCGTCTGGGGGAAGCAGAACAGGGCGGGAGCCAGCATCTGCGGCAGCGGCTTGCCCTGCTTGCCGCCACAACGCATCGATATCCTCATTGGTGAAGGGCGGCTGTATTTCTGAAAATGAGTACTGGTCCTTCTGCATCAGCAGAAAGACCTCCTTGACCGTCTGTTGCGGACCGGCGGTGAAAGCGGCGAAGACAAGGCGGGCCAGCGGCGAAGAGGCATCAACATGTGGGAAATGCAGCGGCGCAGCGGGAGCAGATGAAACCCTGTCCGGCACCGAAACCTTCAGATAAACCTTGGAGGATTCCGGATCAAGCCAGGGGAGCAGGGATTCAGTTGCCAAAATTTGATCCACGCAGACATCCTTTACGAGTGAACGGGGGTTCATTCAACTACACTTGTTCATTGATAAAATCACTTTAGGGAATATTTCTTTTAATTTCAACTTCTTTATAAGAGAAACTTTTCCACGGGCAGTCCGGGAAACCCGGTTGGCATCCTGGTGAATCTTCAGCGCAGGACAGATTTCCCTGAATTCCCATCCAAAAAATGACTTTGCCTTTTCTTTTTGTTATATCATAATAATCAATGCAGCAACTCAGGCAGGCAGCAGCCTACCGCCGGCTTGACCTTGAGATTGCCGCAAACCTGTCCTGTTGCCAACACATTTCATCTCAAGAGGGAATATCTTCTTCACCACTTAACCAAGGAGTCAAAAATGAAAAAAATAGCTTCTTTCCTCGCCGCTTCCTGTGCTATGGTGCTTTTTACGCTGCCGGTCCAGGCCGAAGAGGCCTCGGTGGACCTCGGCCGCACCCTTTTCAATGATCCGGGGCTCGGGGCCTCAAAAAACGACAAAAGCTGCAATTCCTGTCATGAGAACGGCAAAGGTCTGGAAAAGGCGGGGTGCAAGGCCGATCTGGCGGCCATGATCAACAAGTGCATCATCGGCCCCTTGGAGGGTGAAGGTATCAGCGCAGATACCGTGGCCATGCAGTCGCTCAAACTGTACATCCAATCCCTGGCCAAATAACAGTTCAGGCTGAGTGACGACACGGCTGTGAAAACTATTTTTTCGCAGCCGAATTTTTTGATTTTTCAGGAGACGGAAATGGTCCAGATGCTCATTTATGAGAAAATTGTTGTTCTCGACATCAAAAAACATAAAAATATCAGACTTGCGCCGGTGACTGATTTTTCCTTTGCCGCCTCCGCCAATTCCATCCCCATTGCCGGCGTGGAGTTCATCGAGGCGGCCAAGGAATACCCCATTGCCTTTATCAAAAACAACCAGGGCGCATACCTCCCCACCATCATCTTAGGGCTGCAGAATAATCAGAACCTCTTTGTCTCCAAGGAAGGCGGCTGGAACGCCTATTATATTCCCGCCTATGTCCGACGCTATCCCTTCGTGCCGTCAACCACCAATGAGGAGGGCAAACTGAACATCTGCATCGATGCCGCCTACAAGGGCATTGATGCGGAAAACGGCGCCCCCATCTTCAATGAAGACGGCACTCCGGCGCCGGTGCTGGAAAAAGCGGTACAGCTTATCCAGGATTATCATGTCCAGATGCAGCATACCAATTCCTTTATCGCCCGTCTGGCGGAAAGCGGGGTGCTGCAGGAAATGAAGGCCGAATTCGGCACCAGGGACGGCAGCAGGAAATTTAGACTGACCGGACTCTTTGTGGTAAACGAGGAAAAACTGCTCGCCCTCGATGATGCCAAGGTTGTCGATTTTTTCAGAAGAGGCGAATTCTCCTGGATTTACAGCCATCTGACCTCGCTGTCCAACTTCCCGCGGATGCTGGATAAATTCTTTGCGCAGCCAAAATAACAGGCGAATCCGCCAATAAAACAGGATGCGGTCTTTCCCGACTATCGCCTGTTGTAAAGGATTTCCATTTTCCAGCGATGCAGGATGCCGGTATCCTCGGCGGCCAGATCAGCAACCTTTAACGTCCAGTCGCCCTGCAGCTCCGCGCCGATCAGCTGGCGCAGAGCTTCGTCAGTGCGCGTGCTGTAGGTTTTCTGCAAGTCACGGCGGCTCGCGCCTGACCGGTCATGCAGCGCCGTTGCCCGGCCGGACGGGTCAGTGAGGATGAGCTGCAGATCGCCTATCCAGCTATGGGTGATAGCAACGGTTACATCAACGTGCAGAATGGCGCCGGCCTCGGCAACATGGATGGTGCTGGCAACGCCCTGGGGGCTGTTGTCCGGAATCGCCAGCTCCGGCCCAACCTCACGGGCTACGCTTTGCTGTTCAAGCTTTTCCACCGCCATGGTCAATCCCCAGCTGGCCAGGGTCCCCTGATCAAGCCGGGCATGATCGGCAACGATCAGCTGCCAGTCTCCCTGCACCATGTCGCCGACAAACTTGATCAGATCAGGGGTGTTGTCAAGCCGGTACTCCTCAATGATGTCATCCTCCTCCCCGCCCTTGCGGTCGCGAAGGACAACCTCCTCGCCGCCGGGGGACACCAGCCGCACCCGCAGGTCGTTGATATAGGAATGCTGGATCATTACCATAACCGTTAATTCCCTGAGAAGCCCCTGCTCCTCAATATGAATGGCGCTGGCGACCCCCTGGGGTTTGTTGTCCGGAATGGCAAGCGCCGGGCTGATCTCCTTGCTGATCACCCCGAACTGGCTTGCCGGTTCGCCGACCCCGACCGCGGCCCAGGCGTTCTGTACGGCGGCATATTCCCTGCCCTTGTCGCCGTACAGCTGACGGCAGGCATTGAGCGCGGCATAACGGGCCTGCTGGAAGGTCCAGCGGCTCAAGGTGGCGCTGCGCATATACTCGGTCAGACCGAGGAAATAGATCTGCTCCGCCTTGTCCCTGCCTATGCCCTGCACCGTGATGCCGTGGTGGGTGCCGCCAGCAACGGTGAGATAGGCCGCCTTGCTGGGAATGCCACAGTTGTAATGGAGCCAGCCCATGTCATTTTTTTCCGCATCAGGCAGCTCATCGGGCCGCAGATGCATGAAAGAGTCCATGTGGTCCGGCAGGCCGAAGCGGGCCGGATTTGCCAGGTCACGCAGGGCATCGCCGCTGCGGTACGGGGTATAGACCCCCTCGCCCATCTGCCAGTCCACGATCTCCCCGTCATTGGCTATCATCACCCCGAAGAAATCGGCGAATGCCTCATCGAGAGCGCCGGACTCCTCGGCATAGACAAAGCGGGCGGTACAGGAGGTGATGGCATGGGTGAATTCATGGCCGACGATATCCAGGGCATAGGCCAGCGGCAGCCACTCCCTGCCGTCACCGTCGCCGTAGACCATCTGCCGGCGGTAGCTGTTCCAGTAGGCGTTGTTGTAGGACTGACCGAAATGAACCGTCGCCACCAGAGGCGAGCCCTGATTGTCATAACTGTCGCGGCCAAAGGTTTTCTGGTAATACTCATAAACCTCTTTGGCGTTGTCATGGGCGGCCTGCACCACTTCATCGGTGGATGTCTGCGCATCCCGGATGACCAGCGTGCCGGGCAGGGTCTGCTGGTTCTTTGCCGTGTAAGTCTTACGTTCCATGATGGCCCGGCTTTCGGAAAAACGGTACAGTATCCCGCCGTCATGGGCATCGAGAAAATAATGGCGGGCGCCATGCTCATTATGGACCGCTATCTCCACATGCCAGGCCAGATGCACCTTTTTGTCACTGTGCCGGTAAAAACAGAGGCGGCTTTTGTACTTCTCCCCCTGGCCTTCCCCGATGTCCGCCATGGCTGCGTGCACCGCATTGACCTCGCTGAAGCACGGCTGAAAATCTACATCCGCCGCCGCCAGCCGGTTGTCCTTGTAGGCGGTCACCACCCCGTCACGGTCGATATGCACCTGCACGGAACCTTCGTGCACCGGCACATCCCTGATGAACTGGGCCAGGCAGACATGCGCGTGCCCCTGTTGGTCATGCTCAACGGATGACACCTCAAGCCGCTCGGCAACATCCGCTGCCAGGGCAAAAAGCTCCCTGTTGCCGGCAATGAAAGCACGGGCAATGGCATCCGGGGCATCCCCCGAGGGAGCGGAGAGCCGTCCCATGATGAATTTGGCTATCTTGCCATCATCACTCCAGAAAATTCTGTTATCCGCATGAGCGGCCACAAGCCGTCCGGATGCCTCTTGCTGTTTTTTCGTTAACTGCATCATATGGCTCCCTCTTTATGGTTTGACTGTCCCGTAAAACCCTCTCGACAGCCGTACAGTGCATGATAACTGCCTGATTTATCGTCACGGGAATTCGATGCCGAGACTTTTTACGAAGCCATCAAATTTCATCCGATCATCATTTACCGCTGCTGAAAAACCGGCCAACCGGCGCCATCACGGCTTATTATCAACAAAAAGCCGTATGGACCGGAGCACAAGCCTTTCAGAAAAACCGGCAGCAAATGCCGCAAGCAGCAGGAAATAATTTGTTTTTTCCAGCTTGGCAAAAATCTCCTGATTAAACAACTGCGCACCGATGCCTGATTTGACAATCATGACAATGAGCAGGGCCGATACCATGCCCATGAGAATGCGCAGCATGGTGACCCGGATGGTGCCGGCCATCTCCGGCACCCTGGTGGATTTGGTGGTGGTCGGGGCGGAAAGAATGGCGCTCACCGTCCCGCCCATCAGGCCGAAAAACATCACTGCAGCAAACATCCATTCATCCGTTAAGGCAAGTTCCGTGGTGGAGGAAAAGACCCCCTTGATTTGACTGAAATAAACAGAGAGGAAAGCGACCTGCAGGAGCAGGAGCAGGGCCAGATTGACAATATGGGTCCGCAGCAAACCGTCTTTATAGGCCTGGTTCATGTAATGTTCATCAATGATCAGGGAGGCCTGCAAAACATTCTCCGCGTTGACCACAGCCCCGCTCTCCACCTCGCCCAGCAGAGCGCGCACCGTGTCCTTGCGCCAGCCGGTCATTTTTTCCGCTTCATTGAGCAGGACAATGGCCTTGGTCCGGAGCTGAGCCTGCTCCATTGCCAATATCTCCATGCGCTGGGCGGCATACAGATACTTCCAGCCCTTGTCGATATCACCATGGCCATCAAGAACCTGCCGCGCCCGGCGCAGCGCTTGACGCGCCTCCGCAAGGCAGGGCACGCTGCTGGTGTGCCGGCCGCGCAAAGCATCTTCCCGGCAATCGAGTTCCAGGGCATAGGCATCAATGGTGGCCGACAATCTTTGCCAGCGGTGCATGGCGGTTATTCTGGTAAAAATCAGGCTGGCGGTTCTGCCCAAGCGGGCAAAGGTGGGCAGGTAAATATCAATGTCATCCTTTTTATCGTAAACCCCGGCCACCAGCCTTCTTTCCTCCTGATGGGTCAGCCGGTGCATGGCCTGCCCGGGGGTGAGCCACTCCAGCTTTTTTATCTCTTTTGAGGGAGTGAACCGGCCATCATCCGTGGCAAGCATCCTCCAGAAAAAGACCGTTTTCGGGGCCCTGTCGTGATAATAGGAGGTGGTACCGGCAAAATCGGTGATCACAGCCCGGCAACCGGTCTCTTCATTGACTTCCCGCAGGGCCGTCGCTTCAATAGAATTTTTATCTTCCTCTTTCGGTTTCCCCTTGGGCAAGGCCCATTCTTCGCCATAGCGGTCGCGCAGAACAACGGCAATCCTGATCCCCTGCGGGGTTTGCTTTTCCACGATCCCGCCTGCGGCGATAATGAGTTTTGCACATGAAATTGCAGCTCCAACAGTTGTCATGGTCTTCACGTTCTCGCTTTCATCCTGTCATCAAAAGAGACTTCCCCGGCCTGGCGGCTGCCGGCGGACAATGAACCCATGGAAGCTCATAGGATCCCTCGCCGGCAAGGGGCAGGGAGGTGGTGCCTGAAAAAATGCAAGAAGAGACCTGGGGAGATGCTGCGCGGCAGCGCTAACAGAGCATACTCCAGCCCTTTACCGGGGTCTCGTCGATTTCCGGGATATCTCCGTACTTTTCCCGGTAGCTCTTCAAGCCGTCGGCCAGGACTTGCAACAGGGCCGCTGCATATACCGGACTGGTTATGATGCGGGTATGACAGACGACATCATTATTTTCCTGAAAATACTGGCCACAATCAATAACAAACTCAAAGGCGTTATGCCCGATATCGAAATAATTCGCGTACCTGCCTTCCATTGTCTTGCTCACGGTTGCCTTACCCTTGTTAATAGTTTAGGGGGCCGTCACGAAATAACCATTACTTCTCCAGACCTTTCGTTACGCCCCTTAATGCCGTTAACAGTTCCTGATGCAAACGGTTATTTCTTTACAACGGCTTACGGAAATTCTCCGGGCGGATGAAGCGGAAACTCCATGCTTACCGGATTTAAGTCAATCAAAATCCGCGCCACTGGAGAGGCAAATAAATAAATGAGATAAAACAGCATGTTAGACATAACGATAGATGACAGGCAAAAATATTTCACGACAAACTTGTAACAGGCGGACGGGCAGAGGACTGCTTTGCACGGCAAAGAAAGGCGCGCAGGCCGGGATTGCCGCTTTCCGGCTGGTGCCTAACGGACGCAGGGCAAAATGTGACAGATGGACGTCACATGTGCATGTGACAGGTATCAGGCTCTCTACTGGCGCACCTCGGGAAACGGGGTGCGGATACTGCGGTGCTGGACAATCTGATGTTTGGCCATTTTCCGGTAAAGGGTCATACGGGACCAGTTGAGTTTCTCGGCAGCCTTGCTTTTGTTCCAGTTGGCGGCAAAAAGAGCGGACAGCACCTGATCACGTTCGCTCTTGGGCCGGAAGTCCCCCCCGTAAAACATCTGCTGGAAAGGCTTGGGCAGATCACGGAAGGTGATCGTGCCGGACGGGCCGTTGATAAAGGTTGCCTCCAGGACATTTCTCAGCTCGCGGATATTGCCGGGCCAATCATATTTCAGCAGGGAAAACCAGGCCTTTTCGCTGAATCCTTTGGTCTGCAATCCAAACAGGGCATTGAAATCCTTGACAAACTTGCACAGCAGCACCGGGATATCCTCCCTGCGCTCACGCAGGGGGGGCAGATGCACCCGCGCCACATTCAACCGGAAAAAAAGATCCTTTCTGAACCTCCCCTGCCCCACCAGTTCCTCCAGGTTCTGATTGGTTGCGGCAATGATCCGCACATCTATATCCGTGGCAACGCTGCCGCCCAGCCGGTGCACCCGGCCGCTTTCCAGAATACGCAGAATCTTGGCCTGGGCAAAGGACGACATTTCTCCGATCTCATCAAGAAAAAGCGTGCCGCCGTTGGCCTGTTCAAATTTCCCCGGCTTGGCAGTGACGGCACCGGTGAAGGCCCCCTTTTCATAGCCGAAAAGCTCGCTTTCCACCAGTTGTTCCGGCATGGCCGAGGAATTGATCCGGATCAGGGGCATATTTCCCCGCCGGCTGTGGGCATGGATATAATCCGCCGTCAACTCCTTGCCGGTTCCTGTTTCACCGGTAATGAGCACGATGCTGTCACTGCTGGCCACTTTCAGCAGATAATCCCGCAGTTCCTGAATCTCCCTGCTGTTGCCGACCAGTTCGCATTCCCCGTTTTGGTCCTTCTTCTTTTCAGGGGCCGATAACTCAAAAGCGGGGGAGCAATCATGTAAATGATGCTTGATACAGCGGGTCAGTTCCTCACTGGCGTCCGTTCCGGAAAAATAATCGGTGGCGCCGGAGCGCAACGCGGCAACCGCCTTTTTTTCCGAGCCATGGCGGGCAACCAGGAATATGGACATCTCATGACCGAGGGATCTGAACCGTTCCAGCAGATAGATGCCGTCCAATGGATCAGGCTGAGAGGAACAGACAACAACCGCATCCACATTCAGTATTTCCGGAAAATCCTCAGCTTCACCACCGAGAATTATTTTCCTCACCAGAAATCCGTTGCCGAGCAGATCGTTTTGTAACTGCAGGGAAAAACTGTCATCTCCGGCAATCAGCAGCAGGGTTGCCTTCCGTTGCTTCTGTTGAGGATAAGTCATCATGGTCTCCATAGCTGTCCCATCATTGTCAATTTCTTCACGCATTTTCCTGGGCTAAAGATATTATCCTCATTATATGCTTTTTTTGAGTTTCACAAAGTATTTTATTAGAATTACTCAAAAAAAATAGAGAAACTGCCGGGAAATTGTTGGCAAAAAGAGACACCACAACCAAAGATCACCACTCGCTTTGCGGCAAACGCCAAAGAGAAAAAGCGGCGGGTCAATTGGCAAGCAAAAAAGATGATAAAATGGGTAACGAACGAGGGGCAGAGAGAATAATGCCAATGGCCTCCTCCGGCCGGAACACCCCTCCCCTCCGGCCTGTCAGCCGTAATTCTTGCGCTGCCGCTCCTTCAGGATGATTTTCACCGGGATCTTATCCAGCCCGAGACCCAAACTGAACTGATTGACCAGGAAACGATGATAGGAGAAATGCACCCCCTTCGGGTAGTTGACAAAGATGAGAAAGGTGGGCGGCTTGAGGCCCGCCTGGGTGGTATAATAAAATTTGAGCCGTTTTCCCTTGTAAAGCGGCGGATTATGGGTTTCAACCGCTTTCTTGAGAATCTTGTTCAACATATTGGTGGAAAATTCCGTCGTATACTGCTTATAGACTTCATCCAGCACCGAAAAAATCCGGTTGGTGCCGGTGCCGGTCAAGGCCGAGATGTTGAGCACCGGGGCATACTCCATGAAACGCGTGGCCACGGCCACCTCATCGAGAATCTTCTTCTGCTGTTTTTTCTCGTTTTTCACCAGGTCCCACTTGTTGACCAGGATCAGACAGGCCCGGCCGCGCTCCAGGGCGTAGCTGATCACCTTGGTATCCTGCTCGGTGATTCCTTCCCCGGCATCGATGAGCAGCAGGGCAATGTCGCATTGCTCCAGGGCGGACAGGGCCCGCATGACACTGTACTTTTCCAGCTTGTCCGTGACCTTGCCCTTGCGCCGGATGCCGGCGGTATCGATGAGCAGATAATTGCGGTCATTTCTTGCAAGCAAGGTATCCACCGCATCCCGGGTGGTGCCGGGAATATCCGAAACCACCATGCGTTCCTCGCCGAGCAGACGGTTGATCAGTGATGACTTGCCCACATTGGGCCGGCCGATGCAGGCAATTCTGATGGTGTTGTCCGGCAGTTCCTCCCCTTCTCCGGGGGAGGCCATGCTGGCCACCAGACTGTCGAGGAAATAGGTTACGCCGTAGCCGTGCTCCGCCGAAAGTCCCCAGAGCCGGTCAATGCCCAGCTCATAAAACTGGGAGAGCAGGGTCTGCTCCTGTTCCGGTCCGTCAATCTTATTGACCACATGGAAAAACGGTTTATCAACCCGCCGCAGCATTTTGACCACTTCATAATCTTCCGCCAGCAGCCCCCCTTTGGCATCGAGCAGCAGGACGATGATATCCGCCTCGTCAATGGCCTGTCTGGTCTGCTGCTGAATCAGAGTGCTCATGGTTTCATCCCGGTCAAGCTCAATACCGCCCGTATCAATGAGAATAAACTGCCGGTCGTTTACCGTCACCTTTTCATAATGGCGGTCACGGGTTACACCCGGGGTGGGATCGACGATCGCCTTTCTCGCCTTGGTAATGCGGTTAAACAGGGTGGATTTGCCCACGTTGGGTCGGCCGACAAGCGCCACCAGCGGGCAACGGGTATTTTGCATTTTAATCATCCATTTTAAAAAATTGTGCCTTGTTAAGCTGTTCTTCCAGCTCTCCGACCAGCCCGGCCAGGGAGGTGTATTCCCTGCCCAGGGGATCGTGCAGAAGAGCCATGAGGGAAGCGAGGGCAGGCAGGATAAACTGTTCAAAAAAAACCTTGCCCTTCTTCCGGCTCAAAAAGGCAAAGGCGCCAAGTATCTGCAGATTGCGCTGCAGGGCCAGACAGTAATAGCCGGCCCGGAAATTTTCCGGATCAAGGGCCAGCTCTGTGCTTATGGTGTCGTAATAATACCCGTACAGCGCCTCCTGTGACTCCCGGCTCAAACCGGCATAAGGATCAAGCAGCAGGGATGCCAGGTCATAGCCCAGGGGGCCAAGCCGCGCGCCCTGATAATCAATGATGTGCACCTTGCCCCCATGCACCAGCAGATTGCGCGATTGAAAATCCCGGTGCAGCAGATAGCGGGCCGGTTCCCGGGCGGCCCGGCGGGCAATGTTCTGCAATTCAAGCAGCAGCCCGGGCGCATCGGCAATTTTTCCCATGTAATCCCGGCAGAAGGAAAACCTGAAATAATCGGATTCCCGGCTGAGCATAAGCGACAGGTCATAGCAAGGGGTATCCCAGCACAAGCGGACATCAAAATCACGCGCCCCCTCCAGCTGCAAGCGGATCAAGCCGTCAATGGCCTGGTGGTAAAGCGGTTCCACTTCGGCAAAGGAACTGGCCTGGCGGACAACGGCGTGCAACTGGATATTGCCCAGATCCGCAAACAGAAGCAGGCCGTTTTGGGGGTCATAGCCGGCAATCTCCGGCACCGGCACGCCCTTGTCATGCAGATGGACACCGATGCGATAGGCCGCGGCCTGCTCCTCCGCTCCCCTGGCCAGGGTCGGCGACGGGAAAACGCCGATAAGTGAGCGGCCCCCGGCAATCTCTATGCGGTAAAAGCCCCGATCCGAGCCGTCGCCGGACATCTTCTCCAGTAGCGGCAAAGCACCGCCCGCAAGGAGACCCCGGGCCCGCAGCAGGGCAACAATCAACTCTTTTTCCTGGTTGTTTTCAGTCATCAGACGATAATCGTATCTTCCAGTATGGCGTAATCCGGCACCCTGGCGCCGTTCCACACCACCACCCGGCTCAAACTGCATCCCCGGCCGATGCTGGCACCGGACCCGACACACAGCCAGTCCCTGCTCTGCAGGTCAGATGGTATTGCCACGCCGCTGCCGTAATAGAAGGGCGACCCCCCTTTAAATGGCTTCTGGGTCAACAGCACCCGATGCAGGTTCAGATAATCCTCCGGGGTGCCCATATCCGTCCAGAAGTGATCACGAACAACATAGCCGCGGATTCTTTTGCCCCATTCTATCCAGTAGCGGTAACAGTCGATGATATTAAAGAAAATACCCGGAGCAATCATTGACAACAGGTCGGGGTCAAGGACATGGATGCCGGTAAATGCCATTTTTGGGCCGGCGCCGCTGTCACCAAAAGCGGTAATATCCAGTTTATCATCCACCGCCACATTGTTAAAGCGCGCGCAGTCATGGAGAACCAGGGTGGCGTCAGCCCCTGAGCTGCAGTGATCCTGATAGACCCGGGCCAAATCAATGGTATGGAAGATATCGCCGTTGGTCACCAGCACCGGCTCGGCGCCGAAAAAATCCCTGGCCATGCGCATGCCGCCCCCGGTTCCCAGCTCAATCAGCTCTTCCTGCAGACAGATGCCATCACGGCCGCCGAGCAGATCGACGATCTGTTCCCGCAAGTGATGACAGTTCACCAGAATGGCGTCAAACCCCGCCTCCCGCAGTTGGGCGATAAGGCGCAGGATAAGAGGAAGGTCAAGCACCGGGAAAAGCGGTTTCGGCCTGAGCAGGGAATAGGGTTTCAGACGGGTGCCGAAACCCGCTGCAAGTATCATGGCTTTCATGAAAGGAACTGTGAAAATAGAATTTTGCGTTTGGGGTGTTGCGCTCCGGGCCGGGGTGACCAGGGCAGATCTCCGCCCTTAGAACTCCAGCCTGCCGTCTGCTCCCTCTTCCACGCCAACAACCACGATGCCAGCCTTCTCAGCCTGGCTTATCACGGTCTCACGATCAAAAAGCAAGGCCTGGCCTGCTTCAACGGCCAGCACGGCGGCCTTGGCCTCCTGCATGGATTCAATGGTGGTCGGGCCAATGGCCGGCAGATCAAAGCGGAAATCCTGATCAGGTTTTTTCACCTTCACCACCACCGCGTTTTCCCGGGCCAGGGCTCCGCCCCGTTTAATGGCGGCATCCGTTCCCTCAATGGCCTCCACCGCCACCACCGCCATATCGCGCACCACCACGCACTGGCCGATATCAAGTTTGCCGATGGCCCGGGCCATCTGAAAACCAAAATCAATGTCCCGCCGCTGGCCGGCCGTCGGCTTTCTGCGGGTGAGAATGCCGGCCGGGAAAAGAAGATGCTGCAGGTAAAGGGTGGAGTCAAGCACCTTGATCCCCTCCTTCTCCAGCTCACCGGCAAAGGCACGCAGGATGGAATCATCCTGGCGCACATCGATTTTATTCCACAAGGAGAGCCCTTTCAGGTCTGGGAGCACGTCACGGAAAATACGGGTTTTGGTGATGGTGCCGAGAAAGACCGTCTCCTCCACCTGCTCGATGTGAAAGAACTTGATGATCTTGCCCAGCTGGCCGAGTTTCACCCAGCAGAAACGATCCGCTATTGCCTCCAGATCCGGATGGCTCTCTCCCTTGTGGCCGATAATGACCACCTCCCGGCCGGCCTTTTTCGCCGCTTCGGCAAAAAGATAGGGGAATTGCCCCCCGCCGGCTATGATCCCGATCCTACTCGTCATCACTGCTTAAGCGGACCACATTGCGGTTGGATACAGCAAAAAATTCTACCATCCGCGCCACCGGAGCGGAATCGGAAATTTCCATCTTCACCTTTTCCAGCGCTTCCTGCAGCAGCAGGTCCCTGGTTTTGAATATCAGGGTAAAGGCCCGGCCGAGATTACGGATATCCTCATTGCTGAAGCCGGCGCGCTTGAGCCCGATCTTGTTAATGCCGCGCACCTGCATGTCATTGCGGATACCTGCCACAATCACATAGGGCGGCACATCCATGCTGATACCGGACATGCCGCCGATAAAAGAATATTCACCGATGCGGGAGAACTGATGGACAGCCGTCATGCCGCCCACGGTGACCCGCTCGCCGATCTCCACGTGCCCTCCCAGGGTGGCATTGTTGACCAGAATGACATGGTTGCCGATCACGCAGTCATGGGCCACATGGGAATAGGCCATGAACATGCAGTTGCTGCCGATGGTGGTGACGCCATGGCCGCTCGGGCTGCCGCGATGGATGGAACAGTATTCCCGGATGATATTGGCGTCACCGATCCTGAGTAAGGTTTCCTCCCCCTTGTATTTGATGTCCTGGGGAGGGGCGCCGACGCAGGCAAAGGCGCCGATGTTATTGGCCTTGCCGATGGTAAGGGGGCCGGAAAGAAAGGCATGGGGACCTATCTGGGAGTCAGCATCGATCCTGACCCCCTTGCCGATGACCGCATAGGGGCCGACGGAAACCGATGAATCCAGTTCCGCGCCCGGGTCAATAATAGCTGTGGAGTGAATAGTCATATTTGCACAAGATGTTAAGTGTTACATGTTAGGATGTATGCCAGGCATGCCGATTGCCGCCATGTCTCGTCACCCAAGGTGGAAACAGGCAATGAAAAACTAGTCTTTTTAACACAGAAGGCCGGTAATTACCAGCCTTTCCCGCTGCCGGCAAAAGGCGTCAGGAAAAGGTGGCCATCAGTTCCGCCTCTGCCGCCAGCTGGCCATCGACAAAGGCCTTGCCGGCAATCTTGAAAAGTTTTGCTTTGCGTTTCATGATATTCAGCTCATAGATAATCTGATCACCGGGCACGATTTTTTTCCTGAAACGCACCCCGTCCATGCCGGCAAAATAGACCAGATTTTTACCAATCTTATCTTTATCAGTGAGATAGGCCAGAATGGCCCCGGCCTGGGCCATCCCCTCCATCACCAGCACACCAGGCATTACCGGCTCAGTGGGAAAATGGCCTTGAAAAAAGGGCTCATTAATGGTGACATTTTTCAATGCCTTGATCGCCTCACCGGGGGTCACCGCCAGAATCCGGTCCACCAGAATAAAGGGGTAGCGGTGGGGAAGCAGCTTTAAGATTTCATTTATATCATATTGCGTGACAACTTCACTCATCTCCTGTCTCCTTGTTTTTTTCATCTCCCGCCGGTTCGCTCATCAGTTTACGCAGACGGCGCACATCTTTTACCAACTGGGGAATCCGCGAAAAAGCCGTGGCCGCCTGCAGCCATTCCTTATAGGCGATAGCCGGGAACCCGGCCACCACCGCCCCCGGCTTGACGTTGCTGTTGATGCCGCTGCGGCCCGCCGCCATGACCCCGTCGCCTACCTCCACATGATCGCCGACCCCTGACTGGCCGGCCAGCACCACTCCATTGCCCAGCCTGCTGCTGCCGGCAACACCGCATTGAGAGACCAGCAGGCATCCCTCGCCGATCTCCACATTGTGGCCGATTTGCACCAGGTTATCGATTTTCGTCCCCTTTCTGATCAGCGTGCTGCCGAAGGTGGCCCGGTCAATGCAGGTATTTGCTCCGATCTCGACATCATCCTCAATCACCACATTGCCGACTTGGGGCCGCTTGATATGGATGCCCCGGGCATTGGTGGCGTAGCCGAAGCCGTCACTGCCGATCACCGCGCCGCTGTAAAGAATCACCCGGCTGCCGATTCTGCAGCCGGCCCGCACTACCACGTTTGCCTCCACAATTGTCTCGTCGCCGATGATCACGTCATCGCCGATAACCGCCCCGGACTCGATGACCACCCTTTCCCCAAGGGTGACCCCCCGGCCGACCATTGCCAGCGGGGCAACGGACACCGAAGGGGCGATGCGGCAATCCGCTCCGATGACGGCACGGCCATCGATCCCAGGCGCAGGGCGCGGCCTTTGATAAAACAGGTTATGGATAATGGCGGCAGCCAGATAGGGGTTCTTCACCCGGATCGCCGGAAGAGCTACTTCCTGCATATCGTGGGGCACAATGATCGCCGAGGCTCCGGTTCGCGCAAGCTGGTCGGAATATTTCCCTCCGGCAATAAAAGTGATATCCCCGGCAGACGCGTTGGCCACGTCATTGAAAGCTGAAATCCTCACCCCCGGATCACCGAGCAATTCCCCTTCCACCAAGGCGGCAAGCTCCGCCAGCGTTCTTGTTTCCTGCGTCATTTTTTTTGCTCTGCGTCATTATTCCAGTCCGGGTTCCCAAAATGCCTCTGCCGGCATCAGGAAATCAGATCCCGGAATCAATCTTACCGATCACGGTCTTTAATCTATCAGATATTCCTGTCCGAACAACAAAAAAAGACGGGCAGTTTTTCATTACGAAAAAACGCACCCGTCTGACAGGACAAAGCGCAAACGTCCTGCTGCAATCTTTACGCGGACAGTCGGTTATTGCATGCCGTTTACCCTGTCGCGCAGGATCCCTGACGGCTTGAAGGTCACGACCTTACGGGCCGACAGGATCAACTCCTTGCCGGTCTGGGGGTTGCGTCCCCTTCTGGCATTTTTTTCTTTGATGTTGAACTTGCCAAAACCGCTTATCAGCAAATCATCACCATTGGCCAGACAATCCTTGCAGATCTTCAGGAATGTTTCAACAATCGAGGTTGCCTGCGCCTTTGTTAAATTATGGGTCTGATAAATTTTCTGCACCAAATCAGCCTTCGTCAGGGTCATGTTGCTAAACCTCCATCTTTGGTAGAAGCATGGTATTGTGGTCAGACTTGCTTTTTTTACCTTAAATGCTTGATACAGTTCGCTCCGGCAAACTCAGCGGCGGCACCGAGTTCCTCCTCTATTCTCAACAGCTGATTGTATTTCGCCACCCTGTCAGTCCGGGAAGGTGCACCGGTTTTGATCTGACCGGTATTCAAGGCAACGCTCAGGTCAGCGATGGTCGTGTCTTCCGTTTCCCCGGAGCGATGGGAAATAACCGCCGTATAACCGGCCCGATGGGCCATATCCACCGCGTCGATGGTTTCGGTGACGGATCCTATCTGGTTCAGCTTGACGAGAATCGAATTGGCGATCTTCTCTTTAATACCCCGGGCAAGAATTTTTGTGTTGGTGACAAAAATATCATCACCGACCAGCTGGATTTTGCCGCCCAGACGATCGGTCAGTTTCTTCCAGCCCTTCCAGTCGCTCTCATCCAGACCATCTTCTATGGAGATAAGAGGATATTTGTTTACCCAGCCCTCATAAAATTCAATCAGTTGCTCGGCGTTTTTCTCAGGTTCCTTTTCCGCGGCCAGTACATACACCTTTTTGTTTGCATCATAGAGCTCGCTGGCAGCCACATCAAGGGCGATAAAGATATCCTTGCCAGGGGCATATCCCGCCTTGGTGATGGCCTCAAGCAGGGACTCCATGGCCTCCTCGTTTGAACGGAGATTCGGGGCAAATCCGCCCTCATCGCCGACAGAGGTCAAATGGCCGGCTTTCTTCAGCACGCCCTTCAGGGTATGAAAAGTCTCCACCCCCATCTGCAGGGCCTCGGCAAATGACGCAGCCCCGGCCGGCATGATCATGAACTCCTGGACATCGACATTATTATCGGCATGGGCCCCGCCATTGAGTACGTTCATCATCGGCACGGGCAGCACCTTGCCGTTGACCCCGCCCAAGTAGGAATAAAGGGGCAGACCGAGTTCCATGGCAGAGGCCTTCGCCGCTGCCAGAGATACGCCCAGGATGGCGTTGGCGCCCAGTTTCTTCTTGTTTTCCGTACCATCGAGCTTGAGCATGGTCTTATCGATCAGCACCTGCCACGTTGACTCAAGTCCGATCAGGGCCGGACCGATTTTCTCGTTGACATTGGCCACCGCCGTCTGCACACCCTTGCCCAGGAAACGTTTCTTGCGCACATCGCGAAGCTCAAGGGCCTCACGGGTGCCGGTCGAGGCCCCTGAAGGAACAATGGCCCTGCCCATAACCCCCGTCTCCAGATGCACCTCAACCTCTACCGTCGGATTCCCCCGTGAGTCAATGACTTCCCGGCCTATGACGCCAACAATTTCTCCCATTCTCTTTCTCCCTCAATTGTATTGCCGCGCAAGCGCTGCATCATCATGTTTCTAGCTGAAATCACTTGCACAATTATCATTTTTACTTTTGCATTTGTCAACAATAACTAACGAATATTCTTTTTTAAAACAAGCAAATGGTCTGGCAACGACGGCAGCCGGCCGGGAAAGCGGGCAAGACAACCTAACCGATGACGCTGGCCATCTTGAAAATCGGCAGATACATGGCGATGACCAGTCCGCCGATAAGTCCACCGAGGAAAACCATCATGAACGGTTCAATCATGGCGGTCATGTTCTCCACCGCCTGATCAACCTCCTCGTCGTAAAAATCAGCTATCTTTTCCAGCATGGTGTCAAGCGCGCCCGTGGCCTCGCCGACATTGATCATCTGCACAACCATGCTGGGGAAAACCCCCGTCTCTTCGAGGGGTTCGGCGATGGAACGCCCTTCCGTGATGCTGTCCGCCACCCTGAAGACGGCCTGCTCGATAACCTTGTTGCCTGCTGTTTTGCCGACCACGGTCAACGAATCCAGAATGGGGACACCGCTGTGCAGCATGGTGCCCAGCGTTCTGGTGAATTTGGCCACCGCCACCTTGCGGATAAGCGGCCCGAAAACAGGAGCGTTAATGAGCAGCACATCGATCTTTTTCCGCCCCTTTTCCGTGTTATAAATTTTCTTGATGGCAACAACGATAACGGCAAGGGCGGCGGCCATGAAGAAAAAATTGCTTTTGACGAAATTACTGATATCGACCACTATCTGGGTGGGAGCCGGGAGGGCCGAACCGAAATCGGCAAACATTTTGGCAAAAACCGGTACGACAAATATCAGAATAACGGCAGTGATGACCAGAGCAATGCAGAGACAGATGATCGGATAGGTCATGGCGCCCTTGATCTTTTTCTTCAAGGCCATGCTTTTTTCCATAAAGCCGGCAAGACGGTTGAGAATGGTGTCGAGAATACCGCCGACCTCTCCGGCGTCAATCATGTTGCAGTAAAGATTGTCAAACACCTTGGGGTGTTTTTTCATGCCATCGGCAAAGGTCATGCCTGATTCAACATCAATACGGATCTCGGTCAGCAATTTTTTGAATGTAGGATTTTCCTGCTGACCCGCGAGAATATCCAGACTCTGCACCAGCGGGAGACCGGCGTCAATCATGGTGGAAAGCTGCCGGGTGAAAATCACCACATCCTTGCCGGTCACCTTCGGCTGGAACATGGCAAGATTGCCAAAAAGATCTTTTGGCGCCACCTTCAGAACGGTCGGCTTGATTCTGATCTTTTTTAGCTGGGAAAGCGCGGCGGCTTCACTGTGCGCCTCGATTCTTCCTTTTCTTTTCTCACCGTATGAATTAACTCCCTTCCAGACATAGACAGGCATGAAATGATCCTTTTATTTTCGTTACAGGATGAGACACTCGAGAGAGTGAAATGTTTTTTCCACCGCAAAGCGGCTGATTACCAGCATCCAGAAATAAATTTTATATCAAGATTTCCGGAAATACAACTTTATTGACAATGTTTTCCATTTCTTAGGGACTTCATCTCTATTTGCTCCGAACAGATGCAAAAACCTGACCACGAACCGGCAGCATGGTTCCATTGCTCTTTTTTCTGTTGACAGACCCACCTCTTTCATTTAGATAGATATGTTTTGTAAACACAAATTTATTTTTCTCTTGATACAAAAAATCTTATTTTTTCATACAAGGAGGACCTGTCATGGCTACACCGACAGCAAGTGAACTGCAAAGCAGCGGTTTTTTTAATCCCATTATCGACAAGTGCGAGGGATGCGAGAGAATCGTCGAGGCAAACAACAACAAATATTGTCAGACATTCGCCTTTCCCGATGCAAAATGGCGTCTGGGTATATGCAACTTTGCCACCCACAAAAAACCCGAGATTGTCGTCAGCACCATCAAGGTCAACCCACTTAAGGCAGCAAAGAGGGCCTCGGGCGGCGGGAAAAAGAAATAATCACCAGTGATTCTTGTGCAACTGGATGCCGGTATTGCCCGCATCCAGTTGCCCGCAGCATGGCTTACAACATTATGCTGTTCTTTCAACCCCTGGCATTGGGGTAAAGGGAGAGAAGAAATTCCTCATCTTCCAGAATTTCCTGAAACCGCGCATAATTCTCCTTAAAACTCACCGAAGCTTTCCCTTCCTTGATCAGCAGTTCAGCCGCCTGCTCAAGCAACTCCTTGGAATGGTCACTGACCGCATAAAAAACCTTGTCCAGAATGAGCTGTGTTTTTTTCTCGTAAGGAGGGACTTGCTTCAACAGGGCAATTTCCGCGTGGCGCAAGGTGGGATTCTGGCATAAGGCAAACAATTTCGGCGTATCATAAATATCCGCCGCCTCAAGAAAACGATACTGCATCTCCACATCAAGTTCGCCGAATGCCTTCCTGAGCTGTTCCTGTTCCTCCCCGCTTTTTTCAGCCAGCAACAGGCGGATATAAGGAGTAATTTCCTCCTGAGACAAAACTCCCTTCCTGAAGACAGCAGTCAGCCAACTGATCTTCATTTCCGGACTTTTCGAGACAAAGGGAAGACATCTCTCAATCCAGTTATTGGTCTTTTTCATGTTCAGCAAGGATATCATCTTCACAACTCGATAATTCTTATTGTTGCCGCGCCGTCATCACCGCACAACCTTATTTATGACATACTCCATATACTCGGAGGTAAAAGGCTTGGTAACGTACTGCTGCGCCCCTTCTCTGAATGCGGCGATAATCTGTCCGAGCTGTGCCTCGGCAGTTACCATGACAAACGGCATATCCTTATTTACCGGGTCACGACGGATGGTCTTCAGCAGCTCAAGGCCACTTATGCCGGGCATGGAATAATCGGAGATGACGACAGCAACCTGCTCGGTGGCAAGAATCTTCAAGGCACAGCCGGCGTCCGACGCCTCCAGCACCTCATTATAACCCATTTTCGCCAGGAATGAGGCGATAATCCGCCTCATGACCCTTGAGTCATCCACCACCAGAATTTTCACAGAAGCATTTGCCATAATCCAAGGAAAGCGCTGATCATTTTTTTGTTGCCCGCTGACGATTTACAGATTAATGCCAAGGGGATAAGAAAAAATATTTCTGTTTGACGGAATAAACAAAGCACGATACATTAACAAGCAGCATAACAAATAAAATCCTTCCAAGCCATGCAGAAGTCCTATTTCGTCAAATTTTACCAAAAAATTTCTTAAAATGACAATAAGTGAATAATCATGTCAAATACCAAGAAACCCACCCCCACCAAATCAATTGTTATCCTTGTTCTTCTCGCCCTTGCCGCCGTTGCCGTCTTCTTACTTTACAATGTCAACAGAAAAGCGGAGGAAAAGCAGGCAGCCATCTCCCTTGAGCAGAAGCAGCAGAAATTGCAGGAAAAGGTGAATGTTCTTGAAAGAGGACTTGCCACCCAGGGCGATTCCGACTCTGCCGGCCAGACAGAATCTGCCGACATTGCGGCTGAGGCCGATAAGCAGACAGCCGACAAAGCGGTTGCCATTGATCCCTGCAAGGGGACCGCTGACAGAATTGATGCGTTTTTTGCCCGGCTGGACAAGGAAGATTACATCATCGCCTTCAACCTGGAAGGCGGATCAAAAGTTTACTTCACCACGATTATCAATAAAATGCTGGCCAACAAGCCCACTATCACCAGGGAGACGGACAATCTGCTGGCCATCCTCCAGAATGCCGCCCACTTCTACCGGGTGCTGGGGGAAAAGAATATCTTTATCCTGAAAAAAATCATGGCCCTTGAAAAAGGTCACTACGAAGAGGTGATGGCGGACTTCTTCTCATTGATTGTCCACCGGGAGCAATGCCAGGACACGGAATACCCAATCCAGTTACCGATGGAGGATATGTACAGCTACTCAACCTTCTTTCTCAACACCCTCGGCGGCCAGGCCTATCTGTTCCGCCGCGAGCCGGCCTTCAGGACCCTGGTCAAGTATTACTGCGTGCTGGTCATGGATCTGGCCAACATGAAAAACGCCAACCCCCTGGGCATCGATATCAGATATCCCATTAACGGCCTGATTGAGGAGCTGACCGCAACCACCGGCCTGGAGGACAAGGACAAATACCTGGACAATCTTCTGCAGCTGCAGGGAAAGTATGAGAAACTGTATGGAAACTGACAGCTGATGAGATGAGGGAATCATTGCCGAAGAATGCCAAGCCTGAGCAGTTCGGCAACGATGGCCTTGGCCCCCTCCACATCGATTCGTTTTTCCGCTTCCGTCAGGTGCTCGTAAGGGACTAGATCCGGATGCAGTTTTCCGGCGTCATCCCGCTCTTCCCCGTAGCGCCAGCCCTGGGCAATCCTCTCCGCCGCCCACCGGTCATGGTTGACCCGGGCGATGGCCTCCACCGCCTCGCCCATGACCGCCGCCGCGCGCTCCAGTTGGTCGCGGCCGGCAATCCGCGGCTCATACTCCCCGAAGGGGGTGTTGATCTTTGTCACCGGCTTACTCAAGATATTTCCTTCTTTCTATTTACTTGCCATGCATGGCGGGCACCATAGGCAGCAGGGGAAACATTTCACCCTGTGTTCTGCCGGATGCTATTTTAAGAGCATACATCACTCCCCCCGAAGGCGGCAAGGGCAGTCTTGGCAAGATCATCCCATTTCTCGTGTTGCCAGATCTCCACATAGCGGCGGAATTGCCGCGCGGTTGATTCTACGGGAAACCCATGGGGACCGCAGATTTGCAGGATTTGGCCGCAATAGCGAGTAATCTCCTCCTTAGCCTCCTGCCTGTCGAATTCCTCGCCGCCATAAAGAGCACCCAACATTTCCAGTTCGGCCAGTGTGCCGTAGGCCCAGGCCAGGTCTTCCCCACTCTTGGTGAGCAAATGCCAGCCGCTGATCTGCCGGGCTGTGAACCACCAGTGGCCGTATTCCTTTACCAGTTCGGTCATGTCACCGTATTCCGCCCGATTTTTGACCGCAAGCATTGACAGATACTGGGTGATGACCCAGTGATTGGAAGGCTCGGCCTCAATGGCTTTTTTATAGAATTCGCAGGATTTCCGGTAGGCATCCAGGCTTTCTTTCTTTTTGTCCGGTACCTGGTCATAGGCGATACCGATCCGTTTTTCGCTGGCAGCAGTCACACCCAGACGTTCAGCCAGCTCCTTGCCGGAAGATTGGGCGACCGGTTCTTCCCGCCATGTCTTGAGTTCCTCACGAATGGCCGCACAGAGCTCAGCCATCTCCCCTGTAACCGTTTTCTCATCCTGGCCCTCGGACTTCCCGGCCTTGAGCAGATCATCGATGCGGGCGAATCTGGTTTCGATCCGCCGGCGGGTCTGCTCATCACGAAAGTCACTTACCTGGTTTTCAAAATCCCAGGGCACGGCGGCATAGGCCACGATGCTCGCCCAGTCGTGGGTCTCCTGGCAGGAGGTGCGCAGCCGTTGCCGCAGTTCGTGCAGCACGCAGCGGGGATCGGCCCCTTTGAGCAAACGTTTATAGAGAACCTCGGTGAAGATGGTGGAGGAACGCATCCACAGGGGAAACTGGGAGGCAAAAACCCAGGGGATGCCGGCTGCGTGCAGTTCGTGGGCGATGCTGCCGCCCGGGATGAGCACGGAGCGCACATTACCGGAATCACAGGTCGCCAGCGAGACCACGGTGGGCCGCTTCCGGGCCCCGCAGGCCGAGGCCCGGTCCGTGGTTAGGGCGATGGAGAGCCGCTCGCCGTCAACCACATCGATTTCCGCTGGCTTGTCGCTGCTGCACAGGGCAAGCCCGTAATGCTGGTCGCCGGCATGATCATAGGGGGCGCCATGGGCCAGGATATGGACATGGGTGTATTCGGTATCCATGCAGGCCTGCCGGATCTGCTCAAGAGTCGCCTCGGGCAGCACGGTGAGGATATTTTTCACCTCGGCCAGGCGTTCCTCCTCTTTGTCCAGGATCTTCACCCACGGGTCAATGGCACGGCGCAGCGCCAGCAGATGCTGCTCGTAAGGCACCGCCGCCAGCCCCCCGGGCGAGGCGAAGATAAAGAGGATGCGGGGCGGCCGATTCCATTCCACCGGCAGCGGCCGGCCGCGGCGCACCTCCCTGGTCAGGGTGATGGGCAGGTTTGATTGCAGAAAGAGGGGGGAGCCGGAGCCGGGAAAACCGTCGGCGGCAATGGCCGTCTCAAATGGCAACAGGGCCAGTTCAAAGGCGGAGAGCGACAGCCGCAGATGCACGAGCTTTCCCGTTTGCGACCGGACACTGCCGAGTTCGGCCAGCAGGGCGGGAACCTGGCCGAATATCCGGCCGAGGGTCTCACCCAGTTCGTGCAGCTCGGCCTCCCGTTGCCCGGCGGCAATGGCTGTTCCCTGGCTGGAATAGCGCAGCCGCTCCAGTCGCATGAGGAGCTGCCTCTGTTCAAAAGGCAGGTGCACGGTCACCGGGCCGTCCGCCCCGCAGAGGACCAGATAAGGGGTCAGCGGGGAAAGGAGCTGGTTGTGGGCCGGGCCGGGCCGCAGGATTTCCAGTTTGACGTTGTGGATCGTGGACATATGGTTACCTCGTGAACTGTTGGATTGTCTTCGGAGAGACTGGGTCGATTCCCTCTATGTGGAGCAGTCTGCCCACCACCTTCCCCGCTTCAACCCTGATGCTGACCGCGCTCTGCTGGGGCATGACAAAGGGCTGACCGTTAAAGTCCTTTTTGTCGATTTTCTCCATTGTACCGTTGACCAGCAGCTCATATACCGGCGTGAAGGCCGTTTCGTCTTCCAGCATGGCCTTGCTGAATTTCAGCAAACGGATCCAGGTGCCGCAGTTAAAGTAGAAACGGCCGCCGCCCAGGTCAATGGCCCTTTCCAGATGGGTGTGGCCGGTGACCAGGAAATGAATGCCCTGCCCCACCGAGGCCACCACCTCTTTGCAGGTCTCGTCCCGGTCCTTGATATCAAAGGTACGGTCATCCTTGAGCCAGTCTTTCAGTGCCCGGCGCAGGGCCTCGACCTTGCTGACCCCTCTGAACCAGCCGGTGAACCGGTCCCAGAGATACTGGCCGGTGCCCAGGGTTTCGTCATGGGGGTCGGTGACGGCGCTGCCGGTTTTGTATTTCCTTTCCGCCGAAAGCAGCAGGGCGTCAGCCGTGGGACGGTTGGCCCCGGCGCCGCTGCGCAGTCCCTCCATGAGGCTGGGGCCAAGCAGACTATCCACCGAGGCGGGACGGGCCTCCTTTTTGGCCGGAGCAATGAAACCCTCGGCCGAGAGCCGTTGATCCACCTCCATGCTGCCCACCACCTTCTCGCCGATGATGGGCAGGAGGCGGTTGATTTTCTCCACCTGGCCGGGGTCAAGGGCCAGGAGCACCCCCACCGCGGCCTGCATCTCCGGTTTCAACAGGTCGATCCAGGGGTAGTCTTTTTTTACCGTATTCATGACGTCCTTGACCATCATGGTGCCGGCGTTGGGCTCCCATTCGCTTGGTTTGAGCGACCGGCCGCTGCTGAGCCGCCGGCCCGCCCTGGCAAGATCCTCGTAACGGGTATAGTTCCAGGCGTCCACCTCGTTGCCATGGGTGCAGAAGACCCGGGAGCCGCCCACCAGGCAGGAAAAACCGGCCCCCATGGTGGAAAACTCGATGCGGGCCCGGGCCAGGGGATCATCCCCGGCCAGCCTTTCCACCACCAGGCGCTGCACTCCGGGGAAGGACATCTCCAGATCATGGTTGCCGAGCACCATGACCAGGGTGCGGTTGGCAATTTTGACAAAGTCCGCCAGGCTGGCCCAGACCGGTGCAAAGGCCGGGTCGGCCATGATCCGCTTGACCACGGCCTCGGCATTGTCCACCGCGATGTAGCCGCCGCTCTCCTCGGCCAGGGTGTCGATGACATCCCCGTTCAACACCAGGGCCACCCGGCCGTCCGGCTTTTGTTCCGCGACCCAGCGGATAAAACCCGCGAGTTTTTCGGTCTCCCGGAGAATCTGAAAACCGCTCTCCCCTCCCATGTGGAGGTCGGAGATGACATGAACTTCATCGTATTGGGGTAAGGGCATGACTTTCTCCTTGCGCTAGATGTTTAGTGGCTGCATGGAAACATCTATCTTATTAAAAATACTTTAAAATTCACACATTTTTGCCGTAGGAGCGGGCCATGCCCGCGATAACCGTGGCATCACAAGGATCGCGGGCATGGCCCGCTCCTACGGAGTTACGATCCTCGCTTTTTCCCAACCACGGTTACGGCCATAGCGGTTATTGTTGGCATAATTTTCATTCGGCCACTCTTTACGGTGCCTGTTTGCCGGCCGTATCTGCGGCGGCCAGCAATTTTTCAAGTTCCTGAACCTCCCGGTCCCGGCGGTGGTAGCCGGTCTCGGCGACCAGTTTTTTCGCCTTGTCCAGATGCTCGTGGGCAGTGGGCAGCTCGTTTTCGGCCAGCCCCAGCCGGCAGCTCTCCAGATGATAGTCGGTGAGATGGAGACGCATGCCGCAGGGTTCGGCGATCTCCAGGACCTCCTCCAGATCCCGGCGGGCGGCGTTCAGTTGCCCCTGCTCCCGGCAAAAGGCGGCCCGGGCTAGGAGACCGCGTGGGAGAATCTCTTGAAAATTTGCTTTACGCAAAAAGTCTATGGCTTGTGCGAGATAGGTGGCGGCAGTGACCGGCTCACCTAGCCGCTGGCAGGCCCGGCCCATGGTGAGGTGGTCCAGGCCAATGTCGAGGAGGGATACTCCCGTTGCCTTTTCCGCCCAGCCCAACGTCTTCTTCACCCGTTTCCAGACCTCGGTTGGCGGGTAAAGATCAAAGAGCAGGTCACAGTATTGGAATCCCCGCAGTGAGTAGAGCATGGGGTAGTCGAGCTGCTCTTCCCGCTGCATGGCTTCAGCCTGACGAAACAGCTCTTCGGCCTCGGCCAATTGGCCGGCCTGATGGCGGGAAACAGCATGGGTGGTAAGGCCAATCACACGCGAATGCCGATTACCGCTGCGCGCGGCCAATTCCACAGTTTGTTGCCCATACTCCACAGCCCAGGCCATCTCGCCCAGGTCGAGGAAGAGCTCGCTGAGGTTGGAAGTAATTTTTGACGCCTCCGACCAATTTCTCTGTCGGATGCACATTTCCAAGCAGTCCCGCATTGGCCTCTTTGCCTCGGCCAGCCTGCCAAGGGCCTTTAAGCGAAAACCGGCATTGCCCAAGACCCAAGCCTGCCACATTTCAGCAAGCCCTGGCGCGGGCCGGTCCCAGATGGAGTCGAAAAAGTTGGCCAGGGCCGCCAGATCAGAACCGAAGGCGCCGAGTTTTCGCGTGCAGTAATGCTCATTCCCCCTTTTAATACGTTTCCAATACACCTCAATCAGCGCCTCCTGTTGGTTACCGGCCCGGCAGCCATGGGCGCAGGCGTAAAAAAGCGGAGCCATCTCCTCGATGGTGTCCGGGTATTCCTTGGCTATCCCCTTATAGTGCTCGTAAAGCCGCAGGTTGCCCTGCTGCCAGGCCTGGGGGAATTGCTTTTGGAGGAGGTCGGCCATATGCTCCCGCACCAGGGGATGGCAGTCCAGATCGCCGACGCGATGGCTGCTTGCCGGGGCCAGAAGGCCCAGGCGTCGCAGGCGGGTGAGGCAGTCATGGCGATCTCCTTCGGCAACTGCCATGATCTGACCGGTCAAATCCGGGATAGGCGGCGGAGTGAGCAGCGCCGTCAGGGCCTCCTGGTCCGCCGGTCGGTCAAATAGGCCAAGAATCCGCAGATACTCCACCTCCGGGCAGTCCCCCAAATGCTGCAGCAGGGCGGCCATGACCCGACGGGGCTGTCGCCCCTGGTCATCTAGGATATCCAGGTCGGGGATATCGGCCGCGTGTTTGATGTGGTGTTCTGGGATCGCATGGAGATAGGCGGCCAGGAGCTTGACGGCCAGGGCATGATTGCCGAAGGCGCGCGAGGCATCCTCCAATCCCCGGTCCGTGCCCCGCACGCCGCCCACCCGCAACAGGGCCCGGCCGGCTTGAGCGGATATCTGCTCAAGATTTCTTTCCAGCACGTTTTGCGGGAAGCGTTTGAGATCAGCCACCTGTTCACGGGTGGTGATGAGGCAGAGGCCGGGATTGTCTTTTGCCAATTCTTTAATCAGGACGGCCAGGCCAGGGTCCTTGATCCGGCCTCTTTCAAAGTCATGCTCGGCCTGCAGCGGCTCCAGCCCGTCCAGCACCAGAAGAGTCCGCTCTTTGCGAATGAGATCTGCCAGGCGCTGGCCCTTGTCCCAGGGTGAGCCTGTCGTAGGGTCCGGATCACCAAACCAGGCCAGGGCCTCGGCAATGAAGCGGTCCGCCGAGGTGACCCACTCACCGGTCCCCTGGCTGTAAAAGGACCAGCCAAAGACCCGGGCGACGGCCCGATAGCTGTCCATGGCCATCTCGGCGAGCCAACGGTTGATCAGGGTGGATTTCCCCACCCCGCCCCAGGCCACGAAACTGATGACATTGGTTTTGCCCTCTTTCCAGGAATTGTCCAACAGTTCAAGCTCCGCCTCGCGGCCAAAGAGTTCGACCCCGGTCACGGGAAGATGGGAGATCTCAATTCTATAATCAAGAGAGGGCTGGAATGTCTCGCAAAGACTGATAATGCACGTGGAAGACTTCCGGACGGTAAGCAACTCATCCAATCTCGTAGGAACTGCCTGATCCGCCACCTTGATGGCAAAATCCGCCAGCAGTTGTTTCCGCTTTGTTTTGCCTCTGATGGCGGCAAGGCAATTGTTGTCCGAGGGAAACATCTGGATACCCTTGAGCCAGCGGATGGCTTGCCACGGGCAGGGCTCAGCAAGCAAAGGCATAATGATCAGATCTTTGGCCTCCCGCCGTTTCAGCAGGTCCGGCACCTCCTCCTTGATAATGAAATCCGAGGCCAGGAAATTTTCTGAGATAATACAGACTGCTACCCGTGACCTTTCCACCGCCTCCTCGATCTCCGGAAACCAGTCTGCGCCGGTGTCGATCCTGCGGTCATGCCAGAGCAGCAGATCGCCCTGCTGCTCAAAGGCCTTGAGATGCGGGAGAAGCTGATTTTTCCACTCCTCATCCTTGTGGCTGTAGCTGATAAACACCGTGGGTTTGGTGTTACTCATCCGTTTTTTTCCGTTTTGGCTGTTTAGCGGGAAACAGGGAGAATGGCAGCCTCCCCAAAAAATGAATGACTGCTCAGAAAAAAACCCGCAATTAAAAAATTTGCAAGAGAAAACTGCTATCAGATGGCAGGAAGATTAAAAAAATGAAATCCCTGCTGATTGGAAATGCGCAGGAAGGAAGGGGGAAAAAGGATGCAAGAGGTTGGGGTAGCAGGGGCGGTTCGCGAACCGCCCCTAATGAATTTCCCCGTGGTAAAAACCACGGGGCGGCAAGGAACTATTCCCGGTTGCCGAGGAAATGCAGCAGGCTCAGGAACAGGTTGATGAAATCAAGATACAGGGCCAGGGCGCCCATGATCGCCCCCTTGCGGATGGCGGCTTCGCCCTCCCGCATGATGCCGGATGCGCCGATCTGGGTAATCTTCTGCACATCATAGGCGGTGAGCCCGGTGAAGATAATCACGCCAAGGCCGGAGACGATCCAGGCCATCATGGAGCTCTGCAGGAAGATATTGACCACCGAGGCAATGATCATGCCGATCAGCCCCATGAACATGAAGGAGCCCAGGCCGCTCAGGTCCTTCTTGGTTACCAGGCCGTAAATGGCCATGGCGCCGAACATGCCGGCGGTGATAAAGAAGGTGGCGGCCACGGAGGTGGCGGTATACACATGCAGGATCACGGACAGGGTGATGCCGTTTAAGGCCGAGTAGATGAGAAAGAGGGCGGTTGCCGCCTGGGGGGAAAGACGCATCACCCTGGCGGACAGATAAAAAACCAGCCCCAGCTCGGCAAAAATGAGCCCCCAGCGCATCATGGGGTTAAAGATAAAAATCTGCATCGCTGTTTCCGAGTTGGCCACCAGAAAGGCCATCAGCCCGGTGAGTCCCAGCCCCATGGCCATCCAGTTGAAAACCTTGGCCAGGAAAATCGTTGAGGCCTGGGTTTCGGCCTGGGAAACGGTAACCGTTCTATTAAAACCATTTTCGTACATTTATCATCCTCCCTAATGTGACAAGAACTTGCAAATCCTGGTCGGGCAAATGATGCTTTCGCTGCGCCCGACATTTTTTTATCAATTCAACTTATTATGCTGCACTCATTAATATAGCAACTGTTGGTGTTGAGTCAAGCCGTGCACGGGCTATTTTTCAAGATGAAAAAAAACCATGATGCCGGAACCTCCAGGCCAATGGCCGGGGATCTTGCCGCCCGTCAGAGATCCTTATAAACAAAACAGCTCCCCCGGTTCCGGCAGAAAAACATGCAGACCGTCACGAACCAGCCCGGCGACCGTTTGTTGGGCGGTCTCCCGGCAGGTGCGCTGCACATGCACCAGGGCAAGGTGCCTCACCCCGGCCCTGCCGGCGAATTCAAGGCAGCCCCTGACACTGCCGTGGTTGTCCACTTCCTCGCCCAGCCGGAAGGCCTCATGCACGATCAGGTCGCAGCCCCGGGCCAGAGCCGCCGTCTCCCTGGTCGGCCGGCCATCCCCGCTGTAAAAGATGCGGTGGCCGCCGTCATCGATACACAAGGCCAGGCAACGCTCGGAATGGACATTTTCCGCCGTGCGCCAGCCTGTGCCGGCAATGTCCCGGCCGTCTCCCGGTTCAATTTCGACAAATTCAAGGTGATACATGAGCCGGGCCATGAAGTCCGGGTAGGCAAGCTCCATGGCCGCCGCAATTTTTTCCCGTACTCCCCGGGGCCCGGCAATAACCAGCTTTTTCCGGCGGCCCATTTCCCAGAACCTGAGCAGCAGCAGCGGCACACCGAAAAAATGATCGCCATGAAAGTGGGAAATCCACAGCGCATCCAGCTCGTCCGGGTCGAGGCTTACGGCAAAATAGAGATGCGGGACGGTAAAGCCGCAGTCAAGCAGAAAACGCCGGCCGTTTCCTACCGTAACAAGCAGCGATGTATTGGGACAGCGTGCATCGCAGGCCTCGCCAACCCCCAAAAAATGTATTTTCATGTGATGAACAAACTGAAAAAAAGAAACTTTGTCCAGTAAAAAACACACATATCATCATAGCAGGACAAAACCGGCGGCCCTTGCTGCCTGCCGGCCCATGCCGCGGGCGGCGACGCGCTCGTTTTTTTGGTTTCCCCCATGCTGGCTGCTAAAAATGAACAAGTCAGACCGCAATTTTATGGTATACTACCAAAATGGCAAAATTTTCATCCACCCGGAAAATTACGCATCTTCTCTCCCAGTATGAAGCCCTGGCCAGGGAAGAGCAGGAACTGCTCCAGCTCATCTCGATCATTTTCGAGCCCGCCGGCGCTGCCGCCATCATCAGCTGCTTCCAGGAATTTACCGGCCGGCACGATGATGCAAACCTGCCCGGCGCGGCGCGGCCGCAATCCGCTATGCTGCGCAAACTGCAGGAACAAGATCTCGTGACCTGGCGCTGCCAGTGCCACCCCCTCATGGTGGAAATCATCAGCAGGAAAGCCCTGACCGCCGGCAACTTTGCCCGCATGGCCCGCATCGTCGGCAAACATCTTCCCGCCAATGGGCAGGCCTACGATACCCTGCTGCAGAAAAGCCTGCGCCATTTACGGGAAATGCGCATCGGTCTGTACCTGGGCAAGTTCGATCATTTCAACGAACATCTCCTGCGCTATTATGACTGCCCGGACACCTCGGAACTGCACTCCCCGCTGGTGGAAATCGTCAACAACCCGTTTGAGGCCCGGTGGTTCAGCACCCTGCCGCCCCACCTGCAGCTCCACAGCCTCCATGAAATAAGCCGAAAAAGCCTCCTCGACCTTGAATCCTTCGACCTGCCTCTTGCTTATCTCACCGATGAAAACACCCTGAAGGTGATTCCGCGGCAGGGCTGGCCCTCCATCTATTATCTGATTATTCTCAACCAGCTGCTACGGGCCGATATGGATGCGGCCCGCCTGAAAATTGCCGAGGCCGGCAACCACATTGACTCCTTCGGCCTGCGTGGCTGGCTGGAATTCCTGCTCGGCAACAACCCGGCAGCCATTGCCAGCTTCCAGGAAGATCTGATCGAGCTGCGCATAAAGAAAGAGGCAAAAAACGTTTTTTTCATCGGCATGGAAGGACTCATCTTTATCCTGGCCCTGCTGAAATCAGGCGACTACCGGAAGTATCCGGTCATCTCCTCCTTTATCGCCACGGTGGAAACGGAGCAGAGCAATAATCCCCTGCTCCCGGCCTACAGGATTCTCCAGCAGGTGACCAAGGCCAAACTGGAAAACTTCAAGCCGGATTTCACTTCGCAGATATGGCAGCAGGGGGGGAAAGACGCGGTGACGGCCCTGTTCATGGGGCTTGGCAGCTTCTGGCTCAACGGCACGCTGGAAGCAGGCCAGCGGGATGAACTGCATGAATTTTACACCCGGGCCAGGGAAAACGGCTACGACTGGCTGGCCATGGAATATGCGGCCCTGCTCTATCAGGCCACTGAAATCGAGTCCTATCAGGATTTCAGCGTCGCGGTCTGCCGCAAAGCGGCCATCACCTCGCTCCTCGCCGTGCTTCCCCATGAAAAAGCCTGGCAACGCGCCTTAAAGGCCCTGAATATCGTCAGCCTGGAAGATGAGGATGCTGGTCCGCCCCAGTACAGAATGGTCTGGCTGGTGGACTTCAAGGACGGCTTTGTCACCATTCACCCCAGGGAACAAAAACTCACCGCCAGCGGCAAATGGAGCCAGGGACGCTCCGTGGCACTGAAACGTTTGCACGCCGGCGAAAATCTCCCCTTCCTCACCGAGCAGGACCAGAGAATCAGGGCGTCATTGCGCAAAAAGGAGTTCAGCCATGAAACCTCCTTTGAATTTGACATGGATGAAACCCTGTCCGCCCTGGTCGGCCATCCCCTGCTCTTTTCCAGCGCGCATCCCTCCGTGCCGGTGGAATTCACCAGGGGTGAACCGGAACTGCATGCCACCCAAACAGCGGACAAGGTGCTGCTGGAATTCTCATCACCCATCGGCGATGAAAAGGTGATGGCGGTGCGGGAGACCCCCACCCGCTTCAGGATTATCGAGATCTCGGAAAAACACCGCAAAATTGCGGCAATCATCGGCGACGACGGTCTCCGCATTCCGGAAGGCGCCAAAAAACAGGTCCTGGAAACCCTGGGCAATCTTTCATCCTGCCTGACCATACACTCCGATATCGGCGCCACCTCAAGAGAGATCGAAGAGGTGCGGGCCGCGGACAAGATCATCATGCAGCTGCTGCCGGTGGGCACCGGCTTCCGGGTCTCCATGCTGGTGAAGCCTTTTGCCGTCGGCGGACCTTATCTCTATCCCGGCGAGGGGGCGGTGAACGTCATTGCCGAGATTCACGGCAAACGCCTGCAAACCTGCCGCAACCTTGACAAGGAAAGAGAAAACTGCGCGCAGATCGAGGAACGATGCCCCACCCTGGCCAGACTGAGCGGGATGGACGGCGAGTGGTTCATCGAGGATCTGCAGGATTGCCTGGAGGTGCTTGCGGAAATCCAGAACCTGGGGGATGACGTCATCATTGAATGGCCTGAAGGGGAAAAACTTGCCATCCGCCACCATGCCTCCTTCCAGGATTTCCAGTTGCATATCAGACGGAAACAGAACTGGTTTGAACTGGACGGACAACTCGCCATCGACCAAGACAAGGTGATGGAGATGAAAACGTTGCTGGAACTGATCCAGGCAAATTCCGGCCGATTCATCCCCCTGGGCAAAGGTGAGTTCCTCGCCCTGTCCCGGGAATTCCGGAAACAGCTGGATGAATTGACCTCCTTTAGCGAAGCCCACGGGCAGCTGAGGCGCATGCATCCCCTGGCATGCTGCACCCTGGAAGGTTTCACGGAAAGCGGCATCCAGGTGACCGCCGACCAGCAGTGGCAGGAGCAGCTGCAGCGCATCCGGGAATCACGCGCCTTTCAGAGCGAGGTGCCGACAACCCTGCAGGCCGAACTGCGCGAGTACCAGATTGAGGGATTCAAATGGCTGGCCCGGCTCAAACACTGGGGTGTCGGCGCCTGTCTGGCCGACGATATGGGTCTGGGAAAAACCGTACAGACCCTGGGCATCATTCTGCAGGAGGCTCCGCACGGCCCTTCGCTGGTGGTGGCCCCCACCTCAGTCTGCATGAACTGGCAGGAGGAAGTCCGCCGTTTTGCGCCCACCCTGCACACTTTGATCTTCGGCGGCAAGGAACGGGAACAGCTGGTGGACGGCCTTGGCCCTTTTGACGTGCTGATCTGCAGTTACGGCCTGCTGCAACAGGAGGACAAACTCCTTTCAGGGAAAAAATGGCGAGTCATCGTGCTCGACGAGGCCCAAGCCATCAAAAACATCGCCACCAAGCGCTCCAGGGCCGCCATGGAACTCGACGGCAATTTCAAGATGATCACCACCGGCACCCCCATCGAAAACCACCTGGGAGAACTGTGGAACCTTTTCAACTTCATCAACCCGGGCCTGCTCGGTTCCCTGGAGCAGTTCAATCAGCGCTATGCCATGGCCATTGAAAAAGACAAGGACAAGAACGCCCGCAAAAAATTAAAAAAACTGATCCAGCCCTTCATTCTCCGGCGCTTGAAAAGCCAGGTCCTGGAGGAACTGCCGCCGCGGACCGAGGTCGTTCTCCAGGTCGATATGAGCCCTGAGGAGACCGCCTTCTATGAAGCACTGCGCATCCGCGCCCTGGAGAAAATCGAACACACCGATGCCTCGCCGTCCCACCGGCATATGCAGATTCTGGCCGAGATCATGCGGCTGCGGCAGGCATGCTGCAATCCCAGGCTGGTCCAGCCGGATACGGCTATCCAAAGCTCCAAACTCGAGCTTTTCGGCACCATCATCATGGATCTTATTGAAAACCGGCACAAGGCCTTGGTTTTCAGCCAGTTTGCCCGGCACCTTCACATTATCCGCGCCTTTCTCGACGAACGCAACATCACCTATAAATACCTGGACGGCACCACCCCGGCGCTCAAACGCCAGGAACAGGTGGCCGAGTTCCAGGCAGGAGACGGCGATCTCTTCCTCATCAGCCTCAAGGCAGGCGGGCTGGGTCTGAATCTCACCGCCGCCGATTTCGTCATCCACATGGATCCCTGGTGGAACCCGGCGGTGGAGGACCAGGCCTCGGACCGGGCCCACCGCATCGGCCAGACCCGCCCGGTCACGGTCTACCGGCTGGTCACCAGAAACACCATCGAGGAAAAAATTCTCCGGCTGCATCAGGACAAGCGCGAACTTGCTGACAGTCTCCTTGAAGGCAGCGACCTGAGCAACAAGCTGCGGGCCGAAGATCTCCTGCAGCTCCTGGATGGTTTTTGATAATAGTTATTATTTATTTACTATTTTCTCCCCGCATGCTATTGTTTGCAAAAAATCATCAAACCATTCATAGTGGAGGATAGCATGTGTATTGAAGTCAAAAAAAAATGTGAATGCGGCAGCAGACAGGTGCAGTTTCACCTGCGTGACAACATCATGAGCCCCAACGTGCTGGACCGGCTTTTCTGCCCGGCTTGCTCGGCCAACGCCCCCATCAACGGCGAAACCATGCTCCGGGATAACGGCTGGATTATTGAATACGACATGACCCTGGCCAGGATGTATGGCCTGACCAAACTTTCCCTGTCAGCGGCGGAGATCAGTCCGGAATTTATTTTTGACCAGGGCTATGCCACCTGGCGGGAAATGTATCCCGGCGAGTCAGAGGATATCGCCGGGGAGAGGGAACGCATCATTGCCAGGAAAGACGAGGACAGCACAAGATATCTGCGGGAAATCAACGCCTGGGCCATCAACAGGATCAACCGCCTCAAAGAGGCTGGCTGGCGCAAGGCCATGCACGCCTGACAGCACCGGGCAGGATAATCCCACCCTGCTCTCACGTCATTCTCTCTTGACACCCGTGCAAGGGCGGGTTTATCCTGACAGGTAAGGGAATAGCCCGCCTTTGACCTTTTTTCATACCGGCAACGCATCTTGCACGGGGAGTCATTATGCACCAAACCATCCTGTTTCTTTTTCTGCTGTTCGTTCCCTTTCTGCCACAGGTTCCCTTCGCTTCCGCCCAGGGACAGTATCTTCCCGCCGCTGAACTGACCAAGATTCTCTCCGACAGAACCTTCATTATGGCAGACAGCGGCGAAAACCAGCAAAACAGCCATATTTACTTTGCCAAGGACGGCAGATACACCATTCTCTATCCCTCCGGCAGCATCCGCGCAACAGAGAAATGGCATATTGATGAAAACGACAATCTCTGTCTGCGCCGGGCTCTCCGCTCGGTCGCAAATGACAGCTATATCACCAGATGCGGCAAGGTTTCCCTGGCCGGCACCAATGCCTTGACCCTTTACAATGACCAGGGTGAGCACATCAATACCCTGCAGTTTCTCGGCAACGGCAATTTGCTTGACCAATTCGCCAAATAACAGCCAGCGCCCTGGCAATGCCGTCCAGCCGGCAGCGATGCCTCGCCGCCGCAGCGCCCCACCTGGCCAGTAAATCCCGCAGATCATCCTTCCCGATCTCTTATTTCCCCGACACAAAGTTTCTTGTTGGCAACCGGTCGCCCCATGGTATATCACGCATATTGCAAGTTGACCGTTACGACATTTTTGCACGGACAGGGGAGAAACCATGGAAAATAGAGGTGGCCGGCTGACCTTAGAAAACTGGCCTTCACCACCTCCGAGGGCGAGGACCTGCTCTCCCTTGAGACGATGGAGAAACAGCATATCACCAGGGTCCTTGATATCACCGGCAACAACCGCAAACAGAGCAGCGGGATTCTCGGCATCCCCCTCACCACCCTGTGGCGGCGCATGAAAAAATACGGCCCCGGCAAAAAGTATTAAACACGGCCGCACGCCCTTTGAAATTTATTTTTTTGGCTATCTGCAATAAGGAGAATTACCGATATGGCTGCATATCTTATAGTGAGGGCGAACGTCACCGACTGGGACAGATTCACCCATTACCTGCAGGCAACCCCTGCCGTCATTGCCAAATTCGGGGGCAGACATATTGCCCGCGGCGGAGAAACGGTGACCCTGGAAGGTCCCGAGGAAAAACGCCGAGTTGTCTTGATCGAATTTCCCAGCATGGAGCAGGCCAAGAAATTCTATAACTCGCCCGAATACCAGCAGGTCAGAAAACTCCGTGAAGGTGCAGCCGAAGGCGAAATCCTGGCCATTGACGGCGTGCAATAACCGCCCATTTTTTTAAAATAAATATGCCAACACCCTTGCCTGCGGCATGGCAGTTATGCTAGGAATACCCCTATTACAGTTGCGCTTCAAGGTGACTTGACGCCCATGCCGGACGTTCAATCCAGCAAGCCTCAGCAGAAATCGAAAGGCATCCCGGTCTGGCCGCCAAGTCCGCACAACGGAATATTGCCTGCTCCGCCAGAAATCGGCAGGAGGCAGAAGGTGAACCCCCTCCACGACGGTCGGCGTAAACACTACCGCCCGGCAGGGCCAGACCACTTCCGCGCTCGAACCCGCGCAGTTGTCGACAACAGAAGGAATATTTAATTACGCAAGAGGTGAACAATGAAATTATACTCCTACCTTACCGGACCCGATGATGAAACATTCTGCAAAAGAGTATGCGCCAAGCTCAACAACGGCTGGACGCTGTACGGCAATCCGACCCTGACCTTTGACGGAAAAAATGTCATCGCGGGCCAGGCGGTCGTGAAAGAGGTGGAAGGCGAGTTCCATAACGAAATCAATTTAAAACAGATGTGAGCGAAATGGGTTCAAAATAGAGTCACGTTAACTGTTGACTCAACTTGGTCATTTTTTTCGTATCAATCAACCACAATACGGGGGCATCGAAAAACAATCAAAGAAAGCAAGGGAAATGGTTCTGCCCCCTTGTTAATTGCTGCCCATAAAGCCAAAATGATGATCAGCTCTCTCTGCAAGGTAAAATACATTCATGACCACCACCCTCCATATCACCAGCGGCGATCTCGCCGGCAGTAATCTCGCCAAATCCGGCCTGAATGGAGAGGTTTTTGTCTGGCACGACATCCTCTACGATGGCCCCCGGAATCCCGGCTGGCCAACGGATGATACCCTTATTGCCCGGGCCTGGTTTCTTGAACAGGCAACCGGCGGAGGGCTGGACAGGGATCATGTGCTGAACACGTTAATAAGCCAGTACCGCAGGATCGCCACCGCCGCAGAATATGAACGGATTGTCCTGTGGTTTGACCCCTGCCTGTTTGATCAGTCCATGCTCGTCCACATTCTTGCCTGTATGCTGTACCAGGGTATCCGGCAAGTTGAACTTCTCTGTGTGGACGCCTATCCCGGCATCGCGCCGTTCAACGGACTGGGCCAGCTTGAGCCCTCCCAACTCGCTTCCCTGTATGACCAACGGCGTCCGGTTACCGATGACCAGTTTCGCTTCGCTGTGGTGGCGGACCGGGCCTTTGCCACCCAGGACCTGCAACTCCTGGCCGAAATGTCAGGCAGCGTTGCTGCGCCCCTGCCCTGGATTCCCGCCGCAGTGAGACGATGGCTTTGCGAACAGCCCGATCCGGCCAGCGGATTGGGGCGGCTTGAGTCCCTGGCCCTGCAGGCGATCCGTGGAGGCTGCGCGACCCCGGCCGAGATCTTCTCCGCCGTGGCAGCCGCTGACACGCCTCCGCAATATTGGGGCGACATCACCTTGTGGGCCAAGATCAACGGACTGGCGGATCGCGAGCCTCCGCTGGTGCGGATTGACGGACCGACCCCACGGTTGCCGCAGTGGCATGGAATGGCGGATCTGCAACGCTTCCGGATTACCAGCCTGCCGGACTAGGCGGATGCATACCAGGCTTGACAGCACGGATAATCTGCGATGATTATGAAGAATCTTGCAGAATTGATAAAATCGTCACAACTGAAAAAAGTAATCCACCAGCTTTCCAGCAGGAGGCTACCCATGGTCCGAGTCGGCACCTTTAATCTCAACAATCTCTTTTCCCGCTATAATTTTCAGGCCGAAATCGGTACCATTCCCGGTGAAGACCCCGGCGGCATCACCTTGACTTTTGGGAGCTTCGAAAGGAAGGTGCGCACCTTCATGGGACGGCTGGTTAATGCCAAAAGCAGGAAAATACGACCGCAATCGCCAGACGAATTGTCGAGGTGATGAATGCTGATGTCCTGGGGGTCCAGAAAGTGGAACACATCGTTATTACCGGTTTTGCCACCATGGAAACTGCCAAACAATCCTTCAACAGAGGAGGATTTGATTTCCTGGCCAAGCCTTTCAAGCTCGACAAGTTCCTGGCCGTTATCCGCAAGGCGGAAATAAAGAAAAAAGAAATGATCCCCGCGTAAGCCTTTAGCTTTTCCGCGCACCCGGCCGTATAGCCGGTTTTTCTCCCGGCCATCCCCAACCCGGCCCATCAGGAGGATCATCCGCGAATTTCGATATCCCGGTTGTCGCCGCAGATCTCCCCACCCAGAACATTGCCACCCAAACAGGGCGGCAGTGAAACCGCAAAAAATCCTCAATGCCTGTCATGGGGCTGCCTTGACTTTAAAGGCAAGCGCAATTATCTTTTAAACACAAAATTTAACGTATTGATATAAAAAAGAAAATTACCAATTGCACTCCATTATCATCACTGATGCAGCCACATCACACGAAAGGTTTTAGCTATTTTCCAGCCACTAACCAGAAAGAGGGAGGAGAAATCATGTTCAGAAGACTCAACGACATTGACAGAATTTTCGGCACAATGGATTTCTTCAAAAACCAGATGAACAGGCTTTTTGAAGACTTTGAAAGCGGCCGGGCCAATTTCCCCCAGGGCGGCGTCTGGCCGCCGACCAATTTCTATGACGACGGCGATCATATCCTTGTTTACAGCCAACTCCCCGGCGTAAGCGAAGATGAAATCAATATCAAACTCCACAACAATCTGCTCACCATTAAAGGTGAACGGAAAGAGAACACGCCGGAAGGTTATGCCATCCTGCGGCAGGAACGCAACGTGGCGCCCTTTTCGCGCAGCTTCACTCTGCCGGTGGAAATTGACACGGAGAAGACCTCCGCCAGTTTAAAAAACGGCATGCTGACGGTGACACTGGTCAAGGCCCAGGCCGCAAAACCGAAAAAAATTGTTGTTCAGGCAGCGTAACAGGAGGTGAGCAATGAGCACGGAACGTGAAATGGTTAAACCGGCCCAGCAGGCGGCGGAAGTTTTCAAACCCGGCAAGAGCAGCACCCCGGATGTGGATATTTTTGTCAATGATGACGAAATACTGCTGGTGGCGGATTTGCCCGGTGTTGCCAAGGATGATCTGTCAATCAACCTGGAAAACAATATCCTGACCATAGAGGGTACTTTTACCGGCAAATTTACCGGGACATGCCAGCGACAGGAATTCGACTCCACGGATTACCGCCGGGTGTTCACCCTGCCCAAAGGAATCGATGCGGAAAAAACCACGGCGGAATTCCAGCAGGGGGTTCTCTATCTCCATCTGCCCAAATCCGCTGCGGTCAAACCATGCCAAATCGAGGTCAAAGGCGGTTATTAACAGCAGAGGGGAGGTAAAGCCCCCCCACATGTCAAGTTTCCTCTTCCTCTTCGTGGGGGTGTTCCTCGTCGATTTTCCGCAAGCCATCCATCAGCAGCTTCATGAAACTGGCAATCGGCGGCGCCCCCATCTCCTCAAGAGAGATGGACGAGGAGAACTTGAAACGCCCTTTCTGCGCCTTGAGGATCGCATAAAAGGCCTCTGCTCCCTCCAGCCCCTTATAGCGGGACCTGACCACCTCGCCCTCGCTGAAGATGACCGTGGCAGGTCCATCGCTGAGATCAAGCTCCACCATGCCGGTCTTGACATTTTCATTGAGCATCTGGAAAAGCTCGGAGGGCGGCAGCTCCATGAGCTGCCCCGTGAAGGCCAGGGACATCTTTTCCGCGTGACTGATATTGGTCTCGGCCAGGCGCTGCACCAGCAGGCGGGTAAAGGCCATCTGCAGGAAAGGATGCCTGATCAGAATCTGGCTCAGATCCTTGCCGGAAAGGGTCAGGATTTTTACCGGCTCGACGGCCTTGATTGAGGCGCAGACAGGTTGACCGCTGAACAGGCTCATCTCGCCGAAAATTTCACCCCGGCCGAGAAAGGCGATGGTGATGTTATTCTCATCAAGCACCGCCACCCGGCCGGAAACGATAAAATAGAGATAGCGGCCGGAATGGCCGCGGTGCAGAACCATTTCCTCCGCCGCGAAGTTCTTCATGGTAAGGCAGGAAAAGATATCTTTCAGGCTGTCCTCTTCCAGGGTCTGAAAAAAGGAAAAGGTGTTCATCATACTGAAAAGAGAACCCATTTTCCGCGACTGCTCACGGTTTTCCGCCGCCGCCAGCATGCGCATCTGCGGGGTGTAAAATTTGCTCTCCTCAACGTAGGCGAACTTGATCAGCCCGCTGCAGCCGCTGCAGTTGAATTCCTTCTTGTCCTTTTTTTCTCTTTTCTCCGCGAGGCCTGGCGTGGTGGAATCAGCCTCCATCCTTTCAACCACAATCTCCGTGATCTCGCGCGCCAAAAAAAGGCAGGCCGGCTTGCCGGCCGGCGGATGCAGGGCAACCCCGGACAGACGGAACTCTTCCCCTTCCGCGTATAAAGGGCAATCCTTGGCACTGACAATCTTAAACTGTGCTTCAAGAAGGCTTCCCATCTATTCACCCTCTCCTGACAAACCGGATGCGGCAGATAACTTCACCGTCTTTACCGGCAATACGCCCCCGCCATCCGGGCAGCCGGCACCATTTTATGGGATACTGCCGGCCGATCCGGCCCCGGCAGCTCATTTACCGAATCATTATTATTATTTGCCAATGTCAGGTAAAAGTATATTCTTTTTTTTCTCATCGGCTTTTCACGGGATTTGCATCATGCCCCCGGAAAAGAAAGTTTACCGGGCGGCACGCGCCGGTTCATCTGCCCAGGGCGACAAGGGTGATGCCGCCATAGAGGATCAACCAGCCGCCGGCAAACAACCGGGCCCTCCTGCCCCACTGCCGGTTGGTCTGCAGAAAGGCCAGGGAGACCAGAAACAGCAGCGGAACCATGACGCCGGCCACAAACGGCTGCAGATAACGGAGCAGTTCCTGCAGGCCGAGAAAAAACCAGGGACCGGAGATATGAAACACCCCCATTTGCATGGGTTCCATCGGCGCCTGAAAGATGAGGGAAAAAGCGAAAATCCCCAGCACAAACCATCCGTGCTCCTCAACGGCCACCCGATAGCGGCGCAGATGATCCCAGGCGAAAACGAGCCACAGGACTACCAGCCCGATGATATGGTTGGCATAGACCCGTTTCATCCCCTCCTCGGTAATGGCAAACAGCAGCGAATTGAGCATGCTGCCGATGACCGGAATGGACAGACAGATATTTTCCGCAATCAGCCCGGCGGACTCACCGGTGGCGTCACCCCGCAGCACATAACCGGTGAACAGCAGCAGCAGCCCCACCGGCATGCTGGCAATGAGCCAGATCCATTTCTGCAGGGAAAGACGGTCGGACGGGCCATAAAGGACGGCGACAAGATGGACGGCGGAGAGCAGGAAAAAAATCTGGCTTGAATAAAAATGCAGGGAGCGCCAGAAAATACCGAAGGGAATGAGCAGATCAAGGGAGGTGGCGGAGTAGAACGGGTGGGCTTCGTCATACTGCAGGGCAAGGACGACGCCTGACAAAATCGAGACATAGAGGGCGACGAGGCTCATGGCGCCCCATTTTGTTTCCAGCAGAAAACGCTTCATAGTCAGAGTCCGGCCCTACAGGGAGACGATATAACCCTTGACATTTTCACCACTCATCTTCTCCACGGCAAAAAGCGGCAGATTCCTTTTCGCCGGTCCGGAAATCCTCACCCCTCTGGGGGTGAACATGCTCTGGTGGCACGGACAGATGAGCAGATGTTCCTTTTCACTGAAATGAAGCCGGCAGCCGAGGTGGGTGCAGATACGGGAAACCGCCCAGGTATCGGATGCATCATGAAAAAGGACGAATTCCTGGTCAAGATGCACATCCCCGATCTTCATCAATTTTTCCACCTTGACCAGGCGCGGCTTCTTCGGCACCTTGAATTTGACGAAACGCAACAGAGGATAACAGAGTGCGGCGGTGGCGGCAAGCCGAATCCAGTCCCAGCCATTGAGCAGAAAAGTCCTGCGCTGCTCTGCCATGCGCTAACCCCTGGCCTTGACGACACGGACAACTGCTGCCGGCACGGGTCGGCGGCCGACTGTGGACGCCACAGAGGAGGAAGGCGGAAGGAGGAAGCCGGAATAACTTATTTTTTTCACCTTACTTCTTGTTTCCCAACCACTGAATTCCGGTTTCTTTAGAAAAAGAAACTTCATAAAAAAACGGATAACCCAACTTATTTGCATGCGCTATAACAACTCAGCAAGTTGTCTTCATCATTTTACCAGAAAACACTGGCGCAGCTTTTCACAGACATGGTCCGGCACCAGGCCGCTGACATCCCCGCCATGCCGGGCCGCCTCTTTAATGATGCTGGAACTGATATAGATCCAGCGGAATCCCGTCATGAGAAAAACCGTTTCCACCTCGCGCTCGATACGGCGGTTCATCAGGGCCAGCTGAAACTCATAGTCGAAATCGGAAACGGCCCGCAGACCGCGGACAATGGCCCTGGCCCCTTTGGTGTAGGCGTAATCAACCAGCAGGCCTTTCACCGCCGCCACCTCAACCCGCTGCTCATCGGGCGGAAAACAGTCGCGTATCATCGCCAGCCTCGCATCCAGCGGAAACAGGGTCTTTTTCGCCACATTTTCGGCAACGGCAATGACCACCTTGTCAAACAGATGCAGGGCACGCTGGATGATATCAAGATGCCCCATGGTGATCGGATCAAAGGTGCCGGGATAAACGGCTATGCGCTCTGTCACGTCGGGCGCGATAAACGGCTGGTAATCACTCACAAGATGTCCCTCTCTTTTTCCCTGTCCTTTTTCCTGTAGAACCAGAAACCGGCCTCGCCATATACCCGCTGGTCCTTCAGGGAGAACGGGGAGATCTCCGCCGGCAGATGTCCGCCGGAGCTCGATTCCGCCACCAGCAGGCCGCCGGGACGGACAATCTCCCCTTTGCCAAGTTCCAGGATGATCGTTTCCGCAAGCAGCGTTTTATAAGGAGGATCGATAAAAACCAGGGAAAATCCTCCAGAGGCAGCATAGGACTGCAAAAAGGAAAGGCTTCTGGTCAAATCCCTTTGCAACACAACGGATTTTTCCCAAAAGCCGCACAATTGGATATTTTTGCCGATCAAGCCGACGGCTGACCGACCTTTGTCCACAAAGACCGCCGATGCAGCCCCCCGGCTCAATGCCTCCAGACCCAGGGCGCCCGTCCCGGCAAAGAGATCAAGCACCCTGGCCCCGGCGACCTCGTCCGCCAGGATATTGAAAACCGCCTCCCTGGCCCGGTCCGAGGTCGGCCGGATGGCAAGCGTACCACTGCCGGGTGAAGCAAGTCTGCGGCCCCTGGCCGTTCCGGCGATAATGCGCATCCTGTATTGTCTGGTTTTTGCCGACCGGGACCTTCATCCCCCTCTCGGTCCGCTGCCGCTGCACGCCGTGGGCGCCGTTTTCTTTTTCTTAACAGCTTAGGCAGCTCAGCAACTTATCAGCTTGCTCCCCTTTCAGGCGATATATTTGTCGATCAGCACCTCGGCGATCTGCACGGCATTCAGCGCCGCGCCCTTCAGAATGTTATCCGACACCACCCACAGGTTGATGCCGTTGTCGATGGACTCATCCTCGCGGATGCGGCCGACCAGGGTCTCAAATTTCCCCTGGCAGTCAATGGCCAGCGGGTATTGACAGAGATCCGGCCGGTCCACCAGTTTGGCGCCCGGGGCATCAGCCAGCAGGGCCTTCACTTCCGCGGCGGTGATCTTCTTTTTCGTCTCAATATTCACCGCTTCGGAATGGCCGTAAAACACCGGCACGCGAACCGTGGTGGCGGTAACGCCGATGGTCGGGTCGCCGAAGATCTTGCGGGTCTCATTGACCATCTTCATCTCTTCCTTGGTGTAGCCGTTGTCCAGGAAGCTGTCGATATGGGGCAGACAGTTGAAGAGAATCTGATGGGGATAGACCTCGTGTTTGATCTCGCCTCCGGCCGCATAGGCCTGGGCCTGTTTTTTCAGCTCTTCGATGGCCTTGGCGCCGGTGCCGGAAACCGCCTGGTAGGTGGAGACCACGATGCGCTTGATGCCGACCTTGTCGTAGATGGGTTTGAGCGCCACCAGCATCTGGATGGTGGAGCAGTTCGGGTTGGCGATGATGCCGCGGTTGGTGTACAGGGCGATGTCCTGGGGATTGACCTCGGGCACCACCAGCGGGATGTCGGGCTCCATGCGGAAGGCGCTGGAGTTGTCCACCACCACCGCCCCGGCCGCGGCCGCTGCCGGGGCGAATTCCAGGGAACGGGACCCGCCGGCGGAAAAGAGAGCGACGTCGATGCCGGCAAAGGCATCCTTGGTCAGCAACTGGACCGGAATTTCCTTGCCTTTGAAAACAAGCTTTTTACCAACCGAACGTTCGGAAGCGAGCAGGCGGAGTTCCTTCACCGGGAAATTCCTGCGTTCCAGCACATCAAGCATGGCGCCGCCAACCGCACCGGTGGCGCCGGCCACCGCAACATTATACCCTTCTGATCGAATCATGTTTCAACCTTCACTTATTCCTTTCTTTTTTTAAATATACCAAACGGTTCAGGGCGTTCAAGTAAGCCTTGGCCGATGCGGTGATAATATCCGGATCAGCACCCTGACCAATAACGATCTTTCCCTCATCCTCAACCCGGACCATCACCTCGCCCTGGGCATCGGTGCCGCCGGTGATGGAGCTGACAGCGAAATAGAGCAGCTTGCTGGTGGTGCCGGTGAGTTTTGCAATGGTGCGGAAGGCGCTGTCAATGGGACCGACGCCCAGGCCCGCATCCTGCACCTCTTTGCCCTCCACCAGCAGCTTCACCGCCGAGGTGGGCATGGTCTTATTGCCGCTCATGGCCCCAAGCGAGAGCAGCTGATAGGTTTCCGGAATGCGGACGATCTCGTCCAGCAGAATGGCCTCCAGATCCTCGTCGAACATCTCCTTTTTGACATCCGCCAGCCCCTTGAAACGGTGGAAGACACGATTGAGCTCATCATCGGTCAGATTATCGTAGCCCAGGGACTTGACCCGTTCCTTCAGGGCATGACGGCCTGAGTGTTTGCCCAGCACCAGGTTGCCGGCGGTGAGACCGATATCGCAGGGATTCATGATCTCGTAAGTGGTCCTTTCCTTGAGAATCCCGTCCTGATGGATGCCTGACTCATGGGCAAAGGCATTGGCGCCGACTATGGCCTTGTTGGGCTGCACCATGATGCCGGTGATTGAACTGACCATGCGGCTGGAGGCATGAATGAATTCCGTGACGATATCGGTGCGCACATTGACCTGATCTGCCCTGGTGCGCAGCGCCATGACCACCTCTTCCATGGCCGTGTTGCCTGCCCGCTCGCCGATACCGTTGATGGTCGCCTCCACCTGGCGGGCCCCGGCCTTGATGGCCGCCAGGGAATTGGCCACGGCCAGGCCGAGGTCATTATGGCAGTGCACGCTCAGCACGGCCTTGTTGATATTGGCCGTATTTTTCATGAGATAGGCGATCTTAGCGCCGAATTCATCAGGCAGGGCATAGCCGGTGGTATCGGGAAAGTTCACCGTGGTGGCGCCGGCGGCAATCACCGCCTCAAATACCCGGCAGACGAAATCCAGATCGCTGCGGGAGGCGTCTTCCGCGGAAAACTCCACGTTGGCGGTGTATTTCGCCGCATGCTTCACCGAGGCCACCGCCAGTTCCAGCATCTGCTCGCGGCTCATGCGCAGTTTATGTTTGAGATGGATGTCCGAGGTGGCGAGAAAGGTGTGGATGCGCGGGTTCTCCCCTTTTTTCAGGGCCTCCCAGGCCCGGTCGATATCCTTCTGGTTGGCCCGCGCCAGTCCGGCCACCTGCACGCCCCTGATATTGTCGGCGATATTTTTGACACAGTCAAAGTCGCCCACCGAGGCGATGGGAAACCCGGCCTCAATCACATCAACCTGCAATTTAACCAGTTGCTGGGCCAGGCGGAACTTCTCCTGCATGTTCATACTCGCCCCGGGAGACTGCTCGCCATCCCGCAGGGTGGTGTCAAATATGAAAACCTTCTCTTTGTCTGTGGCAACGTTACCGTCGGTCATAATGTTATCCTCTAGTGAGCGGCCCGCTCTCTGGGCAGGGTGCCGGCTTTACACAGGTGATTTGCCTTCGCTTACGGTTTTTCCATGGCTGACAAACATTTGCTCCCCCATGCCCTGCAACGGGGCCGGGCGCTGCGCCTGCCGACAGACGGCGGGGAAACGATAATATTTCATATTATAATAAATCAAATAAAAGGCAATGCACTATAATTCCAAAGAAAATATCAGGGGAGATACCCGAGCACCGTCTCGCCGGCCTTCACTTTCTGACCGGTTGTTATCTCAAGCTGGGTTTCTAATGGCAGATAGAGGTCCACCCGGGAACCGAAACGGATAAGCCCGAAACGCTGGCCCCGGCTGAGCGCATCACCCTGCTCCGCCCAGCAGACAATCCTGCGGGCAATGAGTCCGGCCACCTGGACAACGGCAAAGCGCTGCCCCGCCTCGGTGGCCATGGTGACTGCGCAGAATTCGTTTTCCAGGGCGCCTCGTTCCGTGTCGGCCGAATAAAAGCGGCCGGGCGAATAGGTGATGGCGTTAACCGTGCCGGAGAAGGGGACTCTGTTCACATGAACATTAAAGACGTTCATGAAGATACTAACCTTGTAAACCTGCTCATTGACGAACCGGTCATCAAAAACCTTTTCCACCAGGATCACTTTGCCGTCAGCCGGGGAAACCAGGGCGTCCGGCGCGGCCGGGATAATCCGGCTCGGGTCCCTGAAGAAATACAGGACAAAGCCGGTAAGCAGCATGGCCCAGAAGGCGATGATATCATAACCGAGCAAGGCAAAGATTATGGTCGCGAAGGCGGCGAAACCAACAAAGGGATAACCCTCCCTGGCCACCGGTATATGCTGTTCTTTCATCTGTAAAAACCCGCCTGACCCGCAAGAGAACAGGAGACTCTCCTGAGACGCAATAAACCGGTATCCTGCCGGATACCGGTTTATTGCCATGAAATAGTGCTACCGTTTTGCCCCTCCACCGGACGGGCGATCAAGCTCTGAATACTTTTAATACTTTTTGCTGGCGCGGGTCATGGCAATGGTGCCGGTCCGCACGATCTCCTGAATGCCGATGGGCCGGAGAATGTCAATCATCGCCTGCACCTTGTCACAGGTGCCGGTCACCTCAAGGGCGTAGCTTTTGGCGCTGACATCCACCACCCTGCCTCTGAAAATATCGCAGATTCTCAGTATTTCCGCCCTGGTTGACGGCTCGGCCTTTACCCGGATGAGCGCCATTTCCCGTTCGACAAATTCGAATTCACTGATATCCGTGACCTTGATGACATCAATGAGCTTATGCAGCTGCTTGGTGATCTGCTCAACAATGGCGTTGTCGCCCACGGTCACCAGGGTCAGACAGGAGACATCCGTCTCCAGGGTCGGAGCAACGGACAGGCTTTCAATGTTAAAACCCCGGCCGCTGAACAGGCCAGTGACCCGGGACAGTACTCCGGGTTTATTTTGCAATAGTACGGATACGGTATGTTTCATAAGGATACCCTGCTTTTCTTATCTATTTCCGGCCTTAAACCAGAAGCATTTCTGTTGTCGCTTTTCCGGCGGGAACCATCGGATAAACTCCCTCTTCCCTGTCTATGACAAAATCCATCACCACCAGATTTTTTGTCGCCAGGGCCTCCTTGATAACCGGCTCAACCTCGCTGGGCTTTGTCGCCCGCAGGCCTACCGCCCCATAAGCTCGGGCCAGGGCCACGAAATCCGGCGCCACGTCAAGCGTCGTGGCGGAATACTTTTTGTCATAAAAAAGCTCCTGCCACTGACGGACCATGCCGAGGAACCCGTTGTTTAAGATGGCAATTTTTATCGGCAGCTTATACTGCATGGCTGTCGCCATCTCCTGAATATTCATCTGGATGCTGCCGTCGCCGGCTATATCGATGACTATCCGGTCAGGAGCCGCCATCTGGGCGCCTATGGCCGCAGGGAACCCATAGCCCATGACCCCCAGGCCGCCGGAGGTCATGAAGGCCCGGGGATGGTTGAAATGATAAAACTGGGCGGCCCACATCTGGTTCTGGCCGACCTCGGTGGTGATGATGGCATCACCCTGGGTCAGTTCATGCAGTTTCTGCACGACAAACTGGGGCTTGATCACATCCGGCTTTTCGATATAACCGAGGGGATGCGCCGTCCGCCACTCATTGATCTGCCGCAGCCAGGCCGCGTGATTTTCCTTCTCGGTCCCGGCGTTGAACTCCTCGCTGCGGGCAAACCAGGTATTCATGGCGGTCAGGGCATGCTTGCAGTCGGCGACAATCGGGATATGAACCTTGACGTTCTTGCTGATGGAAGTCGGGTCGATATCAATATGGATGATCTTGGCATGGGGGGCAAAGGCGTCAACCCTGCCGGTGACCCTGTCGTCAAACCGGGCGCCGACGGCAATGAGCAGATCACAGTTGGCCACCGCCATGTTGGCGTAATAGGTGCCATGCATGCCGAGCATGCCCATGGACAGAGGATCGGTGCCGGGGAAGCCGCCGAGACCCATCAGGGTCATGGTGACGGGGATATCGGCGTTTCTGGCCAGTTGGGTCAGCTCCTCATGGGCATTGGACAGGATGACGCCGCCACCGGCGTAAATAACCGGCTTTCTGGCCTTGAGAATGGCCCGGCAGGCCTTTTCGATCTGGCCTGGATGCGGCTCATAGGTCGGCCGGTAGGTCCGCATCTTGACCTGCTGCGGCTCCGGAAAAACAATCTTTGAGGCCATGACGTCCTTGGGCAGGTCGATCAAGACCGGCCCCGGCCGGCCAGACCTGGCGATATGGAAGGCCTCCCGGATGGTGGGCACCAGATCATTGATATCCTTGACCAGGTAATTATGCTTGGTGCACGGCCGGGTGATGCCGACAATATCCACTTCCTGGAAGGCGTCATTGCCGATGAGGCCGGTGGGTACCTGGCCGGTGAAAACAACGATGGGGATCGAATCCATGTAGGCCGAGGCGATTCCCGTAACCGTGTTGGTGGCGCCAGGCCCCGAGGTTACCAGGGCAACACCCACGTCACCGGTGACCCGCGCATAGGCATCGGCGGCGTGAACCGCTGCCTGCTCATGGCGGACAAGTACATGCGTAAGCTTGTCTGAAGCAAGTATCGCATCGTACAAATCGATGACCGCGCCTCCGGGAAAACCGAAGATCGTATCCACCTTCTGTTCTTCCAGACATTTCAACAACGCCTGTGAGCCTGTGATTTTCATAAAATTTTCCTGCTCTGTAGTAATTGAATGATTGTGAAAAAAAGTCCAGCAAACTCACTGCTGACAACAACACTCGGGGACCGACATATGGTTGATTTCCGACAAGTTAGGCAGGGTCCCAATATAGCCACTGACTATAAATTGTCAAGCATCAATACATCTATAACCGAAATCAATCGCGGCTTCAATATTTACAGGAATAATTATCACGAATTACGGACGCGAAACGGCAATCCGCTTTTCAACAAACCACGACATTCCGTGGCGAGGAGGGCAGAATGGCCGCGGCGCGGCCCCGGACCAGGAATTCATTGACCGCGGCGATCCCCTGTTCCCCGAGCTCCTCGGAAAAATTATTCACATAGAGCCCGATGTGGCCGGCAATAACCTGATCATCAAGCTCCTGGGCATAACGTTTAATATAGGCCCGGCTCGGACCGGCATCGGCCAGGGCCAGGCGCACGCTCTGCCTGATGCAGGCCTCGACCCGCAGGAGCAGCTCGCGGCCCAGGCTTCTTCGGGCAACAATGCCGCCCAGGGGGATGGGATGGCCGGTGGCGGCCTCCCACCAGGCGCCCAGGTCCTGCAGGCAGATGAGATTATGCTGTGGGTAAGTGAACCGGCTTTCGTGGATAATAACCCCGCAGTCGACCTCGCCCCGGGCCACACAGGGCATGATGGTCTCAAAGGACATGGGCACCAGTTCATAGTCAGCCCGGCTGAACAGCCGGAGCAGCATGGCAGCGGTGGTGTAGCGGCCGGGGATGGCGATCCGTTTGCCGGCGAGATCCAGGCCGGACAGAGGCTGCCTGGCGACCAGCAGCGGCCCGCAGCCCCGGCCCAGGGCCCCGCCGGAACGCAGCAGCACATAATCATCCAGCACATGGCCCAGGGCATGGAAAGAGATCTTGGTCACGTCAAGCCTGGCCCCATCCATGGCCCAGCCGTTCAAGGTCTCCACATCGGCCAGCAGCGGCTCGGCAAAAGGCGGGCATGCCGGTCCGGCCAGGCCATGGACCAGACCGTGGAAGATAAAGGTGTCATTGGGACAGGGGGAAAAACCGATGGTCAGCATTGTTCTTTTTTATTTTTCAGGAATCAGGCCGCGCACCACCCCGGCCACGGCGAAACCGGCGGCGGCAGAGGCCTCCTGCAGCCGCCACGTGGCCGGGTTGCGGTCTTCAACCAGGTTGCTCACACAGCGCAGCTCAAAAAAATCAACCCCGCAGCCCTGGCAGACCCTGGCCAGGGCTGCCCCTTCCATGTTTTCGCACAGCGCCTTTTGGGTCTGCTGCAGGTAATCGCCGCGCCGGGCCGTGCCGCTGACACAGTTCACCGTAAGAAACCGGCCGCTGGCAAAGGGGATGTGGTCAAATTCCAGAATCCGGCGGGCCTCCCGGCCCAGCTCGTTCTCCAGGTCAAATTCCCGGTTGACGGCCAGGGCGTCCCCGGCCAGGGGCTCGATCCGGTCGGCCAGACAGATGCCCAGGTCGGCCAGGGTTTCGCTCGTTGCCGCACACAGGTCAAGCACCTCAAGTCCGGTGTTACGATAGGCCCCGGCCACCCCGAAGTTGATCACCGCCGCCACCCGGTCATGCAGGCAGAGATAGCGGGTCAGGCTAAAGGCCGCGTCCACCGGGCCGACCCCGGAGCGGAGGAAGGTCACATGCGGCGCGCCGGCCAGGGCCTGTCTGGCCGGTTCAAGCTCCAGCTCCGTTGCCGCGACCAGCAGGTACATGATCAGACGAGATGCCGGGTCAGCGGGCTGTCGGCAAAGTGGCTCTTGACAATCTCCTTGATTCTGTTCTGCTGGTCAAGGATCACCACACGGGGCGCGAAACTCTTCAGATCCTCCTCAGAGTAATGGGCGAAACTGACGATGATGATCAGATCACCGATCATCCCCTTCCTGGCCGCCGCGCCGTTGAGCCCGATGATGCCGGAGCCCGGTTCGCCTTCAATGGCGTAGGTGTCGAAACGGTCGCCGCTGTAGATATTGTAGACCTGGATCTTTTCGTATGGATAAAGGCCCACGGCCGCCATGAGGTCGCGATCGATGGTGAGACTTCCCTCATACATCAGATCTGCCTGGGTGACGGTTGCCTTGTGGATTTTTGATTTCAACATAGAGAGCTGCATGATTGTACCTAAAAAAATTATGCCCCGACAAGCAGGGTGTTGTCAATTAACCTGGTCCGGCCGATCTGCACGGCCAGGGCCAGCAGTGAGCCGGCCGTGATCTCATCGCAGGATGCAAGGGTCTCCGCATCGACGATGGCGACATAATCAACGGCCACCTCACCATAAGCAGTAATATATTGCTGGATCTCCTCCCTGAGCCGGGCCGCGTCCCTTTCCCCGGCCGCCACCCTTTGCCGGGCAAGCTGCAGGGCGCGGGACAGACAGAGGGCCTTGCCCCGTTCTTCCGCGCTGAGATAGGTGTTGCGGGAACTCATGGCCAGCCCGTCGGGTTCCCGGACAATTGGATGGGCGACGATATTTACGTCCCAGTTCAGATCAGCCACCATCTTTTTGATCACGGCCAGCTGCTGGAAGTCCTTGGCCCCGAAAACAGCGGAATGCGGCTTGACCATGTGCAAAAGCTTGGCCACCACCGTGGTGACCCCGTCAAAATGGCCGGGCCGGCTCAGGCCGCACAGGGTCTCGGTCAGCCCGCGCACGCTCACGGTGGTGCAAAAGCCCGCGGGATAGACCGCTTCGGCCCCTGGGGCAAACAGCACGGCAACCCCCGCTGCCGCGGCAAGCTCCGCGTCACGGTCAAAGGCCCGGGGATAGCGGGCCAGGTCTTCACCCGGGCCGAACTGCATGGGGTTGACAAAGAGCGATACCACCACTTCACCTGCGATTTCACCGGCCCTGCCCATGAGGGCCAGATGGCCATCATGGAAAAAACCCATGGTGGGCACCAGACAGATCGTTCTGCCCTGGGCCCGGACCCGGTCAGACCAGGCAGCCATGGCGCCGGGGGAGCGGATAATTTCCATAGGCCTTACTTCACCGCGAGCTTGGCCTCAACCCATTCCCGCACCGCCGGTTCAAGTTCGGGCAGGGTCTTGAGCTTTTCATAGGTTTCCCGGGCCTTGGCGCTGTCATTTTTCTGTTCATGGATCCGCGCCTCGCCCAGATAGCCGATGATGACAAAACCGGGAATGCCCCGCAGGGCCGCATACTGGGCGAGGGCATTGTCCAGATCATTGTTCATCTCCTGGGCCTGGGCCAGATCAAACAGGACCAGGGGGAAGAGCGGACTGCCCTTGCCCACGTCCTTTTTGATGGCGGCCAGTTCCTCCTGGGCCTTGGCGTAGTCCTTTTTCTCCAGCTGCTCATGGGCCAGGGCGATCCTGCTCCAGATGGCGGCATCGCTGCCGGAATAATCGCTGATCACCTGCTGCAGGTCCTTGGCCCGGGCTGCGGCATCGGTCTGCTGCATGGCCTGGGCCAGCAGGGCGGCGGAATCATTTTTCTGCTTCTCGGTATAATACGTGTAAAAATTCCAGGCCACGATCAAGACAATAATCGTAATCAGGGAGGACTGCAGGGCCTTGGCGTTATCCCGGATAAAATTCGTCACCTTGGGCGGCAGATTCAACTCGTCCAGCAGGGTCCGCTTGGCCGGGGTCACCTCTTCAACACGCAGTTTGGTAAAAGGGCTGTTCTGTTCTGACATTGGGCATATCCTTTTTGGGTAAGAAGTCAGGAGACAGAATTCAGGAGTCAAAATGGAAAAGGGAAGAGGCCGGCAGCAGTTATTCTGTCGCCTGTCTCCCGTCTCATGCTTTCTGACTTCTGTCTCTTGTCTCCTGTATTTACAAAATTTATTTGCAAGTCCGGCCTGCACAACATAGTATGCAGGGGTCTCGTCATCGTCAAGGCCGCAATGCTTGATACGGCGGTTGAGCAAAAAGTAACTTATACATTCGGCACGCAAAAAAATCAACGTCGCACTTCTTCCGTCACCATAAACCGGACAACTTTATGACCCTCTCACCTTACGCCTCCCAAGTGCAGACCGTGACCGAACTGACCCGCTCCATCCGGGGCCTGCTGGAAACGGAATTCTCCTTTGTCACGGTAAGCGGCGAGATTTCCAACCTCAAACAGCCCTATTCCGGCCACTGCTATTTCACCCTGAAAGACCGGGAGGCCCAGATCAGGGTGGTGCTGTTCAAGGGCCAGCAGCGCTACCTGGAGACCCCCCTGCAGGACGGCCGGCAGGTCATCTGCCGCGGCCGGATCTCGGTGTACGAACCCCGGGGCGAATACCAGATCATCGCCGACTTTGTCGATTCCTACGGCACCGGCGCCCTGCAGGCGGCCTTTGACAGGCTGAAGAAAAAACTGGCGGACGAGGGCCTCTTTGACAGTGCGCAGAAAAAAGAGCTGCCCTTTCTGCCGGAAAAGATCTTTCTCGTCACCTCGCCCAGGGGCGCGGCCCTTTTTGATTTCCTGCGCATCGCCCGCAGCCGCTTCCCCGCGGTGCCCATCGAGATCTCCCCGGTCAGGGTGCAGGGGGAAGGCGCGGCCGAGGAGATCAGCCGGGCCATCGCCGCTATCAACAGCCGGGCCGCAGACGACGGGGTGATCGTGCTCTGCCGGGGGGGCGGCTCCCTGGAAGACCTGTGGGCCTTTAACGAGGAAAAAACGGCCAGGGCCATTTTTGAGTCCCGGCTGCCGGTGGTGTCGGCTGTGGGCCACGAGGTGGATTTCACCATCGCCGATTTTGTCGCCGATCACCGCTCCCCCACCCCCACGGCCGCGGCCAGGGACGTCCTGCCGGACCGGGAAACCCTGCGCCAGCGGCTGGCCGCCATCGCAGGCAGGCTCACCTCCTGCACCCAGACCAAGCTGGAGATGCTCCGCCGCCAGGTGCGCTTTGAGCAGCAGCGCCTGGGCGACCCCACCGCCCTGCTCCGCCATTTCCGCCTGGTGCTTGACCACAGCCGGCTTGCCATGACCGGGGCCATGGCCAGGGTTATCCACCATAACCAGGAGCGGCTGCAGCGGCTGGAAAACCGGCTCGCCATGCAAAATCCCGCCCGGCAACTGGTTCACCGCCGGCAACTGGTGGATGAGCTGGGGGAAAGGATCATGGTCTTTACCCGTATGCAGCTTGAGCGCAAACGCCAGGAACTGGCCAGGGCCGCGGTGCTGCTCGACGCGGTCAGCCCGCTGGCCGTGCTCCGACGCGGCTACGCCATTGTCAGCCGGGCAGACGACGGCCGGGTCATCCGTTCCGCTAACCAGACCGGGCCGGGCGAACTGCTGCGTATCCGGCTGCACGAAGGCAGTCTGGTCAGCGAAGTGAAAAAAAGGGAGGAGTGATTCTTGTAGGAGGGGGCCATGCCCCCGACCCGTCGCACCAAACCCGCCCGTAAATCTTCTTCCCGCTGCATGGGGCTCTTTCCGGCCCCCTGTTCATGAACTATCGCGGGCATGGCCCGCTCCTACCGACAGATAGGGAATGATTGCAGAAAATGCCGCGCCCCGAAAATTCGAACATACCCCAACCGTAGGAGGGGGCCATGCCCCCGACCCCTCGACCCCTCAAACCCAGACCGCGTTCCAGAAAGGATAATCTCCGATGCGTTGTACCAATCCCGCCCGCAGCGGATTGGCGACCATGTACCGGGCCACGCTCCGCAGGTCTTCTTCCCGCCGCAGACCGTGGTCGTGGTATGCCGGCTCCCAGATGGGACCCTTTCTCTGTAAAATCCGATTGGCCCTCCGTGCGCTGGCCGATTTGAGATGATTCACCACCTGACTCAGGGGATCATGTTCGCCCAGTTGGACGAGCCAATGGGCGTGATCCGGCATGAGCACCCAGGCCAGCATGCGGGCATCGCCCAGCAGGGAGCTCGCCTCGAAACAACGGGCCGCCGCGCAGCCCGCGTGGAAATCAACGAAAAAACATTGCCGCCCCATGGTGGCGCTGGTCACCAGATAGACATGGTTGGCCAGCGATGCCCGGCCCCGGCGCAGGGCCCGATGGCCGGATTTTTCCGGCTGCTGGTTTGCGCCATGCTTGGGATGGCGATTGTTGCTATGCTGGCTCATCATGTTGTCCTGATGTCGGGGGCATGGCCCCCTCCTACGGATGAAGTACTCCCATCGGGCGGGTAGGAGGGGGCCATGCCCCCGACCCTCCGACTCATCAAACCCGGCTCGCATCCGGCGAAGGGGTGGTGGAAAAAAATTTTCACCGCCTGCGGCGGCCGGCAAAACCAGAGCAACAGAGACCAGAGAGATCAGAGTCCAGAGGGAAATGGGGACGCCACAACCCGAAACCCGATGTCCCTGTTCCTGAAGACCGGATAGATCCTGACCCGGTCGGCGCAGCGCACGAGCTGAACGTGGTTGATGAACGAGCCGCCGCGCAGCACCCGACCCTCGCTACTCGATGCATTCAATTTCTCCCTTCCATCATCAGCATTATACGGATAGGCCTTATACAGACTTCGGGTCCACTCCCAGACATTGCCGGCCATGTCCAGACAGCCATACGGGCTGGCCCCAGCCGGAAAGATGCCCACCGGCGTGGTATTGCCTAAACCCAAAACAAAACAATTGCATTTCGTCGCATCGAAGGTATCGCCCCACGGATACTCCCTGCGGTCCCGCTCGCCGCGGGCCGCCTTCTCCCACTCGGCCTCGCTGGGCAAGGTGATGTCCTTACCGGTCACCTGGCTCAGCCATCGACAGTAGGCCATAGCATCGTGCCAACTCACGTTTACGACTGGATGGCTTTCCTGGCCCTTGGGAGGACGGTTGTCTTCCCAACCCGGCGGGACCGCATGGCCGCTATGCTGCACAAAAAGATAATACTGGGCGTTGGTGATGGGCGCGCGGGCGATGCGGAAGGCTGCAAGCTGGAGCTGATGCAGAGGTTTCTCATTATCACTTCCCGCATCACTCCCCATCCAGAACTCGCCGGCCGGGATATCCACCCATTCCGGCTCCCCGTAGGGCGGCGACCAGTAGCCGGCCCCGGCGCGAACAAGGGCCTCCATCGCACTCGCCCGGCGCTCAATCCAGATGCCGACTCCCCACTTCTTGAACCATCGTGAAAAAAACGGCGGGGGTGTTTCGAGCTCTTGTCGCAACCGCCGCTGGATCTCGCCCTCCAGATCCCCCTGCACCCGGCTGCTCCCCACATCCCGCAGACACTCCGCGGCAAGCACCAGATTGTGATAGGGGACAGGCTCCTCTTTAAGATCGGCAATGGCCCTGATCAAACGGGTCGTGCGCTCCCTGCCCTGAATGCTCAGATACCCGGCCTCCAGGAGAATCACTTCGCGCCACCACGGATCAGCCGCTCGATTCGAGGTATATAGGACATAATCATCGCGGGACCCAACAGCCAGGGCCGTCAGATACTCCTGAAAGGTGAGATGGGAAAAGGCATAGACCCCCTCGCCGCGGGCGACCAACAAACCGCATCTTTCTTCAATTACCGCCACAAACCGGGAGGCAGCCCGCTCCACTTCGCGCTGATCCTCCAGAACAGGGCAATTCTCGCAGAACTTGCGCTCAAGGAACTGCTGCAGATCGGCGCTATCGATTTCCTTTTGCTTGTTCTCGTGCAGGTGCAGAGCCAGACTCTGCAACATCAAACGCCTGTCACCAGTGTCAAAGGGCGCTCCTGGGAGAATGGCTACCTCCAATACCCCCTTGGCCTCCTCCCACTTGCCGAGCAACACATCCACCGCTTCGGCGTACAACTCGGCCCGCCGGTCCGGCAGCTTCACCCGGTCGCGATGCACCATGGCGATGACGGTCAACATAAGGGGGTTGATGGCGAGTTCACGGATACGCTCGTTTGCCTTGACGGCCTGCAGCAACTGGCTGGTCTGCCGCTCAGCGTGTCTTTCCGCGCTCTCGCAGGGTCCCATCTGGCCGATGGCTATCAGCCGGTGCCAGTTTTTCAGGAACTGTTCCACATCGGCCATGGCGAAATCACGGACCGTGGTGATCCGATAGTCTTCGGCCAGACGGGCTGCCCCGCCATAGCCGACGATCCTGCTGGTGACGACGTAACGGCAGCTGGGGTAGGCACGGGTGAAACTTTCCGCCAGACGGGAAACCCGGCGGCGCAAATCCGGATCAGCCACCTCGTCAAGTCCGTCCAGCAGGATGAAGGCCTTCCCCTCCTCCAGCCTTTTGTCGAAGAAGTCACCAGGCAGCTCAATACGTTCGCTTTGCAGGGAGCGGGTGAGAAAATCGAGCAGGACGGCATGCCCTTCGGTCCCGTCATCGGCAGGGTGATGGGCGGCCAGGAAAGCGCCGATCTGCCTCAGCGGCAGGAGGATGGGAAGCCGCCCGCTTTCAGCCAGTCCCAGCTTGTCCCGTACCAGCGTACTGCCTTCGGCCAGGTCCCTGGCATAGAGAAGGGCGAGATAGCGCAGCAGCGTGGTCTTGCCGCTCCCCGGATCACCCAGCACAACCAGCCGCGGGTAGTCGGCCAAGGCCTCTTCCACCACGACAGTCACGGTTTCCGTGGTTGCCTGAGTCGGTTGGCGGGACCGTCCCATCTCACCAGGTGCCAGCTCCGCCTCCCTGGCCAGCCATTTTTCTTCCGCCTCCACAACCCGTTCCCGTGTTGCCCGCAGGCGGATATAGATGCGGTCGAGTTCGATATGAACCAGCTTCCCGCCGGAACGGATTCCCTGTAACTGCAAATAACGATTCTGACTGATGACGTGGCGCAGATAGCGGCCAAGGCACGATTCCCGGTCAACCGCGGTCATCGTCACCGGGGCTTCGCCGATGACCACGGTGGCCCCCTGTCCGGCATAAACAACATGGCCTCCGGCTGCGATGTTGCCGTCACCGGTCTGGACGCTTGCCGCATCGCCGCCAATGGCCACGCCGCGCTGCCCGGCCGCCAGCGCCCCGGCCCCTTGGGCGATGGCGCCGGAGCCAGCCAGCCAGGCCTGAAAATAACCGGGGCTCACCCGGCGGAACTCCTCCAGCAGCTCTTTGATCTCCCCGGCAAGTGAGTTATCCTCGGCGAGTGCCTTTTTGACCTGCAGCCGCAGGGCGGCCGCCGCGTCTTCATCCCCGGGTTGATTGATGACCTCCTGCACGGCCTCGCGCACCGCCTCCTTCTCCTCCCTGCCCTGCCAGAGCCGCTGCCACAAGTTTTTGGCCTTGTCCCAGCCCTCGCGGCCGATCTCCTGGGCCACCGTCTCCATCGCCTTCTCCCCGGCTTTCGCCAGGTACGGCACGAGGGGAACAAGCAGGGTGGTCACCTCCTTGGCCAGCATGACGACATCAATCATCGTTGTCTCCTCTCTTGTTGGGGCGTTCATCCGCGCCCTGCGAATGCCTCCATTCCACCCGTAGGAGGGGGCCATGCCCCCGACCCGTCAGGCCCAGATGGCATCCGGAAGGGATAGTCACCGGGCCGTTGTCCCAAACCGGCCTGCATCTTCTTCCCGCTGCATGAATTATCGCGGGCATGGCCCGCTCCTACCATCCGACAGGGGATAATTACAGAACATTACGCGCCGCCTGCAGCCGCCGTAATCTCCTCTATCATGACGCGGATGAACAACGATTCATTATCAAGGAAAAGGTGTGAAAGCAATAGAAAAAGCGGGTAACATGGCCTTCTTTCGAGGGAATCTGACCGCCCGTGGAACTTCCCGGCCGGATATCTCGTCTTTATTTATATATCAGTTGCTTTATGGGAAATTTTGTAGAAGATTACGTTGCGGATGTTTTGGCCATGACAGGAAGTCATGTTCACTTTAAGGAAGGAGAGTTTCGCGGTGATTGATTTTTTTATCGGCAAGCCCCCCACCATGAACCGGCACATGGAGGATGATCCTCTGCCCATCCAGCAGTCAATTCGTGAAACTCTGCGGATCGCCAGGAATATCCGGCTGGATCGCCGGAAAAGCACCGCTGACCGGCGTCAGGCAAATGAAGACTATATTATCAACCTGTCCCATCGCCAGGAGAAAAGGGCCCGCCTGGACCGGAGACAGAACCAGGAGCTGTTGACGGCAATTCCTCTCCGCCGGCGGAACCGCCGGAAAAACCGGCTGGACCGGCGCCTGAGCGTCAACTCCGGGGTGCATGTCAAACTTTCCACCCAAAACGACAGACGATCCGGTATCGATCGCCGGAACGATAAATCCCTCTAAACCCCATCCGCCGGGAAAAGCGCAAAAAAATGGCCGGCTACCGGCCATCGCACATGACTTTGCCTTATTATGGTGGAATCCCAGGGAAAAGGGGTGAAGGCAACTGAAAAATAGCGGGGCTATCAGCGGCGGCCCCGGCCGGAGGGGCCGATTTTCTCCTCACGGGTGCGCAGGCATTTACCCTTGAAGTCGTCAAAATCGTCGCAGGTGGTGCGGACAAAGGACTCATGGGCCGGGTAAAAGGTGCACCTGGTCTGATAATTACAGGTCTTGTGGAAGGCATCCCAGTGCTGGCACTCCTCCACGCATTCCAGGTTGCCGTAGGTCAGGATGTTTTTTTCAAAAAGACACTTCTTCTTAAAGTCATCCCAGTGCTGACATTCCCGCAGCGACATCGGGGCCGTTGCCTGCCGTGCTCCCCCCGCCGGCTGGCAGGTAACGGTGAGATCGTCCTCCTGGTAGGTTTCCCCGGCCTGCAGCCGCACTTCCCTGGCCCCGGCAACCGCCGCGGCCGCAAATAACCACGCCAGCATCAACAGCATGATCCGCAGTGTCATAATCTTCCCCTTTTCTCTTATGCGTCCGCTAATGAAAAAACAAGACGGCGCAATCCGTTATTCCGCCCCCCCGCTCCCGCCTCCTCGCTTCCGCCTTTTGCCTTCCGCCTCTTGCCTTCTGCCTTCTTCCCCGGCCCGACGCAGCCGCAGCACGTGAAAAACCGACGGAACATCGGCCTGCCAGCGGGGCAGCAGGGCGGTGATGCAGACCTCCTCCACCTCGGCCAGGACAAAGATCACCGTGGCAAGGTGAAAGGGCCAGGCCGGGCCGTCCAGCAGCATCAGCAGAATAGAGCTGCTCAACAGCACCGCCGAAAGCTTGGCCCCCCGGGTATGATAGCTGGTCAGCCGCCTGAATCTGGCATAGCCGACCACCACCGGGATGATGAAACTGACCAGGGCCGTGCCCGCATACAGGGCCTCCCTGATGATAACCTGGGGCCACAGCCACCAGACGGACAGGGGCACGATCAGGTAGATGGCCAGATCCCCCAGGCTGTCAAGTCTGGCCCCCAGCTCCGTCACCTGCTGGTATTTTCTGGCGAAATAACCGTCGAGAAAATCGGTGACCAGGGCCAGGACGGCAAAAAGAAGAAAGAGGTCGTGCCGGGCCGACCAGGCGAGATACAGCAGCAGCGGCGAGATAAACAGCCTGGAAACGCTCAGTATGTTTGCAATATTTGCCATAACCGTTTATTAGATATTGTTTAACGGCTTGTCAAGATGACACTTGAAACATTGGAAATTATCCGCGCTGCAATCACTACTTCAGGGCAGTTACGCGCACTGCGCCATCACTATTCATGATCGCCACCAACAAATGAAAAACAGGGGGAAAATTATGAACACCGGAAAAGGAAGACTGTCAGCGAAGCGGCTGTTGCTGTTTCCAGCCGCCACTTTTTTATCTTTTTCATTGCTGAACGGGTGCGCCCCGACCTCGCAGGGTGAAGACGGGACGATGCCCGCTCTGTTCAAAGGCCCGCAGAAGATAGTGCAGATGAGCCGGGATGTCGCGCTTGCCGTGCCGGAAAACAGCAGGAAGCAGGCCGGCCTCGGCTCGCCCCTGACCATCTTCACCGCCAAAAACTTCATCGGCTCGGGCCGCTGCTCCCTCTGCCACGGCAACCTCGCCGACCGGGAGGGCCGGGACATGTCCATCAGCAACCACTGGCGCTCCACCATGATGGCCAATGCCGCCAAGGACCCGTTCTGGCAGGCCAAACTCGTCTCGGAAACCAGCCGCAATCCGGCCATCAAGCAGATCATTGAAGAAAAATGCGTCACCTGTCACATGCCCATGGCCTGGACCCAGCAGAACGCCGACCAGCAGACTTACGGCGCCAAGCCCGGCACCACCCCTTTCGACACCTTTGCCGACCCGGCCACGCCGCTGTCCGAGGCCGCCCTGGACGGCGTGTCCTGCAGCCTCTGCCACCAGATCGAGGATAAGGGCCTGGGGACCAAGGAGAATTTCAGCGGCAAATTCAGCATCGACCTGCAAGCCCCGGCCCCGCAGCGGCCCATCTTCGGGCCATACAAGGAAACGGTGGCCGAGCCCATGCAGACCAGCATCGGCTTCACCCCGCTGTACAGCGCCCACAGCAACGACTCGGCCCTGTGCGCCACCTGCCATACCCTCTATACCCCGTATCTGGACGCGGCGGGCAACATTGCCGGCGAATTCCCCGAGCAGACCCCCTACCTGGAATGGCAGCACAGCGCCTACGGCGAACCCCTGGGCACCCGGCATGATATCTCGGAGCAGGTGGGCACGGTGCGGCTCTGCCAGGAATGCCACATGCCCCACTCCCCGGCCGGCGGGGTGCTGATCGCCATGCCGGCCCACAAGGATTCCACGGAAAAGGACCATTTTTCCCAGCACCATTTCGTCGGCGGCAATATCCTGCTGCTGAACATCATGCAGGACAATCTTGTCCCCCTGGGCATCACGGCCTCGACGGCGAAGATTGAGGACACCAAAAAACGCGCCGCCGATCTGCTGCAGCAGAAAAGCGCGACCCTTGCCCTGCATGGCGGCACGGTCAGCAACGGTGTCCTGAGCGCCACGGTCGGCGTGGAAAACCTGGCCGGCCATAAGTTCCCCACCGGCTTTCCCTCCAGACGGGCCTGGCTGCATGTCACGGTGCAGGACGGCGCAGGCGCGGTCATTTTCGAATCAGGCCGGAGCCAGGCCGACGGCACCATCACCGGCGATGACGGCGACGAGAAAAATCTCTTTGAACCCCATTACGATGTGATCAGCCAGCAGGACCAGGTGCAGATCTATGAATCGGTGATGCGGAACACCGATGGGGCGGTCACCTATACCCTGCTGCGCGGCGCGGGCTATATCAAGGACAACCGCCTGCTGCCGAAAGGATTTGACAAAAACACCGCGGCAGCCGATATTGCCGTGAGAGGAGCGGCGGAAACCGACGGGAATTTCACCGGCGGCGCGGACCTGGTGACCTACCAGGTGCCGGTCGGCACCCACAGCGGCCCCTTCACCATCACGGCCGAGCTGCTCTACACGACGGTTTCCCATGCCTTCATGCAGGACCTGGACCAGGACGCCGCCCTGCCCAGGGTGGGCCGTTTCGTCAATTACTACCAGGAGGCGGACAAGACCCCGGTGACCATCGCCGGCGTCAAGGGATCAACAAAATAAATCGCGCAGCAGGGCCCGGGCCGGGAACCTTTCCCGCGTCCGGGGGTCTTAAACAGAACAGGAAGAACACAAAGCATTTCCCTCAGCCATCCGGCTTCGTGTTCTTCCTGTTTTTCATAACACCTTTTACTATGACTCTCATCAGCCATGGGCCACCATGGCGCAAAAACCTATGAACTGTAACGATCGCTCCCGTTTACTCAACTACTATTTCACCCTCTGCTACCTCCTGACCCTGGCGGTCTGCTCTTCATTTCTGCAGAAAACAGACTTCCACAATGTGAAAACCGCCCTTTTTTCCATGGCCGTCTTTCTGACCTACGGCTTTATTTATCTGCTGCCGGCCTTTATCATCACCAAGCTCTGCCATTACCTGTGCTGCAAGGTTCTGGACCGGGGCGAAAACCGCCGGCTGATTTCGGCCCTGACCTACACCGCCGCCGTTGCAACCACGGCCGGCACCATCCTCCTGCTCTACGCCGACCGCACCATTTACAATCTTTTCGGCTTCCACTTCAACGGCTTTGTCTGGAACCTGATAACCACCCCCGGCGGCCTCGAATCCATGGGAGGCAGCGATGCCGCAACCGTCACCTATGGCCTGATTGCCGGCGGCATCATCGTCCTGCCGGCCTTTCTTCTGTGGCTTCTGCGCTCTTTCATGTCCCAGGGCAGACTCCCCGGCGGCCCCCGCAAGACCTGGGTCTATCTGACCGTTATCTTCCTGGTGCTGGCCTGCGGCGAAAGAATCACCTACGGCGTCAGCCATCTCCAGTGTTACAGCCCCATTCTGGTCACGGCCAACACCTATCCCCTGTACCTGCCCCTCACCTTCCGCAGCCTGGCCAAGAAAATGGGGTTTAATGTGGCCCGCAAAAATGATGTCTCATTCGCCAGCAGCGCATCCGCCCTGCACTACCCCCTGCAGCCCCTGCAGGTCACCCGGCCGGAAAAGCCGCTCAACATCGTCTGGCTGGTGGCGGAATCCCTGCGCTGGGATATGCTGGACCAGGAAATCATGCCCGAGACCTTCGCCTTCTCCCGGCAGGGCCGTCGCTTCACCCAGCATTACAGCGGCGGGATCGGCACCCGGGAGGGCATGTTCACCATGTTTTACGGCCTGTACGGCAACTCCTGGTTTTCCTTTCTCGATGAAAGAAGAAGCCCGGTGCTGATGGATGAACTGCAGCGGCAGGGCTACCAGATGAGCATGTACACCAGCGCCAGATTTTCCTACCCGGAATTCGACAAGACCATCTTCGCCAGGGTGCCGGGGGACATGCTCCATGAGCATATTGAACAGTTCGGCTGGCAGGCCGACCAGAAAAATATCACGGACATGCTGGAGTTTCTCAAAAAGCGCGACGCCGCAAGGCCGTTCATGACCTTCATGTTTTTTGAATCACCCCATGCCCGCTATTATTTCCCGGATGAAAGCGTCATCAGGAAGGACTACCTGCAGGACTTCAACTACGCCACCATGTCCCTGGAAAAGGACAGCGGCCTGATTTTCAACCGCTACGTCAATGCCTGCCATCACCAGGACAAATTGATAAAAAGGATCCTTGATTTCCTAGGGCAGGAGCAGCTGCTGGACAATACCATGGTGATCATCACCGGCGATCATGGCGAGGAATTCATGGAAAAAGGGCACTGGGGACACAACTCGAACTTTGTCGAGGAGCAGAGCCGGGTGCCCCTGGTCCTCTACGTGCCGGGCATGAAGCCGGCGGTGGTGGACCGCATGACCAGCCATCTCGATCTCCCGGCCACGGTCATGAAGCTGCTCGGCGTGGCCAATCCTCCGCAGGACTACTCCATGGGCTTTGACCTGCTGGGCGATGAGCAAAGGCCATATACCATCATGACCGACTGGACCCGGATCTGCTACGTGGACTCGAATTACAAGGCCGTTTATCCGCACAAAGGGCCGCCGGTGCAGAGCGTAATCACCACGAAAAACGATCTGCCGGTGGCCGACGAGGCGGCCTTCAACGCCGCAAGCAAAAATAATCTCGTGCAGGTCATGGGTGAGCTGGGCAGGTTCACCCGGTAGGGGAAGCTGAAGGCAGCGGCCCGCCGCGCTCAGGCGGGGAGCAGGATGGACAGCCAGACCACGGCGGCAAGGACCAGCACCAGCAACACGGCGGCTGAGCCCATGTCCTTGGCCTGGCCGGAAAGAGGGTGGTATTCCAGGCCGACCCGGTCGACAACCGCCTCCACGGCGGAATTAAGCAGCTCGACTATCATCACCAGCAGCACACTGCCGGCAAGCAATGCCCTTTCCACCCCGGTTTCCCCGAGCAGCAGGGCCGCGGGCAGCAGCACCACAGCGAGCAGCACCTCCTGGCGAAAGGCCTCTTCATGGCGGAAGGCGGCCGTAAAGCCGGCCAGCGAAGACCGGCCGGCCCTGATCAGCCGGCGCAGCCCGCGGCCGTTTCTCATCTTGTCATGCTGCATGTTTTCCATTTACCTTTTTCCCCTGGCAAGAGCTGCGCCGGATAACCGGGCGACACTGTGTATTAAAGACAACCTTTTGCAATTTATCAGCTCTCGGCCATTTGATCAACAATTGCGCTCATCACCTCCGTGAATTTACCGGCCAGCGACAGCCGGGCAATCTTGGTCAGCACCGGCGCAAGGTTGATTTCGATCACCATCCCTCCCTGACGCACAACCTGGCTGGGGATCAGCGCGGCCGGCATCACCTCGCAGGAGGTGCCCGCCACCAGCAGCAGATCGGCCCCGGCCAGCAGCTTTTCCGTGCCGCGCAGGGCCTGGGGGGGAATCTGCTCATCAAAAAATACCACATCCGGCTTGAGAATGGCCCGGCAGACCGGGCAATGCGGCGGCAGCTCCATTCGCCTGACCTCAGCAAGCAACTTCGCCGCCCCGCAGCCAAGGCAGCTGAAGGAGGCCATTGACCCGTGAAACTCGATGACATGCCGGCTGCCCGCCTTCTGGTGCAGGCCATCGATATTCTGGGTGATGATGCCGTGGAGCATGCCCATCGCTTCGAGCCTGGCCATGGCTTCATGGCCGCGATTGGGCCGGCAGTCAACCAGCGCCAGCAGCTCACTCAGCATCCGCCACACCTTGGCCGGGTTGCGCTGAAACGCGCCGCGGGTGCCGTATGCAAGGGGGTCGAAGCGGGACCACAAACCTCCGGCGCTGCGGAAATCAGGAATACCGCTTTCCGTGCTGGCCCCCGCGCCGGTCAAGGCCACGGCCTTGCGGCTTTTTTTCAGCAGGCCGGCGGCAAGTCTTATTGCATTATCCATCGGTTATCCTTATTGTTTTATTTTTACAATACACCCCGATCATGACATATATTTTACTTCACATCACAATTTTTACGTGTAATATGGACCTATCCGGAAAATTTATCAAAAACAGCATGAAACAGAGGCAATAGAATGGATCCTTTCAAAAAGTTACCAGGCAATACATTTGACGAGATTGAAAGAGAATTCGGACGCATGCTCCGCAACATGTCCACCCACCGCATGTTCCCCTTCCGGGCGGAAAATCTGTTTATCCCCACGGATGTATACGAAACCGCCCATGAATTCTTCGTTTACATGGAGATTCCCGGCGTCGATCCGGATAAACTGTCCGTCCTGGTCAATCATGCCAGTGTCACTGTTTCAGGAGAACGTTTACGGCCTGATTTCGACCACACCATCTGCATTCATCAGCTTGAGGTGGAATATGGCAAATTCAAGCGCACCATCTCCCTTGCCGGCCCGATCGACGGAGAAGCATCCTCATCCACCTGCAAGAACGGCTTCCTGCTGATCCGCCTGCCCAAGAAGAAGATACCCAGCCCGATCAAGGTCACCATCAAAGGAGAATAAAGGGAGAGGCAACCGCCATGAGTGACGACAAAAAACATAGTCCCAACGTTGATCCCAATCAACTGGAAATACCCGACGAACTTCCCATCCTGCCGCTGCACGGTTTTGTCTTTTTCCCCGGCATGGGCTTTCCCCTGCAGGTCAAAAGCGAGCAGTCCAAGCAGCTTATCGATGATATCCTGCTGAAAAACCGGCTGCTGGGACTGGTTTCCCATAAGCCCATTGAAGGGGAACCGGACCAGGTGAGCGGCGAGCACCTTTACGCAATCGGCGTGGCCGGCTATATCCACAAGCTGGTCAAGAACAGCGACAACGCCTACCATGTCCTGACCAGCGGTTTCAAAAAGATCAGGATCATCGATTACGTGCAAACCTCCCCCTATCTCGTCGCCAAGGTCGAGGTGCTCGAGATGGACGAGACAATGGACCAGGAAGCCGAGGCCCTTGACCTGAATCTGAAAACCCAGTTCAAAAAACTTGCCGAACTGGTCATGCTGCCCCCGGAAATCGTCATGACGGTCGAGTCCCTCACCAATCCCTTTCATTCCGCCTATCTCATCTCTTCCCAGCTGCATATCAGCCAGGAGGAGGAGCAGGCGATCCTGGAAACGGCGACCTTGAAGGAACTGCTGCGCCGGGTTACCTCAAATCTCAACAAGAGGCTGGACACCGCGCAGATGAGCCAGGAAATCCAGAAATCGGTCAAGGAGGACATTGACAAGAAACAGCGGGAATTCTTTCTCAGGCAACAGCTGCAGGCCATCCGCAAGGAGCTGGGCGAGGACAATGAAAATCTCGATCTTGACGAACTGAAGGTCAAGTTTGACAACGCCAAACTGAGCGAGGAGGCGCGCAAGGTCGCCAAAAAGGAACTGGACCGGCTGGGCCGCATTTCCCCCTCATCGCCGGAATACACCGTTTCCCGCACCTATATCGACTGGCTGCTGGAGATGCCCTGGGAGATCTCCACCGAGGATTCGCTGGACATCAAAAAGGCCCAGGAGGACCTTGACCGGGACCATTACGGTCTTGAACGCATCAAAAAGAGAATCGTCGAGTTTCTGGCGGTGCGCAAACTCAAACAGGACATGCATGGCCCCATCCTGTGCTTTGTCGGCCCTCCAGGGGTCGGCAAGACCTCGCTGGGCCAGTCCATCGCCCGGACCATGGGCAGAAAATTCGTGCGCATCTCCCTGGGCGGGGTACGCGATGAGGCGGAGATCCGCGGTCACCGGCGCACCTATATCGGCGCCCTGCCCGGCCGCATTATCCAGAGCCTGCGCAAGGCGGGCTCCAACAATCCCCTGTTCATGCTCGATGAAATCGACAAGCTCGGCATGGATTTCCGCGGCGACCCATCCTCCGCCCTGCTCGAGGTGCTCGACCCGGAGCAGAACTCCACCTTCAGCGACCATTATCTGGAGATCAACTTCGATCTGTCCAAGGTCATGTTCATCACCACCGCCAACATGCTTGACACCATCCCCGGCCCCCTGCGCGACCGCATGGAGGTCATCACCCTGTCGGGCTACACGGAGGATGAAAAGCTGCATATCGCCAAGGGCCATCTCATCGAACGGCAGCTGGAGGCCCATGCCCTGACCGATGACGACATCAGCTTTACCGATGACGCCATCCGCTCCATCATCCGCTCCTATACCCGGGAGGCTGGGGTGCGGAACCTGGAAAGGCAGCTTGCCACGGTGTGCCGCGGGGTTGCCAAGGATATTGTCATTGGCGAAACCAAAAAGGCGACGATTGACGCCAATGATCTGGAGAAATTCCTGGGCCCCATTCAGTTTTTCCCGGAGACATCCGCCCACTCATGGGGACCGGGGCTGGCCACCGGCCTGGCCTGGACCCCGTTCGGCGGAGAGCTGCTCTTTATCGAATCCGCCAAGATGAAAGGCCCCGCCGGGCTCAAGATGACCGGCAAGCTCGGCGATGTGATGAAGGAGTCGGCCAGCGCCGCCCTGACCTATATCCGGGCCCATGCCGCGGACCTGCAGATTGATGAAGAGCTGTTTGCCGCAAACGATATCCACATCCATGTGCCGGAGGGCGCCACCCCGAAAGACGGGCCGTCGGCCGGTGTGGCCATGGTGGTGTCGCTCACCTCGCTTTTCACCAACCGCCCGGTGCGCAAGGATGTGGTCATGACCGGCGAAATCACCCTGCGGGGCGATGTGCTGCCCGTGGGCGGCATCAAGGAGAAGGTGCTGGCCGCCGTCCGTTCAGGCATCAGCGAGGTGATCCTGCCGGCCCTTAACAAAAAGGATGTGGCGGAAATCCGTGAATCGGTCCGCAACACCATTACCTTTCATTATGTGACCGATATCAAAGAGGCTTTAAAAATAGCCATTGCCTAAACCCGAACCGGCACGAGGCCAGGCGGCCTCGTGCCGGTTCGGGCAAGGCCGGAAAGACGGAGTGCGAACAACAGCTTCATTGACGGACAAGCCTCAAAAGGTCAAGACCTTATCCGCCTCCCTGGCCAGTTCATAAAGGTCATCCATCCATCCTATGGGGCAGGTGCTTGATCCCTCCAGACCGTGGGATTTCATGCATACCCCTCAGACGTAAAAGTCACCGGTGAACTGATTCATCTGCTCCATGACATTGAACTGTTCCGTGCCGGCTTTTTCAAAGAGAACCCCCTTGCCGAGCATGAAGACGCTGATATGGTCCCCTTTTTTGATCCCGACATTGGCCAATCGCATGGCGTTGTAAATGGTTTCCCCGTCAGCTGTTTGAATAATGAAAAGCATGTTCATGAACATGACCTCCTTGGTCTGTTGGCCTGCGGGCAGGGAGCGTGCCTATCCGCATTTTCGAGATGAAGCCGCCTCGCTCAGGCATGATTGAGAACCTTGCGGATCAGCCGGGCAATCTCATCCTTGGCAAGGGGTTTAAGGGCGAATTCCTTGATGCCTTTTTGCTTGGCCATCTCTTCATCCACCTGACTGCTGTAGCCGGTACAGAGAATGATCGGGATATCCGGGCGGATGAGCAGCATTTTCTTGGCAAGTTCAATGCCGGTCATGCCGGGCATGGTCTGGTCGGTGATCACGAGATCGAACCGGTCCGGTTGTTTATAGAAAAGGTCCAGGGCCTCAAAGCTGCGCAGTCTGACCGTGACATGATATCCGAGCCTTTCCAGCATGCGTTTGCCGAGGCCGGCCAGCAGCTCCTCATCATCCACCAGCAGGATCCGCTCCTTGCCCGTCGGGATCTCCTCAGTGGCGGATTTTTGGGCAACGGCATCCTCTTTGCTCTGCGGGATATAGATATGAAAGGTGGTCCCCTGGTGCAGCTGACTGTCAACGGTAATCGTCCCCCCATAATCCCGGATGATCCCGTAGGCGATGGCCAGCCCCATGCCGGTCCCCTTGCCCTGCTCTTTGGTGGTGAAAAAGGGATCAAAAATTTTGTCGATGATATCCGGGCCGATGCCATGGCCCGTGTCACTGACGGCAAGCTCAATAAAGGTCTGTACCGGGGATCCGTCATCTTGTAATTCCGGCGGGAGATGCTCAGCAACCTTTAATTCGACCCGCAGAATGCCGCCGGATTTCTCCATGGCATGAAAGGCATTGGTGCACAGATTCATCAGAATCTGGTAGAGCTGGGTGGGGTCGGCCTCGATGGTGCCGCAATCCGCGGCAATATCATCCTGGATGTCGATGGTGGTGGGGATCGAGGAGCGCAGCATTTTCAGGGCCTCCTTGATCAGCGGCTGGGGCTGGAGGATGATCCGTTCCACCTTTGACTGGCGGCTGAAGGCCAGGATCTGCTGCACCAGATTCTTGGCGCGGTTGCCGGCGGTAAAAATTTCATCAATATATTCGGACAACCCGGAATTGGGCGGGACATCGTCCCTGGCCATCTCCGAATAGCCGAGAATGACACTGAGAATATTATTGAAATCATGGGCAATCCCGCCGGCCAGGGTGCCGATGGCCTCCATTTTCTGGGCCTGCCGCAATTTTATTTCAATATTTTCTTTTTCAGCCTCAGCCTGCAAACGCTTGCGGTCCGCCTCCTGCTGCTTTGCCACCATCCTGTTGGCCGAGTGCGCCAGCCGTTGAAATTCCTGAAAACGCAGCTCGCTGACCTCAATGCTTTCCGCCTGGGATGAGGCTTTTTCAAAAAAATTGGTGAAAACATTGAATTCCTTTTCAATCTTCCTCGTCAGAAACCTGGCGATGAGCACCATTAATACAATGGAGAGAACCATTGACAGGAGGATATAGGAAACCTGCTTGACCGCCTTTTTCTTTAATATCTCTTTCTCCTGGGAGATGATGGTCTGGACGTCGTCAAGATAAACACCCGCGCCGATGATCCAGTTCCAGTTCATGTACCCCTTGATGAATGATATCTTCGGAACGGGTTTTGCCTGGGTCGGCTTGTTCCACACATAGCTGATGAAATCCCCCTCCGGCTTTTCCGCCGCCCTTCTCTCTTCCTGGAAAACCTTCACGCCGTTCGGGTCGGTAAGGTCCAGGATATTCACCCCGATCAGTTCCCGCTGGGTATCGTTCATCAAGGTGGTCCCATTGAAATCAACGACAAAGATGTAGCCATCCTTGCCGAATCTGATCTTTGCTATGCGCTCAAGAACCTCGTGCTGGATATCCTTTTCCATGTCATCAATATATTCACCTGTACCGATCAGCCAGTTTAACGGTTCAAAATGTTTCACATAGGCAATCTTGGGGAAAACACTTTCCCCTTGCAACGGCTTGGTCCACAGGTACTGGTAGAATCCTTCGCCCTTTTCCCTGGCAATGCTGATCATGTCCCGGATAACGAATTTCCCTTCCTTGTCCTGAATAGCGAGCATGTTTTGGCCTTCAACCTCGGGCCGGTCGGCAAACAGTTCCTCTATGCCGTCAAGGGAGACGGCGAAAAAGTATCCCCGGCCGTTGTGGAAACGGATGGGCCGCAGGGCCTCTCTGACCAGGTTCTCAACTTCATCGGCAGGCATCCTGCCGGCATTTGTCTGGTAGAGATGCGCGGCAATCGAATAGGCTTCATAGACCCTGTTTTTCACCTCGGACTGCACGCGATGCTCGAGCAGTGACTTCATGAAGGCGACATAATCGACGGTTTTCTCCACCTCATTTTTAATCAGGGCTTTTTGCTGCTCCGTATACTTATCCTCAATGATTTTCGATTCAGTCAAAAAATCCCGGTAATCGTTGTAGATGGTTATCGCGCCGCCAAGAATACTGGAAAGAACCACAAGGGTGATGGCGCTGAACAGAAATATCCTGATGACACTTTTATTTTTCGGCATGGCAATATTGAGGTGATGCTGTGAGGCGGTCCCCGGTCACGGGGCAATTCGGCGGCGAAAAAGGTAAAGCTGAGTCCTGATCATGCCGCCGTGAATTCATGCGCGGCATGGGAAATTCGAGGGCAAGGATGCATTGGCCGTCCTCTTCCCATCCCGCTTTTCCATATGACGGATTTTCGCATGAAAGGTTTTCCGAAGTCAAGGGATGAATGAACCCCGGATGGGAGGATCAAGGGTGCCGCAGGCGGGAGAACCGGGGCCAAGCCATAATGTGAGGCGGAAGGCGCAAGGGCCACGGCCAACCGCTGCGGAAAAATCATGGTGCCGCGGCGCCATGATCTGCTATTTCATCACAGGAGCCTGCATCTTATACCTGGAACGCATGGACTTGACCATTTCCCTGGTAATCTCACTAAATGTCAGAAGTTTGCTGCCATGATGATCCTTGAGGAAATTTTCGGCGGCCCCTTGGTCCTGAAAGGGAATGAATTCTTCCCCCATGGGGCCGTAGACGTCACTGCCCACGACATAAAAGGCCTTGCGGCCGTCAAGCCAGGCCAGGGTGTAATAGTCCTTGACCCATATCTCCGCCACGGCCAGCTTGCCGTCAGACCCGAAGGCGCCGGGATCAAAATAAAAGGCCATCAGGTCCTTGACCCCGTCAAAGATCTTCGCATGGCCTTTGCTATCGCGGATATGGGTGACCCAGTTCGGATATTTCGCCACGAACATGCCACACACGGCACAGCGCGCCTCGCCGTCGATCTTGGCAAGCGGCTCGGCCCAGACAGGGGCTGCGCCCACCGATAGGGCCACAAACAGCATTGCGGCGCAACAACCGGACAAACCTTCATTTTTCATCTACTTCCTCCATGAGCAAGATATTTTCCACGCAGCTTCCGCCACTCTGCCTTGCCGACACCGCAAAGCACAGCGGCAATACTTTTCTGGTCCGGATCAATAATAACGGTCTGCGGAACGTGCCGCGATTACAGACGATTTCCTGGGGACCAGCCGCTGTGGCGAACAAGGTGGCAGAACGCCGCCTCCATATCACAAGACGACTCTATTTCATTTTAAGCAGAATCAACAGCAAACATTCAACAGCAAAGATGTGCTGGGCTATAAAAAATGCAACAACCGGTTACATGGCAGGAAGGTTCAGGGCAAACACCAAAGCAGTCTCCGCCATTTTTTATCAGATATGGGCGCGCACCCATTGCAGCAGGTTGCCCAGGTCTATTACCGCCGGCTTAAAAAACAGCAGTTTCCGGCGGTGAAAAACTCAGCACCAAAGGCCGTCTGATAAACCAGCACCGGATTTACTTTTCTCGTTTCTCTTTTCAACCTGTCTTTTCTTTTTATTT